>CANPWY010000143.1 GCA_947585215.1 uncultured Clostridia bacterium
CCGAAGGTCTCAAGGTGCTGTTCGCCGACGGCGGTGATGATGCCGCAGTCGGGATGCACGAGCTCGCATATCTCCCTGATGTCCCCGACGTGCCTCGCGCCCATCTCGCAGACGAAGACCTCATGCGTGGGCTTCAGTCTCTCGCGGACAGTGCGGACGACGCCGAGCGTAGTGTTGTAGTTCTCCGGTGTCGCGAGAGTGTTGTACTTAGCGGAAAGGAGCGCCGCAAGGTAGTTCTTCACGCTCGTCTTGCCGTAGCTGCCGGTGACGCCGACGACGGTGAGGTTCGGCATGTCCGCGAGGATACGCTGCGCCTCGTTGATGTACTTATTGTTTATCGCCTTCTCCATCGGAGAGTTGATGATGCACGCAAGCGAGACGACGCACGGCGTGAGCGCTGTCACAAACGCGCAGATGAAGTGCGCGCGGCCGCTCCACAGCTCGCCCGCGTATCTCGGCAGCAGGAACGCCGGAAGCAGTGCCGACGCAAGCAACAGCACGCCGCAGACCGCGGCGAGACGCTTCACTCGCGCCGTCCACACGAGCGGCTTCTTTGCGGTCTTCGGCATCATAAAGAACGCGAATATCCCGCACGCGAGCGCCGAGGCCATGACGCCGAAGACGCCGTATCCATAGCGGTATACCACGAGCGCCGCGAGGTTTGCCGCCACAAGCAACGGATACGGAAGGAAAGCCTTCGGCTTCTCGCACGTCCGCAAAAAGTATGTCTTTATCTTGTAGCCGCTCTGCTGGAACATGTGAAGCTCATGCCGGAGCGTCTCATACGCCGTTATCGCCCAGATAACGGCCGCAAGGATATAAACCGTCAAAACCATCTATGCCATCCCTATCTTCAGAAAGGATCTGATGACCCTCTCGTATGTGTACCTGTCGTCAAGGAAAGAGTAGTGCCCCGCGCCCTTCAGTGTGACGAGCCCCGCGTTCGGAATGAGGCGTTCCATCGTCTTTCCGTCCGAGAGGGGCGTCGCCGTGTCGTTCTCGCCCCACACAAGGAGCGTCGGGACCTTTATCATCGGAAGCAGGGGCTCAAGGTCCTCGTTTACGGTGTTCACGAGCACCCGCCGCATCAGCGGAGAGGCCGCGTTGTAGTCGGCGGAGCCGACGCGCCGCCGCATACTCTCCACCGCGTCCGGGAAGAGCTTTTTCATCGGCGCGGAGGTCATCACCGAGCGCCCCGCCTTGTACATCTTGGCCTTCAGCTTATCTCCGGCGCTCTTTTCAGGGATGATGCCGGCGCTGTCGATGAGCACCAGCCGCTCGAGCGTGAACGGAAGACTCTCTCTGCTCGCGAGCTTTATCGCGACCCTTCCCCCGAAGCTGTGTCCGAAAATTATGACCCGCTCCGCGCCGAGGAACGCGACGAGCTTCTCCGTCCAGTCCGCATAGTCGTCCACGCGCCACGCGTCCGGCGGCTCGGACGAGCCGCCGAAGCCCGGGAAATCCGGCGCCGCCGTGCGGTACTTCTCCGCCGTCACCGCCACCGTCGGGCGGTACGGCTCGAGGCTCGAGCCCCATCCGTGAAGCAGGAGCACGAGCGGTTCGCCCTCGCCCACCAGTTCGTAATTCGTATTTATGCCACCGACAACAGCCTGCATACAGTCTAGTCCTTTATATAGATATTGTTCGGGTCACAGCTTATCATGACCTTGCCGTACTTCGCGACGGTGCGCGGGGCGCGTCCGAACATCCCCGGCGCCGTCTCAAGCGTAACGGAGCCGTCCATGACGCCCTTCATGCACTCTATGCAGTCGCTGAGGACGCCGTCGGGAAGCGGCCATGTCTTCCCGTCCATGACGGGGATGTGACCGTTGAAGTTCGCGTCAAACTCGCTCTCTCTCGCCTGTACGCGGAGAAGCGCTTAAAGCGCCGTCTCTATCGGCGGGCAGTTTGGGAAGTTCATGAGGAGGTTCGGGTTTGCTGCGTCCCCCGAGAAGAGTATGCGCGCCCCGTGGTCGATAAGCACGACCTCGCCCGGCGTGTGACCGGGAGTGTGTATGACCTCCACCTCCCGTCCGCCGAGGTCGAAGATATGTCCGTCCTCGAGCGGAAGCAGCTCGGGAAGTCCCCGGGAATAATCGGTTATGTCATCGAGCTCAAACGGAGGCTCACCGCCGCGCTTGTGAAACGACTCGAGGAAGTTTGCGGCGTAGCCGCGCCGCGCCTCGACTGTGAGCGTGCGCACCGCCTCGAAGTCGTCCGGGTGGACCCACACCTTATCGAATTGCCGCACGCCGCCCGCGTGGTCTACGTGGCCGTGGGTGAGCACGACCGTCACCGGCTTGTCGGTGAGCGTTTCGACGTAACCTCTGAGGTCGCCGATGCCGGTGCCGGTGTCTATGAGGAGCGCTGAATCCTCGCCCTCGAGCAGAAACATATCGTCAAGGAAGGACTCGCAGATCACCCAGGTCTTTTCCCTGTACTCCGCCGTGAGATACTTCTTCGCGTCAGCCATAACACACCTCCGAATCGAATATCCGACCGTGTCGCTCTGTTTATTTTACCACTGAACCCCTGTGCAGTCAATATTATCCGCGTCCCGGCGCGGAGGAAACGGCGGTTCTTATGTATCGAAAATTTTTTCGGATTTTTCAGAAAAGTTTTTTGGAAGTCCGTTTTTTGGGACATCTGCTCTGCTATGATAGAGTCACAAAGGAGGTTGAGAGAATGAAACAGGCAAAACGCGACATCTCCCTCGGGCTCGCCCTCCTCGCCGTCTCGGTACTTGCGACGGTAGCGGCGGGCGGCTCGGACGGACACATCGACGCGACGCTTCTCTTAGTCACGCTGCCAATGGCGGCATATCAAATCACAGTAGGCATCAGACGCATACGTCTCGGAAAGGAGATAAGGAAAATGGCGGAAGTTATAAGCATCAGGAACGTGAACGGTCACTACGAGGCATATCTGAGCGGACACTTCGTTTGCAGTGGGGACACCCGCCGCGAGTGCGAGGAGTCTGCCGAGGAAGTACTCTACGGCGCGGCGTAAACCGCCTCTCCGAGCTCTCCCGTTATAAGGCCGAGCGCCGCGATAGGCAGAGCGCTGTGGGGCGACATCTCCCAGTCGAGCGGGAACTCCTGTATCAGCACCCGCCCGCCACCGAGGGTTTCAAACTCCCTCTGCACCGAGAGGAGGAGCTGTCTGTCCCCCACGCTCGAGACGGTCACGGTGTCCTTCGGGCTCATGCCGTAGCTCACGGCGCACCGCGCCTTCACCGGCGCGGCGTCGCCGGGAAGCACCGCCACCTCCGCGCCGTACTCCGGCCCCGCGCCGCTGCCGAGGAGCAGCAGAGCGTCCGGCCGGTCCTGCCCGCCGCAGAACTCGACGTCCTTCAGGCCGAGTCTGCGGCGGGCTTCCTCTATGAACCGGTCCTTCCCTTCACCCTCTACCGCGACACGCATGGTTTCCCTCCCCCGATTTTGCAAGCGTCCGCGCGCCGCTCGAAGCGCCGGGCGGCCGGGACGGACGGCGCCGTCTTTCGGTTATTGTTCCCGCCCTTTAGACAAATATCCTGCCGCGGACGGCAAAGCGCCGTCTGTGGCAGGATATTCCTTCGCTTCGATTTTTGTTACTTCTTCTCCGCCCAGACGTCGAAGGTGCCGCAGACGTACTCATACACCTGCTCGCGGTCAGTCTCGTTCAGTATCTCGTGGCGCATGCCGTCCCAGAGCTTCACGGTGGGAAGCTTATATCCGACGGACGCCATGTGCTCCGCCGCCTCCTTTATCTTCTCGGGGCTGATGCCGCACGGGTCGTCCGCGCCGGAGACAAAGAGTATCGGCAGACCGGCGTTCTTCATCGCCCAGCCCTTCTTTGAATAGGTCTCACACATCAGCCACATCAGCGCCTCATAGCCGTTGAGTGTAAATGTGAAGCCGCAGAGCGGGTCAGCCTCGAACGCCTTCCTATTTTCAAGGTTCACGCTCAGCCACGCCGACGAGCTCCCCTCGTTCTCAAAGCGCTTGTTGAAGCCGCCGCCCGCGAGATTTTCCACGAACTTGCTGTATGCGTGGCCGCCCTTGACCTTCGCTATCGCCCGAACGAGCTTCAGACCGGCGTTTGCCGCCGGGTTGCCGGAGGGACATCCACAGACGACGAGGCCGTCGAGCTCATTGTCGTACCTCTTTGTGTACGCCCGCACCGCGAGCGACCCCATGCTGTGGCCGAAGAGGAAGAACGGCAGGTCCTCATGCCCGCGCTTCAGTATCGAGGTGAGCTTGTGCATGTCCTCAACGAGCGCGGAGCCGCCGTTCTCACCGAAGTAGCCCGGCTCGGCGTGGATGCTCTTTCCGTGGCCGCGATGGTCGTTTATCCCGCAGAGATAGCCCTTCGACGCGAGATACTTCATGAACGGCAGGTATCGCTCCTTGTGCTCCGCCATGCCGTGCGCGAGCTGGACGACGCCCTTCGGCTCTCCGTCCGGCAGCACCGTGAGCGTCGCAATAACTATGCTGTCCGCCGGCGATATGAACGATCCGTACTCGATTTTCACGGTATCCTCTCCCCCTTTTTCGGTGTATGCTTTGGTATATAATATGACGGTTTATCTCGAGGGTTCGCCGCTTCCTTCGGCGCTCGGCTCCGCGCTCGAGCCGCCGTCCGACCCGGCGCTCGCGCCGGACGCGGGAAGCGCGCTCGGCTCTGCGCCCGTACTCTCGGCGGACGCCGGTGCGGAGGGCTCTCCGACGGCGGAGCTTCCCGCCGCCGGGCCGCGCTTTGCGAGGGTCTTGCCCTCGGCCGCGCCGTCGCGGAAATA
>CANPWY010000144.1 GCA_947585215.1 uncultured Clostridia bacterium
TCCTCCCAGAGTATCATCATGGTGATGTACTGGGTGTAGGTAAGGCCAAGCTCGTCAAGATACGGCTTGTACCGCTTGATGATCTCACGGGATCCGGCATAGAGCGGGAAGCAAATCTGATTTTCTATCTTGAGCGCATCGTACTTTGATTCTTTCATAGTTCTTTCCCCTTTATATGATAGTGTATGTCCGGATTGAACACCGTTATCTATGTACTATAATACTTTGAGATGTTTCCGTTTACAATACATTAAAGGGGTATTTTAGCGGAAATTACCTCACTAAAAGCGGATATTCTCTGTTTCTTCCCGTCCAAACACCTGCATCGTGCCGTTTTGGAGGTAATAGACCTCGGTATTGCCGTCTCCGGCCTTGTACATGTTCCGGATGCCGGGGTTCGCGTCGAGCATCGCCTCCTGCGCCTCGATGCGTTCGTCGAGCACGGCTTCGGCCGAAATGCGGACCCAGCCGCCCTTGAACATGCCCGCTATCTCGATCTTCGGGTTCGCCTTGAGCTGGTGCGCGACCGCCTTCACCTTGCCCGTCTGGATGTAGACCTTCCCCTCGAAGAGCGCGAGCGCGCCGAAGGGACGGACGTGCGGCGTGTCGCCCTCGACGGTGGCGAGGTAGTAGACCCCGCACTTTTTCAGTGTCTCGTAGACCTTTTCCATTGTAACTTCTCCTCTCGTAATTTCAAAATATTCTCTGGTATGCGCCGAAGTCTGCAACGATTTCGGCGCATATTGTGCACTGTTGGATGCCGTTATAGCTGACCGCCCGCGGCAGGGAATGTATTTAGCTAAAAACAGAACTATTTTGTCGATAAATCGCGCAAAAAGACCTCATTATCTATTACAATATCGGTCTTGGTGATTTTGTCCCACGAAAAATCTCCTATAATGTCGCGCGGCAGGACGTCCTCCCGTCGGTCGATTATCCCGAGCAGGTGCGCGAGCGCCCCAATGATGCGCTGCGGCGGCGCTGTCGCGAGCAGGCTCCCGAGATCGAGCGACTTCTCGCGCTTCGCGAGCCGCCGTCCGTCCGGCGCGACGAGCATCGGCGTGTGCGCGTACTCCGGCGGCTCCGCGCCGAGCAGGCCGTAAAGATATATCTGTCGCGGCGTGGACGAAGCAAGATCGCTTCCGCGCACGACCTCGGTCACACCCATGTCGATGTCGTCCGCGACGACGGCGAGCTGGTAGGCGTATGTCCCGTCCGAGCGGCGGAGCACGAAGTCGCCGCACTCTCGCGCGAGCCGCTGTGACACGTGCCCGAGCCGCCTGTCCTCAAAGGACACCGTTATGTCCGGGACGGCGAGGCGCATCGCGGGGGAGCGCGTCTTCATAAGCTCGCTTATCTCGTCCGGGGAAAGACGGCGGCAGCGCCCGTCGTACACCGGCGTGCCGTCCGAGGCGTGCGGCGCGGAGGCGGCGTGGAGCTCTGCGCGCGTGCAGAAGCAGGGATAGACCTCCGCGCGGCTCTCTATCCTTTCGAGCGCCGCCGCGTAGACCTCGCCGCGTCCGCTCTGCATGTACGGCGCGAAGACGCCGCCCTCGTCCGGCGTGAGGCCGAGCGTGTCGAGGTCGCGCGCCGCCTGTTCGGCGTATTCTCTCCGACAGCGCCCGCGGTCGAGGTCCTCTATGCGGAGGACGATGCTCCCGCCGGCGCTCTTTGCCGAGAGCCACGCGAGCAGATACGCCGCGACGTTGCCGAGGTGCATCCTGCCGCTGGGACTCGGGGCAAAGCGTCCCTTCACGCTTTTCACAGCTCGACGCTTGAGCGCCCGTTTATCACGGCGAGCGCGGCTCCGACGGCGGTGCCGTGCTCCGAGTGCTCTGGGATGATGAAGCCGAAGCCGCGCACCTTCTGACCCACGCCGCCGAGTATTTCATGGCAGTAGGGGATGCTTGTGAGATTACCGATAAGCACGACCTCGGCGGAGCCGAAGCCGCGCGCCGCGAACACCGAGAGCATTCCAATAGTCTGGAAGACAAGGTTGAAGATGGCGCGCGCTATGTCCTGCTTCTCCGCACGGTCGCTCAGCTTGCCGAAGTTGGAGGCGGTGACGTTCGGGGAGAGCTCGGGTATCTTGCCGCGCGAGATGTCCCCGACGGAGAGATCGACCTTCGAGAGGTCGCCGTCCCTCGCGGTCTCAACGAGCACGTCGAAGTCGCGGATCTTGAGGAGCTGGTCGGCAAGCCCACGTATCGTTCCGCCGCCGACGCCGGTGCCGCCGATATGCGTCACCGTGCCGTCTCCGAGGGCGCGGACAAAGGACGTTCCGGTACCCATGCTGACGATTATCGCGTCCTCCAGGCCGGAGAGGAACAGCCCGCCGAGTCCGTTGGAGAGAAATTCCTCAACGCGGCAGGTGGGGATGCCGTATATCTTCTTTGAGACGCTGGAAGCGCCGACGCCGGTGAGCGCGACGCGGTCAACGTCCGATATGGAAAGCGAGTTTTCGTCTATAAACTTGCCGAACGCGCCGAAGAGCGACGCGGCCGGGTCGTTTGCGCGGACCATCATCGGGGTGATGATGCTCTTGTCCTGACCGATGCCGACAATCTTCGTCGTAGTCCCGCCGATGTCAATGCCGATAGTTATGCCCATAAGGAACAGATACCTCCGAGGTCAAAGTTTAATAAGCTCTGTGATTATAGCATAAAAGCGGAGATTTGGCAAATATATCTGCCCCTCGGAATTTCTCCGAGGGGCAGAACGTGCGAAACATGCTGTGAAGTGAAAAACATTACAGGATGTCTATTCGAAGAGAATCTTGTAAGGTAAAACGCTTCACACTACTTTCCGGCAAAGGCAAGCTCGCCGCCGCGCTCGAAGCGCAGCTCGTTTTCAAGCTCTCTTCCGTCCCGGAAGGCGAGAAGGCTCGCGACGGTGGTCTCGGCTATAGCGCGCATGGCGTCCTCGGTGAAAAACGCCTGGTGCGAGGAGAGGATGACGTTCGGCATGGCGAGGAGCTGAAGCAGCTCCTCGTCGGTTATGACCTCGTTGGAAAGGTCCTCGTAGAAGTAGGCTTCCTCCTCCTCGTAGACGTCGAGCCCCGCGCCGCCTATCTTCTTTGATTTCAGACCGTCGAGGAGCGCCGTGGTGTCGATGAGCCCGCCGCGCGAGGTGTTTATCAGTATGACGCCGTCCTTCATCCGCTCGATCGCTGAGGCGTTTATCATGTGGCGCGTCTCATCGGTGAGCGGACAGTGCAGGCTTATCACGTCCGCGCGGCACTCGAGCTCCTCGAGCGGCAGATATTCCACGTCGAGCGAGGGATCGGGGTATGCGTCGTAAGCGGCTATATTCATCCCGAAGCCCCGGCATATCGCGATAAACTTCTTTCCTATCCTGCCGGTGCCGACGACTCCGGCGGTGCGTCCCTCTAGGTCGAAGCCGAGAAAGCCGTTGATGCTGAAATTCCCGCTCCGCACGCGCGCGTAGGCGCGGGGTATCTTGCGGTTCGTCGCGAGCATCAGCCCCGCCGCGTACTCCGCGACGGCGGCGGGCGAGTACGCCGGTACCCGCACGACGCGGACGCGGCCCTCCGCCGCGCCGAAGTCGACGTTGTTGTAACCCGAACAGCGGAGCGCTATCAGCTTCACGCCGGCGCGGACGAGCGCATCTATCGTCTCCGAGCCGGCATCGTCGTTGACGAAGATGCAGACCGCCTCCGAGCCGGCGGCGAGCGCGGCGGTCTCGGGGGACAGACGGTACTCGCAGAACTTCACGTCTATGCCGGCGTCCGCGAGCATCGGCTCGAAGTAGAGCCGGTCATAGGGCTTTGCGTCAAAAAAAGTCACTTTCATATCGTGTACCTCACAAACAGAGATTTGTCGGTAGCTTTCCCCGGCGACGGCGTTTTCGATACGCGGACAGTCCGCCGGAGCCGTCGACGGCACAAAAAACGCGGGGACTTCGCCGACGCCGGGCACGCTTGCAATGCGGCTTCGGTTGTGCTATAATGTCACGTACTCGCGGGGCGCTTCCCGCGGGGAAAGCGCTTCGATATTTCCGGGGGAATACGATGGAGACGTCTGCAAAAAAGGAGAATACCGGCTTCCTCGGCGCGAGAGTGCTTCTCGCGCCGATGGCGGGCGTCACCGACTTCGCGTTCCGCTCCGTCTGCCGCGAATACGGCGCGGAGTACACCTGCACAGAGATGGTGAGCGCGAAGGCGCTCACTTTCGGCGACAAAAAGTCCCGCGCGCTTCTGCATATCGCGGGGGACGAGCATCCGTCCGCCGCGCAGATATTCGGCTCCGAGCCAGAGGTCATGCGCGAGGGCGCAAAAATAGCCGCGGATATAAGCGGCGCGGACGTGATAGACATCAATATGGGATGCCCGATGGGCAAGATCGTAAACAACGGCGAGGGTTGCGCGCTCATGCGCGACCTCGACCGTGCCGCGCGCGTGATAGACGCCGTGCTCGAGGGATCGCCCGTTCCGGTGACGGTGAAGATGCGGAAGGGCTGGGACTCCGGCTCGTGCAATTGCGTCGAGCTCGCGCAGCTCGCGGAACGGCTCGGCGTCTCCGCCGTGTGCGTCCACGGGCGCACGCGCACACAGCTTTACAGCGGACTTTCGGACAGAGACGCCGCGCGGGACGTGAAGCGCGCGGTGAAGATACCGGTCATAGCCAACGGAGACGTCTTCTGCGGCGCGGACGCCGTGCGCCTCCT
>CANPWY010000145.1 GCA_947585215.1 uncultured Clostridia bacterium
ATCAGCTATCTCGACGTGAAGAAGCTCAACCGCGTCTGCGTGCTCGGCAGCAAGGTCGCGGCGGACCTCTTCAACTATGCCGACCCGGTGGGCAAGAAGATAACCATTTCGGGCGACGAGTACACCGTCATAGGCGTGTACGCGTCGAAGGGCGTGAGTGAGGAGTACGGCGGCTCGTATCAGGATAATGTCGTCATCGTGCCGTATACGCTCGAGAAACGCGTCAACAAATCGAGCGGAAGCAGCTCGTCGTCCTACGAGTTCCTCGTCAAGGCGGCGTCGAGCGACGTCATAGAGGAGGCTATGGGACGCATCCGCGCCTTCCTCGAGACGAAGATAGACACTAACAACGGCTATGTCGACGTCTACTCGAACAGCTCCTGGCAGGCGAGCCAGACCGAGGGCTTTGCGGAGCAGGCGGTCCTGCTCGGCTCGATAGCGGCTATTTCACTGCTCGTCGGCGGCATAGGAATAATGAACATCATGCTCGTCACCGTTACCGAGCGTACCCGCGAGATCGGCATACGCAAGGCGATAGGTGCTCCGAGAAGGGCTATAATCACGCAGTTTCTCATAGAGGCGTCGATGGTCTCGACGATGGGCGGACTGATAGGCATGATAGTGGGGTGCATCGGAACGGTGGTCGCGGGTAAGCTCATCCTTGACACGATACTCGCGCCGCCGGTGTACATACTTGTGGTGGCGTTCCTTGTGTCCGTGGCGTTCGGCGTGGGCTTCGGCGTCTACCCGGCGATAAGGGCAAGCCGCCTGCAGCCGGTCGAAGCTCTGAGGAATGAGTAATGAGGGAGGAAAAGTGATGAAAAAAAGGTTGATTTCGCTCCTGCTCGCGGCGGCGCTCGTCGTGGGACTTGTGCCGGCGGCGGCCGCGTTCGGAGACGTGCCGTCGGGCGAGCTCTCGGCAAAGCTGGAGCTCTTGCAGCAGCTCGACATAATAGACGGCTATGCGGACGGAACCTTCCGCCCGAACCAAGCCCTCACCCGCGCGGAGTTCACGAAGCTCGTCGTGATGATGCTCGGCGGCGGGGATGCGGCGGAGCTCTACTCGGGCTACACCATCTTCACCGACGTCACGAGCGGTCACTGGGCGGCAGGTTACATCAACTACGCCGCAAAGAAGACGGAGAACGGCGGACTGGGGCTTGTCAACGGCTACAGCGAAGGCGACTTCCGTCCGAACGCGACCATTAAATTCGACGAGGCGGTGACGATAGTCCTCCGTGCGCTCGGCTGGAGCAACGAGACGGTCGGCTACAACTGGCCCGCCGACTATATGACTAAAGCGTCGCAGAGCGGCCTCAGCGACGGGGTGACGCTCACCGCCGAACAGCCGGTGACGCGGGCGGACGGCGCGCGCATCTTCTACAACTCCCTCTTTGCCGCCAAGGCGGACGGTACGCACATCATCGACGGGCTCATCGGCGAGACGATAGCCTCCGCCGTCATAGCCGACGTGAGTGCGGACGGCGTCTCGCTGTACGGCTATACCGGGACGTTCGCGAACGCCGCGGGTCTCACACGGAACGACGTCGGCCGTCGCTATAAGGTGACGCTCTCGAAGGACGGCGGCACGATACTCCGCGCCGAGGCGCTTGAGGAGAGCGGCAAGTCGGTGACGATAACCTTCGCCTACTACTCCGGCGACGAGGTCACGGCGGTGGACGGGACGGTCTACAAGGTCGCGGCGGACACCGTCGCCTACGCGAATAAGGACGGCGAGGACGCCGGCGCCACGACCTTCGGCGCCATACGTGACGATCTGAGCTACGGCGACACACTGCGGCTTGAGACGGACAGCCGGGGCAGGGTGACGAGCGTCGTCGCCCTGTACGGCGAGGCGTCGGTGGCGGTATACGAGCCGGGGGACATGCAGAGCGAGGTCCTCGCGGCGCTCGGAGCGCCGAGCGGTGTCAGGATATACAAGAACGGCGCGGAGACTGAGTTCTCCGCGCTTTCGGAATACGACGTGCTGAGCTATGTTCCGGGAGGCTCGGTCGTGGTGAGCGACTTTCGGCTGAACGCGGTCTACACCTACGCCGTCCCGAACAGCGCCGCGCCGAGCAGTATACGCGTCTACGGTGAGATGATCCCTCTCGCGCCCTGCGCGAAGGAGAGCGTCGCGGCGTTCAAGCCGAACGCCCGCCTCTGCCTGCTCTTCGCGGCGGACGGGCGCATCGCCGGGGCGAAGGCTCCTGACGGAAGCAGTGCGGTTGGGATGTACACCGGCAGCTCGGTGCAGTTTGTCGGCGGGCCGGAGATCCCGATGAAGCTTGAAAAGGTAGAGACGGGCGAACTCGTTGAGGTCTCGGTAGACGGAAAGGGTGCACCGAAGGCGTCCGTCGTGAAGAACAGCGCGCCGGACAAGGATCTCGACCTTGAGAAGATGACCCTCGGCGGTGAAGCGCTCGCGCCCGACTGCGCGCTGTACGAGCGCGCGGCGGCGGGCGTCCTGCCGGTGCGCATATCCCGCTCGGACATCACGGCGAACACCGTCGCGGCGAAGGATATAGTCCACGTCGGGCGCAATTCGGACGGCAGTGCGAACCTCGTCATATTCGGAGACGTGACCGGCGACCGGTACGAGTACGGCAGGATGAGCTACAGGACGGAGTCCGTATCGGTCGGATTCGTCGGCACCACCGAAGTAATGAATACCGAGCGGGAAATAACGCTTGAGAACGCCAACGGCAGTACCGAGGCTCCGGCGCGTCCGTCGCTGATAATGCCCGCCGGACTGCGTGAAAACGTGGGCGAGCAGAACTACTATTATATCTGGGCGGGCGTTCTGAAGGGAAACTACACAAGTGCCGCCGGCAAGACGGACGAGCGTATGCTGGAGGCGAAGGCTCTCGAGGAGAAGTACGAGATCGGCCGCGCCGACTTCGACGGCTCGTCGGCGGTCGTGCTCGACGGAAAGCGTGTGCCGATAGCATCCGGCGTGCAGGTGTTCATTGAGAGCGTCGGCGGCTTCATGTCACCGAGCGACTTCAGTGGTAGTGTGCCTCAGATGGTGAGCGCCGCCCGCGCTCAGAGCGACAAGTTTGACGTGTACACGGCAAACGGCAAGGTGCGGGTAATAGTAGTAAAGTAAGTCGCGACGAATCTCAGCGAAGCTGCGGGCTTTGCGGGGGGTTGCCCCGCGCCCAAGCGGGCAGAGCCTCACGGTCAGATGTGGGGCATGCGCCCCACTCCCGTATAGCGGGGAGGCCCCGCAAGCAAGTGGGCAAAGCCCACACCGGTATAGCGGGGCAGGCCCCGCGGGTATCCGCGGGGGCGACCCCCGCGTCCCTGAGTGAGGCAGAGCCTCACACTGCCTTGCGGGGGCTGCGCCCCCGCGCCCCATGTGGGGCTTTGCAGCCCCACACCCCTGCGTTACTTTTTGCTTGTGCAAAAAGTAACCAAAAAGCACACAAAGGGGAGAAAACCATAGGTTTTCTCCCCTTTGTACCCCTCTTTCCTTTGACCGGAAAGTCTTTAACACGCCACACATTAGTCCGTAGCTTAGTACACGCGTCTCCGCTTATACTTTCGACTAGAACCGAAAGTTCCATTTTCTTGGGGTAGTCTCTGCATTACGCTTATAGTGTGAGCGTAGGACCGGACTTTTTGTATCTACTACGCAGGAATCGTTCGATATCGTCGAATATAGTGGGAAAGTTTTATGTTCTCCCCAGAAACTCACCCGGTGGGACGATAGATTTGTTTGATGCAGAGCTCGTCCTGTTATGTGGGTTGCGGTTGTGTGTCGTATTCAGGAGAGGAATTTTTAAGGGAGAGGGCTTTGCCCTCTCCCTTAAGCGCGTTTTTTGGTTACTTTTTGCGCGAGCAAAAAGTAACGCAGGGGTGCGGGGCGGCACAGCCCCGCAATGCCCTCGGAACCGCCAGGTTCCGCATTAAACCTCGAAGTTTTACTTCGTATAGATAAAGAGGTCGCGGGCTCCGCCCGCTGAGGGGACGCGGGTCTCGCCCCCGCAGATTCCTGCGGGGTCTGCCCCGCTAGATGGGCTCGGGGCGGCACAGCCCCGCAAAGTCCGTCAAAACTCTATGACAGACAAAGGCGGAGAGGGAATATCCCTCTCCGCCTTCTTATTATTTGCGTTTTGCCTCGCTCAGCGCTTGCCGGTGATGTCGCGGTAGAGCTTGCGGTATTCGAGTGCGCTCTTCGTCCAGCTGAAGTCGCGGCCGAGGTCGCGCACCATCATCTTTTCCCACTCGGCGCGGTTGTCGCGGTAGAGCTGAGTCGCGAGCCACAGGACGTGGACCATCTCGTCCGCGTTGTAGTTTGCAAACGTGAAGCCCGCGCCGGTGCCCTCGAACTCGTTGTACGGCTCGACGGTGTCCTTGAGGCCGCCGGTCTCGCGGACGACCGGAATGGTGCCGTAGCGCATGGCTATCATCTGGCTGAGGCCGCACGGCTCCTTCTGCGAAGGCATGAGGAAGATGTCCGCGCCGGAGTATATCCGCCGCGCGAGGCTATCCGAGAAGGTGATGCAGCTCGCGATGCGGCCGGGGTAGCGCTGTGCCGCGCTCGAGAAGAACTGCTCGTAGCCCTGCTCGCCCGTTCCGAGTATGACGAACTGTACGCCGAGGCTCATGAT
>CANPWY010000146.1 GCA_947585215.1 uncultured Clostridia bacterium
CCGAACATGGCGAACATGTGCTGGAGGCCGAGTATCAGCATACGCGGTATGCCGAGCTGTCTCGCGTCCCGAAGTCCTTCCTCCGGGATCTTGAATTTTGCCATTTTTCTTTCCTCCCTATAAGGTTTCTCCCGCGCCGCCGGAAGCGGCGCAAAAAAAATAGCACCTTTATCCTTAAAAATAAGAATAAAAATGCTTTCCGAAAGAAGAAACAGCTATTCCGTTTCGTCCCGCCGCAAACGCTTTCCATAAGCACGGTCGAAGCAGCATAGCTCTCCCCCCTTCAAATCTTTGCTTATGATACCACGATTTGCGACGGATTGCAAGATGTTTTTTTCAATACTTCAAATTTCGACACTTTGACGAACCTCGCCGCCTACCGGTACATCTCCTCCGCCGCCGCGACGAGCCGTTTCAGCGCGTCCCGCGCGTCCCGAGGTTCGAGCAGTTCCGCCCCGCCCTCGAGACCTATGAGCCACGCGAAGAACTGCGGGCTTACCTCCACCTCGCAGGTGAGAAGGAAGTGACTGTCTCCGTCCGGCGAGACGTGAACGTCCCGCCCGAGCCTGTCCACCGCGACGCCGGCAAAGCGCCGCTCGAAGCGAAGCTTAACCTGCCTCCTGTCGCCGTGGAACATCCCGAACATCTCGCGCGAGTACGCGCCGGGGTCGAAAGCGCCGTAGTCCCAGCGGCGGTCGCGCGGCTCGTCCGTGATAACGATGTCCTCCATCTTGTCCACGCGGAAGTTTCTCCGCTCGCCGCGCGCGGAGTCGTAGGAGACGAGGTAGTAGTTCTCGTCGTCCCACGCGAGCGCGGCGGGACTTACGCGCCTCCGCTCGCCGCGCCTGCGGCGCACGAAGGTCTCGCCCGGGCCGAAGTTCACCGCCCAGTCGGTGTAGTCAAACTCTATCTGCCGGTTCTCGGCGATAGCGGTGTGGATAGCGTCCACCGACCGGAGCACGCTCTCGTTTGCGGTCTTGACGCGGTTCGTGATGAACACCTGCCGCGAGAGGCTTCCCGCGTCGCGCTCGCCCGCGAGGGCGACGAGCTTCGCTATGAGCTCCCGCGACCGCTCCGGCGTGATGAACTTCGAGGACTGCACCGCGTCCACGAGCAGCTTCAGCTCGCCGAGCTCGAAGTCCCGTCCGCGCAGGAAGTATCCCCCGTCGCGGCCGCGCTTCTGCTCGATCTCGTAGCCGAAGTCGCAGAGCGCGCCGATGTCCGAGTAGACGCTCTTTCTCTCGCACTCCACGCCGCGCCGCGCGAGCTCCTCCTGTATCTCCGGCACGGTGAGAGGACGCTCCGGGGAGGACTTCTCCCTCAGTATCTCGTAGACGAGCAGGACTCTCAGCTTTGTTCCGGCGGTCTTTGCCATTCTCTCACACCCTTCCCCGAAGCGACTGCACCTTCTTCTCGTCCGGCGTGACGTACATGGTGTAGTACGGGTCGTACACCACCATGCCCGGCTTCGCCCCGGACGGCTTCTTCACAAATCTCGCGCGGGTGTAGTCGACGGCGACGTTCGTACCCTCCCGCGAGTCGGAGTAGAACGCGGCTATCTCGCCCGCCTCGGTGTAGGTGGCGTCGTCCGGCTCCTCGTTCTCACAGCGTATCAGGACGTGTGCTCCATGCGCTCCGCGGACGTGCAGCCACACGTCGTTCCTGTGCGCCTCGCGGAGGGTCAGGTGGTCGTTCTGGAGGTTGTTCCTGCCGACCTGTATGCGGAACCCGCCGCTCGACACGAACTCCCTCGGCGGGAGCGCCGCGCTCTTGCGCTGTTTCTGTCCGCCCTGAGGACGGAGGTATCCGGTGCTGACGAGCTCCTCCCGGATGCCCGCGAGCTCGCGGTCGCTCTCGGCGTTCTTCAGCTCGCCGAGGACGCTCCCGAGGTAGGTCTGCTCGGTCTCGCCCTCCTCGATGAGTCCCTTCAGCATCTTCTCCGCGTTCTTGCGGCGCGCGTAGTCGCGGTAGTACTTCGCCGCGTTCTGCTGTGGGGTGAGGCGCGGGTCGAGCGCTATCTCGACGGGGGCGTTATTCTCATCGTAGAAGTCCTCGACGGTGACGCTCTTCGCGCCGCGTCCTATCAGGTGTAGGTTTGCCATCAGCAGGTCGCCCGTCTCGCGGAGGCGTTCGCGGTCCTTCGCCTCCGCCATCTCCATGCGGCGGGTCTCGAGCTTGCGCGTCGCGCGCTCGAGAGCGGTCGAGACGGTCTTTGTCATCTCCCGCGCGCGGAGGCGCATGCGCTCGGAGTGCTCCCTTTTCGCGTAAAACTGTCCGAGGAGCGCGGAGAAGCCCACGCACCGCGCGCACTCGTACCCTCCGCCGACGTACTGCGTGAGTTCGAGATAGCTGAAGTCGCACGGCTCCCCGTCCTTTGTGAGGAGCCACGGTTCGAGCCCGCCGCCCTTCGCGAGCTCCGCTATCCGGCATAGCGTCTCCGCCGTGCGGACACGCGTCACGCCGTCGAGACGTCCCCCGACGTCTCCGGACGCGCGCTCCGCTATCTCCCGCGCGACGAGCGGCGACACACCGGCAAACGACGCCATCAGCGCGCGCTCTATAGCAGCGCCGTCGTCAAACCCCGCAAGTATCTCCGCCGTCTCCTCCGGCGTGAGCGCGAGCGGGTCGCGCTTCTTCTGCGGCTCGGGCGGACGGTAGAACAGTCCCGGAAGTATCTGCCGCTTCCCTGCGGCGATGTCCCCCTCGACGCGGCGGATGCAGTCGATTATCCTGCTCTCCTCGTCGAGCAGGACGAGGTTCGGCTGCCTGCCGACGAGCTCCAGCAGGACGCGCCGCCTCCGCAGCTCGCCGAGCTCGTCCACGGCGTCGACGCCTATCTCGACTATCCTCTCGCCGGGGTACTGCCGCACCTCGCGGATAACGCCGCTTCCGAGTATCTTCCGCAGCAGCATACAGAACATCGGCGGCACTGCGGGGTTCTCGCGGTTCTCGCGCAAAAGCTCCATCCGCGCGGAGCCGGGCGCGGCCGAGAGGAGCAGACGGTTTGAGCCCGCCGCGCCGCGCGTGGCGATGACTATCTCGTCCCGCTCCGGCTGAAATATCTTGTCTATCTTCTGACCCACGACCCTCTCCGCGGCTTCGCGCGTGAGGGCTGTGAGAAATATCGCGTCTATCGGCATAATTTACCTCGGATCATTCTCTTTCTATCAAAACGGCGCTCATCATTTTGTCGTTAAGGAAGCGCAGGACAGTCTCCTTCTCCTCCGCCGTGCAGCCGAGGAGAAGCTTTATCTCGCTGTCGCGCTTCAGCATGTCGAGAATAACGGCTACGGCGTCCGGCGAGCGTCCGCCCGCCGACCCGACAAACACGTCTATCCCGCCGCCGTCCATCGAGGACGTGCCCTTCAGATACCCGTAGTCGAGCGGGTATATCATATCGGGAAAACGAGGGTGGGCGCTTCCTTTCGGGCGGTCAATGACTATTTCGCTCTCCGAGACGAGCGTGTCGAGCGCCGCCCAGAACCGCCCGTCGAAGCCTCCCCCGCGCGGCTCGCACGGCTTTGCGTAGTACACAACGCGCTCCGTCTCGCGGAACCCGGCGCTCTCGTGCCATGCGCCGGATACCTCGTTTTCGAGCGGCCTGTCGCTCGCGAAGGTGCGCGCGCCCTTTTCGGACGCCCACCTCTCCGCCTCGGCGAGGAGCGCCTTCGCCGCGCCCGTCCTCCGGTGCTCCTCCTCGACGAACACGCCCTCGCAGAACGCGACCGGTTCGTCGTCCGCGCCGTTGACATATTCCCGGCGCATCGACGCCTCCATAAAGCCTATGGCCGCGCCGTCCTTCTCCGCAAGGAACATCGCCCGGGACGCCTTCCTCACGCCGGACCGATATTCCTCCGCAAGCTCCCCTTCGGGCGCATCGTACACCTTTGCCGCGAGGCGCGCAAGCGTCTCCGCGTCCCCGATGCCGGCCCTTCTCACCGTAAATTTCACCGTTTCGTTCATAATATTTTTCAGTTTCGCTATCGCCGCCGTGAGCTCCCGCCGCGCCGACTCGTCCGCGCCGCCGAGCTCGTTTGTAAGGCGCTCTATCGAGCGCGCTATGTGTTCGGGGTCGCGGATGTGCTTTCCCGCCGCGAGGTCGGCGCGGTCGAAGCTCTCCGGCTCCCCGCCGCCCGCCGCCTCTATTATGACGTAACGCCGCCCGCCGTCGCGCACATAGTCCTCTCCGGTGACGCGGTAGCGCAGTCCGTACAGCACGCGCCGCAGATCCTCCGGCGAGGACATCGGCTGGAGGACGAGCCGCACCCCGGGCTCCTGCGTCCACGGCGCGGCGAGAAGTATCTCCGCCTCGGTGCTCCCGCCCATACCGGCGAGGACAAACACGTCCGCCGCGCCGCGCGCGTCCGGCGGAATGCCGTCGCAGAGGCGGAGCGATACGCGGTCCGCGACGCCGAAGCGTTCGACCGTCCGTCGCGCGCTCGCAAGCGGCATCTCCCCGATGTCGCTTGCGACGGCGGAAGTTATCCTCCCCGTCGCCGCAAGCCACACCGGCAGCCGCGCGTGGTCGCTCCCGACGTCCCAGACGCGGCACCCATCGGGTATCTTCTCCGCCACGGCGGAGAGGCGCGGGTCAAGCCTGAACAGCCGCATT
>CANPWY010000147.1 GCA_947585215.1 uncultured Clostridia bacterium
TGCTTTGCCTGCTCGAGGCCGTTCTGACCGGTCGTCGCGTCGATGACAAGGTAGGTCTCGCGCGCCGCGCCGGGCATTTCGCGCTCGAGGACCTTGCTTATCTTTGTCAGCTCGTTCATGAGGTTCTGCTTGTTTTGCAGACGTCCCGCCGTGTCGCAAATGAGCACGTCCACGCCGCGCGCCTTCGCCGCGGCGCACGCGTCGAACACGACCGCTGCCGGGTCGGAGCCCTCCGACTGACGGACGATACCGCATCCCGCGCGCTCCGCCCATATCTCGAGCTGATCCGCCGCCGCCGCGCGGAAGGTGTCCGCCGCGCAGAGCAGGACCTTCTTTCCCTCCGCAACGTACTGCGCGGCGAGCTTCCCTATCGTCGTGGTCTTGCCCACGCCGTTGACGCCGATGACAAGTATGACTGTGGGATACCCGGTCTTAGGCTCGCTCTTTCCGCTCTCCAGTATCTCGAGGACTATATTCTCAAACTCCGCGCGGAGCTCCTCCGCCGAGTCGAGCCTGTCCCGCTTGGCGCGCTCGCGGAGCTCGTCGGTCGCCTTCATTGCCACCGGCGCGCCGACGTCCGCGAGGATAAGCGTCTCCTCGAGCTCTTCGAAGAACTCCTCGCCCGCCTTTGTGTAGCCGCCGAAGATGCCGCGGAGCCTTCCGCCCGCGCCCTCTTTGGTCTTTGTGAGCCCCTTGCGTATCTTGTCAAAAAATCCCATCGTCTTACCTCCGTACTATTTCAGCTCCATGCCGAGCTCGCGCTCGACCTCGCTTATGCTGAGCGGCAGTATCTTCGATACTCCCGGCGACTGCATCGTTACTCCGTAGAGCGCATCGCAGGCCTCCATCGTGCCGCGCTTATGTGTTATCGCTATGAACTGCGTCGACTCGCAGAGACGCTTCATGTACGCCGCCGCGCGCAGGACGTTCCTCTCGTCGAGCGCGGTGTCCACCTCGTCGACTATGCAGAACGGCGTGGGCCGCACCTTAAGTATCGCAAAGTAAAGCGCCGTCGCGACGAACGCCTTCTCCCCGCCGGAGAGCGAGCCTATCGCGAGCGTCGTTTTACCGGGCAGGCGGACGTCTATGGCTATGCCGCTTCCGAGCACGTCGCTCTCATCCTCAAGGCGGACGGAAGCCTTTCCGCCACCGAAGAGCTCCGCAAACGTCTCTCCGAACTTCTCGTTTATGCGCTCGAACTCGCGGGTAAAAATCTCCTTCATCTCGCCCGTTATCTCCGCGATTATCTTCTTCAGCTCGTCTGCGGAGCCCGTAACGTCGTCGCGCTGGCTCGTGAGGTATTCGTACCGCTCGCTGAGGCGCGCCCACTCGTCTATCGCGCCGATGTTGACCGGCCCCAGAGCCGTCATCTCCCGGCGCAGTGAGGCCGCCCGGCGCTGTTCGCTCTGTAAGTTTTCTACCGGCTTTGCGACCTCCGCCGCCGTGAGCGGCGTCAGCTCGTAGCTCTCCCACATCCGGTCGAGGATCTGCTTTTCCTGCATGTCCGCCTCGCCGGTGCGCTGTTCGAGGCGCGCGCGCTCGTTTGTGAGGTTCACCACCGAGCGGTTCCGCTCCTGCACGTCGCGGTCGACGGCAGACCTCTCCGCGTCGGTCGCCATACGCTCGCGGCGAAGTGCCTCGACTGCGGCGTTCTTCCCGTCCCGCTCGCGCTCGAGCTCCGCTATCTCTCCGCGCTTCTCCCCGGCGGAGTTCATGAGCCCAGCCTTTTCCTTTCGGTACTCCTCTATCTGCTCCTCGCGGCGCAGAGTGTCGGACGCGTACTGCTCGCCCATCCTCCGGAAGTCCTCTATGCTCCCGCGAAGCGACTCGAGCTCTGCCGCCGCCGCGCTCCGCTTCTCGCGGAGCTCCGCCATCTTCTCGGAGAAGCTTCCGCGCTGTTCGGTAAGCTCGCCGCTCCCCTCCTTCAGCCTGTCAAGCTCGGAGGAGGCCGCGTCCCGCGCGGACTCGTGCCGCGATATCTCTTTCGAAAGCTCCGCCGCGCGCTCCGCATTCTCCTTCAGGCGTTCCGCGGCGGACGCCGTCTCTCCCTCGAGCGACGCGACGGCTTCCCGCGCGGACTCGAGCCGCGCCTCTATCGTGTGAAGCTCGCCCTCGAGGCGTATCGCCGCCTCGGACGCCTCGCGGCGCTCGTCCTCGGCGACGCTGTTCTCATACTCTGCCGCCGTGACCTCACGCTCCGCTTCGCGCACGGTCTTCTCCTGCTCCGAAAGCTTCCGAGCGAGCTTTTCGCGCTCCGTCCTGAGGCGCGTTATTTCGTTCGCCCTGCTCAACACTCCCGTCCCGCGCCCGGCGGAGCCGCCGGTCATCGAGCCGCCGGCGTTGATTATCTGTCCGTCGGAGGTGACTATGCGGAAGCGCTGTGAGTGCCGCCGCGCCATAGCTATGGCGTTATCCATGCTGTCCACGACGACGGTGCGCGAGAGGAGGTTCGAGACTATGTCGCGGTACTTCGCGTCGCATGTGACGAGCTCGCTTGCGACGCCGATGAAGCCCTTCTCTCCGGCGACGTTCTCCCCGAAGTCCCGCGCGCGTATCGCGGAGACCGGCAGGAAGGTGGCGCGTCCCCCGTCGCGGCGCTTGAGGTAGGCGATAGCTTCCTTCGCGTCCTCCTCGGTGGAGACGACGACGTTCTGGAGCGCCGCCCCCAGCGCCGTCTCTATGGCGAGGGCGCTCCGGTCGTCCGCGCTTATCAGCCGCGCGAGCTGACCGTGTATGCCGTGAAGGCCGCCGCGTTCCGCCTCCGAGAGGACCATCTTCACCGCGCGGGGCGCTCCCTCGTTCTCGCGTTCCATATCTGTGAGGAGCTTTATGCGGTCGTCCGCCGCCGCGAGGCTCATCCTCAGCTTCGTGCTCTCCTCGCGGAGGCCGCCGAACTTTGCGCGGCGGCGCTCGAGGCGCATCGCGTAGCCGGAGATAGCGTTTCCAAGCTCCTCAAGATGCCCGTGCTCCTCCTCGAGTTCTCTGTTCTTTGCGGAAAATTCGTCCTCGGCGGCGGAAAGCTCCGCCCGCTTTGACTCGAGGCCGCTCTCCGCCTCCGAGCGGCGGCGTTCGGTCTCCGCGTTCGCCGCTTCAAGCGTACCGAGCTCCAAACGGAGCTGTGACAGCTCCGCGTCCTCGTCCGCTATTCTCGCCGCGAGGGCGTCGGCCTTACCGCCGATCTCGCCCTCGCTTGCAAGCATCTCGCTTATCTTCCGCTCGAGCTCGGAGATCTCAGCGTCCGCCCGGGACACCTCCTCCTCGCACTCGCGCGCGCGGCGCTCGCGGTCTGCTATCTGCTCTGAGCGGGACTTCTCGCGCGTCCGCTCATCCTCGAGCTCGCCCGCCGTGCGCTCGATGTTCTCCTCGAGGTTCTTTATGCGTCCCTCGATAAGCTCCGCCTCGCTCCGCGCGGCCGAAAGCCGCTGTTCGGACTCTGAGAGCTCGGCGCGCGCCGCCTCCGCCTCGACGTCGCCCTTTGTCATCTTCTCCGCGAGCGCCTCCGCGCGCGCGTAGAGACTGTCCAGCTCGGCCTGCTCGCGTTCGAGCTGTTCCGTGGCTATCGCGAGGTCGCTTCGCGCCTTCTGCGCCGACTGTCTCAGCCGCTCGAGCGTTGCCATCCAGACGGAGGTCTCGGCGACGCGCAGATCGTCGCGCAGCACGAGGTACTTCTTCGCGGTCTCAGCCTGCTCGCGCATCGGCCCCACCGAAAGCTCCAGCTCGGCTATCTTGTCGTTTATCCGCAGGAGGTTCTGTTCGGTGGCGTCGAGCTTTCTCTCCGCCTCCTCCTTGCGGTACCTGTACTTGGAGATGCCCGCCGCCTCCTCGAATATCTCGCGGCGGTCGGTGCTTCGGGTGGAGAGTATCTCGTCGATGCGTCCCTGCCCTATTATCGAATATCCGTCTCTGCCGAGGCCGGTGTCCATGAAGAGCTCGTGGACGTCCCTCAGGCGCACCGGCTCGCGGTTGATGTAATACTCGCTCTCGCCGGAGCGGAAGTAGCGGCGGGTGACCATAACCTCGCCCGCCTCGATGGGAAGCGTCCCGTCGCCGTTGTCAAGGACGAGCGACACCTCCGCGTACCCCACGGGGCCGCGCTCCGCCGTACCCTTGAACACAACGTCCTCCATCTTCGCGCCGCGCAGGGTCTTGCTTGACTGTTCGCCGAGCACCCAGCGCACCGCGTCCGCGATGTTCGACTTCCCGCTCCCGTTCGGACCGACGACTGCGCTCATCCCTCTGTCGAAGTCGAGCACCGTCCTGTCCGGAAAGGACTTGAAGCCCTGCAGTTGAAGTGATTTTAAGAACAATCTTTTCTCCTCATTTCTCCCGGCGGACTCCGCCGCGTGGGCAGGATATTGTCATATAACCACCTCAAAACCCTCGAGTGTGTCCCGCTCGATGACTTTGAGGCGTCCTATGTCAAATTCTTTCTCCAGAAGCTCTAAGTTGCATCTGTGCTGCCCCGTCATGGTGGACGTCCTTCCGCGCGCGACGAAAAGTGCCGCCTCCTTCGAGTGGCGGTACGGCGGGAGCACCCGCTCCGCGCGGCGGCGCATGAGAACGCCGCGCGCCATGTCCCCGAGCGCCGGATGGTACGCGCCCGCGGC
>CANPWY010000148.1 GCA_947585215.1 uncultured Clostridia bacterium
CATACGCGACGAGGCGGAGATACGCGGCCACCGCAAGACCTACGTCGGCGCCATGCCGGGGCGCATAATGAACGCGCTTGCGCAGGCGGGCTCGAAGAACGCCGTGCTAATTCTCGATGAGGTGGATAAGCTCGGCGCTGACTTCCACGGTGACCCCGCCGCGGCGCTCCTCGAGGTGCTTGACGCGGAGCAGAACCACGCCTTCCGCGACCACTACATAGAGATACCCTTCGACCTCTCGCAGACGCTGTTCGTGACAACGGCGAACACCCTTGACACTATACCGCGTCCGTTGCTTGACCGAATGGAGGTCATTGAGCTCTCGAGCTACACCGACGAGGAGAAGATGAAGATAGCAACGAAGTATCTCCTTCCCAAGCAGATGGCAAAGCACGGTCTCAGCACGAAGACAATGCGCGTCGACAGCAAGGCCATACGGGACGTCATCACGCTCTACACGAGAGAGAGCGGCGTCCGCGGCCTCGAGCGCGAGCTTGCCTCTCTATGCCGCAAGGCGGCAAAGCAGGTGGCTTCCGGCGAGGAGTCGGTCCACATCCGCGCGCGCGACCTCGAGACGCTTCTCGGGCCGCATCGCTACAAGCCGGAGCGCCGGAGCGGGCGGGACGAGGCGGGCGTCGTCTGCGGCCTCGCGTGGACGTCTGTCGGCGGAGAGATACTTGAGACCGAGGCCGGCGTCATGCCGGGCACCGGAAAGATAGAGCTCACCGGCAACCTCGGCGACGTCATGAAGGAGAGCGCCCGCGCCGCGATAAGCTATATCCGTTCGGTGGCGGACGAGCTCGGCATAGACCCGGACTTCTACAAGACAAAGGACATACATATCCACTTCCCGGAGGGCGCGATACCGAAGGACGGGCCTTCCGCCGGCGTCACGATAGCGACGGCGATATGCTCGGCGCTCCTCGGCGCGCCGGTCCGCTCGGACGTCGCCATGACGGGAGAGATAACCATTCGCGGCCGCGTCCTGCCGATAGGCGGCCTCAAGGAAAAGACGATGGCGGCGTATCGGAACGGCATCCGCACGGTGATAATACCCGAGGACAACGAGAGCGACCTTGCGGAGATAGACCCGACCGTCCGCTCGGCGCTGAACTTCATCACGGCGGGGAGCGCGCTCGACGTCTTCAAGGCCGCCATTCTGCCCGTAGGAAGCAAGGAGCCTGCAAAATATGCCGATAAATCTGCATAACGCCGAATTCCTGCGCTCCGCCGCGGGAAAGAGCGGCTTTATCCGCGACGGACTGCCTAAGGTGGCGTTCGCGGGACGCTCAAACGTCGGAAAGAGCTCTACGATAAACGCAATACTCAACCGCAACTCGCTTGCCCGCGTGAGCGAAAGCCCGGGCAAGACCGCGCACGTCAACTACTTCTCGATAGACGGGAAGGCGTACCTTGTCGACCTGCCGGGCTACGGCTTTGCGAAGGTCTCGCAGAAGGAGCGGGAGAGGTGGGGCGAGATGATGGAGGACTACTTTGCAGACCGCGAGGCGGGACCCGTGCTCTGCGTTCTCATCGTAGACAGCCGCCACGCGCCCACCGCGGACGACCGGAACATGTGTGACTACTTCCGCCAGTGCGGGTATCCGTTCATCGTCGCGGCAAACAAGTCGGACGGGCTGAAGAAAACCGCTCGCGAGGATGCGGTGCGGACGATCCGCGAGACGCTCACGCTCGACGAGCGCGACCCGGTCATCCTCTACTCCGCAAGGAAGAAGGAAAATATCGAACCGCTCCGCGCGGCGGTCATGGCCGCGTGGGAAGGGAAGTAAAGCGGCTTCCGTGATAACAACAAACGAGGCACAGCAAAAAGCTGTGCCTCGTTTTCTTATGTTGAAGGTTTATCCCAGCAGAGCCGCCACGTTGAGCCACGCGGCGGCGTCGCGAGCCTCGGGGATTAGTCCGAGCCGCCACACCGACACTCCCGTGACGCCGAAGAGACGCATGAGATCGAGCTTTTCACCGATGCTCCGCTCGTCCTCATACCACAGGAAGAAATTCTGCCCGTCCTCGGTGCTGTAGGTAAGGTACGGATTTCCGAGCGAGGACGACCAGCCCATCGTCGCGCCGCCCTCTATGCGGCGGAGCACCGTATCGTAGGTCGGGTACTGCGGCTCGGTGGAGGTGAGCTTGCCGGAGGCGTCGGTCTCCCACGCCATCGCCGTCATGCTGACGGCAAGGGCGAGCTTCGACCTGTCGCGAACGCCGGTCTTCGGGTCACACGCCGCGCGGAGCGAGTAGTAGACCGAGTTTATCGGGGTGAGCGCGGAGTTTTGGAAGAAGGTCGAGCCGAGGAGGTTTGCCTCCATATGTTTCGGCGCGTAGTCGTGCGCCATGAGTATGACCTTGTCCGCAAGCTCGCCTATAGCGCGGTAGTCGTATCCGTCGAAGTAGACACCGTCGGCCGTCGCGGGCATCACCGCGACGTAGAGGGTGAGCCCTGCCGACTCGAGCGCGCCGTCGAGCTCCCGCAGGAAGAGCCCGAACGGCTCGCGGGCGGGGGAGCGAAGTCCCTCAAAGTCGATAGTCGCGCCGTCGAGGCCGAGTGTCTTTATCTCGCCGAGTATCATATCCACGGCGGAGGAGCGGTTCTCCGGCAGGGAGAAAGCATCGACAAACGCGGCGCTCGTCACGTTTGTCATCACGACGTCGAGGTGCGTGGTGACGCCGCTGTCATGCAGCGCCTCCGTGACCTGCTCGTATCCGTCCGGCACGCAGTACTCGTTCCCGCCGGACGAAGATGTGACGAGCCGGGGCGCGCCGTCCTCTATGCGCATACGGCTCCAGCCGAGGCTCACCGCGTCGAGCGTCTTTGCAAGCTCAAGCTGGCTGTAAGAAGAGATAGCGTAGAACGCGTGCCGCCATCCGAGCGGGGAGACGCGGCGCTCGTAGATGCGCACGAGCATCGCCGCTACTTCCTCGCGCTTCGCGTATCCCTCCGGGACAAAGGTGGTCTCCGTGACGCCGGTCGTCATACCGATGTCGTAGGCGACAGAGATGTATCCCTTGTCCTCGGTGACGTCGGTAAACGGAAGTCCGTCCCAGCTTTCGGACGCCTCCGCCGCGCCGCCGTATCCGAGCGCGCGGACGAGCATCACCGCCATCTCGCGGCGGGTTATCGCCTCCATAGGGCGGAACTTCCCGCCCGCGTCCACCGCGCCGTGCTTTGCCGCCGCATTTATGTACGTGCGGGACCAGCGGCCCGATATGTCGTCAAACGCGTCCTCCTGCTCCTCCGACCAGCCGAACATTCTGAAAAGTATCGTCGCAAATTCTTCGCGGCTGATAGTCCTGCCCGTGCCGAACAGTCCGCCGCCGACGCCGCCCATCAGACCGTACTCCTTCGCCTTTAGAACGGCAGTCCGCGCCCACTCGGCGGCGGGCATATCCGAGTACGGCTCGCCCGAGGGCGCGGCGGAGGCGGAGACCGCCGGCAGAAGCATGATAAGTGCGAGCACGAACGATATAAGTCTTTTACGCATAGCGTCACTTCCTTTTCCGGCTCACAAAGTCCTTTGGTATGATTGTAGCACATCCCGGCGGACAATACAAGCTCAGTCCGGCGGCTCCGCCACTATGTCGTAGTCGCCGTAGAGCTCGCGCGGGGAGGCGCCGGTGTCCTCTAGGTATGTATACGCCTCCGGCACGTCTCCCACTATCACCGTCTCGGCGACGACTACCTTGGACGACACCCTCGTCGAGGTTTCGTAGCCCGGAAGCAGTACGGAAATATCCGCCGTCACGGTGACTATCATCTGGTGGCGCGTCTGATTTATCCCTGCGGTCACGAGCGCCGTGGAGAAGTCCGCCTCAGCCGTCCCGACCGGCACGACCAACACGGGTATCTCCGGGCCGCGTCCGCTGAACAGCTCGCCGTCGATGATGTTCCCGAGCGGGATGGCGAGCTCGGAGGTGTCCATATTGTTTATCCTCTCGAGCACGAGCGCCGTTATATCAGTCTTGAGCCGGTTTATGGCGGACATATTCGTCTTCAGCGCCGTGACCTTCCCGGAGGCGTCCTTTTCGAGCAGGACGAGGTCGTCGTAGCCCGCGCCGCTCTCGGCGATCTGCTCGTTTACGGCGCTGTTTATCACCTCGCCCGCGAGGTAAGCGACGCGGCTTGCCGCAAGCTGTTCCACCACGGGGCGGAGCCTTCTCTGGAACCACGCAAACATCAACGCCGCCACAGCGAGCATTACTGCAAGCCGCACAAGCATACGCCGCCCGAAGCTCCTCCGTCCGGACGCTGCGCGGCGCACCTTTCGCCGCGCCAGTGCTGTCCGAAGTGACGGCATTATCCTCCGCATATAAACACCTCCCGCCGTATCAAGTGTATGCGCCGCCGCCTGTCCCGTTGCGCATAATCCGGCGACAAGCGGGCAAGTATAATGCCGAGCGACAAAATTTCGGGAGGCAGGGCAGTTGCAGGTACTGTTTGTGAGGGCCATCATCCTTTATGTTACGATAATCGCCGCCATGCGCGCCATGGGCAAGCGTCAGCTCGGACAGCTCTCGGCAAGCGAGTTCGTTGTGGCGATGATGATAAGCGAGCTTGCGTCGATACCCATGCAGGACAACAACATCCC
>CANPWY010000149.1 GCA_947585215.1 uncultured Clostridia bacterium
CTCTCGACGGTGTTCGCTATCGTGTGCGTCGCGGTGCTGACGCCGCCGAGCGAGTTTATCATCGAGGCGAAGACGACGAATCCGAGCGACGTGCCGAAGCGCTGGAACATATTCGGAAGCGCTATGCGGAGCGTCGGCTTCAGAATGGAGAGGTCGGGCCTCAGGGACTGACCCTTCGGGCTTATCTCCGGGTGCCGCCAGACGACTATCGTGATGAGAATGCCGCCGACGGTGAACGCCGCGGCGCTCGCGACCGCCGCGCCGATGACGCCCATCCCCGCGCCCGGCATCGTGAAGGCGAGGCCGAAGATTTTCATCGTCCTCGTCGGATATATCAGCAGGAAGTTCAGCACGACGTTCGTGACGTTGACGATGAGACCCACGCGCATCGGCGTCTTCGTGTCGCCGACCGAGCGGAGCAGTGTGCCGTACATGACCGTCGCGAGGCGCGGAAGCATCGGTATGTAGAGGATGAAGAAATAGTCTCCGGCGGTCTTGCGTATCCTCGGGTCGACCTGCATCCAGACGGGCACGAGGTGGCTTATCGACAGGATGACCGCCGTGAACACCACGCCGAGCGACAGTATGATGAAGGTCGCCTGCGCGGCGGCGCGCTTCGCGAGCTCGCGGTCGCCCGCTCCGTGCGCCTGCGCGACTATAGAGAGAAGTCCCACGCTGAGCGCCGATATCGTGCTTATGACAAGCCAGCCGACGGTGCCGGTCGCGCCGACGGCCGCCGTGGCGTCGGTGCCGAGCGAGCCGACCATCGCGGTGTCTATGTACTGCACCGCCGTCTGGAGAAGCTGTTCGAGCATCGTCGGCCACGCGAGCACCACGACCGTCGGGAGCAGGCTCCATTCAAAACCCATGAATTTCTTCTTAAGCATATTTCCTCGCAAAACAGAAAGAGTATAAGCCGCGCGGCCCGAGTCTTTCCGAGCCGCAAAGTTCCGCACACCCGATTATTATACTATAATCCGCTTGCAAGGTAAAGCGCCATTCCGAACAAAATTCAGCCTTTTATCCGGAAGTTTTTGCAAGGAGCATGCTCCAAGGGTCACCGTGCCGGTATGACTGCCGTATCTGCCCGGCGGAAAAGAACACGGACGGCGTGAGCCGTCCGTGAGCGCGCCGAAGTACAGCGGCGTCGCCTCAGCGGAAGAGCGAAAATCTCTTCTTCTCGAACGGCTCTACCCTGCAGTCGGTGACGCGGTAGCCGGTGGCGTCTATCGCGCGGCGGAGCGCGTCGGCGTCCGGCGCGACCTCGCTTATGACCTCGGTGATCTTCTTTCGGCGCGAGGAGGAGACCTTCTTTGCCGCGGGGAACGCCTTTCGGACGGCGTCGTTCACGTGCGCCTCGCACATGCCGCAGCTCATGCCCTCTACTCCGAGCGTTGTTTTGAACATAAATATGCCTCCCTTGTATTTCTGCCCGCACGTCGGACGAGTGCGTTAGCTTATGCAAACTATGTTTATTATAGCATACAATGCTATTCCGCGCCAGTCCTTTTTGAAAAACAGCGACGAAGAAATTGACAACATTTCTCTCTTAGTGTATAATTCTTTCGTGAAAGGCAATGATGCCGTCACGGTGTCGTTGCTTTTTCGCTGTTCCGGCGAGCCTTGGACCGGAGCGGCGCAATTTTTGACGAAGAAAAGGTGAGTTTGTCATGATTCGAGCGATCGTAGGCGCAAACTGGGGCGACGAGGGCAAGGGCAAGACCACGGACATGCTCGCAAGAGAGTCGGATATAGTCATCCGCTTTCAGGGCGGGGCGAACGCCGGACACACGATAATAAACGAGTACGGGCGTTTCGCACTGCACCTGCTGCCCTCCGGCATCTTCTATCCGCACATAACGAACATCCTCTCCAACGGCGTTGCTCTCGACATACCCAAGCTCATGCACGAGCTTGAGGACGTGCGCTCGCGCGGGGTGAACCCAAAGGTGCTCGTCAGCGACAGGGCGCAGGTGCTCATGCCCTACCACATCCTGCTCGACACCTACGAGGAGGAGCGCCTCGGCGCGGCGGCGTTCGGCTCGACGAAGTCCGGCATAGCGCCGTTCTTCTCGGACAAGTTCGCAAAGATTGGCATACAGGTAAACGAGCTGTTCTACCCGGACGAGCTCCGCGAGAAGGTCGCGCATATCTGCGAGCTCAAGAACCTCCAGCTCGAGCACGTCTACCATAAGCCTCTGCTCGACGAGGATGAGATGTTCGACACGCTCATGAAGTATAAGGAAATGATAGAGCCGTACGTCTGCGACACGGCGGCGTACCTCAGAAAGGCCCTTTCGGAGGGGAAGAACATCCTCCTCGAGGGTCAGCTCGGGACGCTCAAGGATCCCGACTTCGGCATCTACCCGATGGTGACGTCGTCCTCCCCGCTCGCGGGCTACGCGGCGGTGGGCGCGGGGATACCCGCGCGGGAGATAACCGACGTCGTCGCGGTGACGAAGGCGTATTCGAGCGCCGTCGGCGCGGGCGAGTTCGTAAGCGAGATATTCGGGGACGAGGCGCAGGAGCTCCGCATCCACGGCGGCGACAAGGGCGAGTTCGGCGCGACGACCGGCCGCCCGAGGCGCGTGGGCTGGTTCGACTGCGTCGCGACCCGCTACGGCATGCAGATGCAGGCGGCGACCGAGGCTGTCCTCACCGCCGTCGACTGCCTCGAGTACCTCGACGAGATACCGGTCTGCGTCGGCTACGAAATAGACGGCAAGGTCACGCGCGACTTCCCCGTCACCCCGCTCCTGAAGCGCGCAAAGCCGGTGCTGAAGGTCATGCCCGGCTTCAAGGGCAAGAAGGTGCGCGGCATCACGAGCTTTGACGAGCTGCCGCAGGAAGTGAAGGACTACGTCCTCTTCATCGAGAAGGAGATAGAGGTGCCGATAACGATGGTCTCTACCGGCCCGCGCCGCGAGGAGACGATATACCGCTGATATGAACGGGATAGCCGCAATAGAGAGATAAGAGGGAGACTGTATGGAAAAGATCCTTGTGCTTGACTTCGGGGGACAGTACAATCAGCTGATAGCGCGCCGCGTGCGCGAGTGCAGTGTGTACTGCGAGGTGAAGCCGTACACCACGCCGATAAGCGAGATACGCGAGTTCGGACCAATGGGGATGATCTTCACCGGCGGACCGAACAGCGTCTACGATGAGGACGCGCCGCACGCCGACCCGGAGCTCTTCCGGCTCGGCGTGCCGATACTCGGGATATGCTACGGGTGCCAGCTCCTCGCGCACCATCTGGGCGGAAGCGTCGTCGCGGCACAGAGCGACGCCGCGCGCGAGTACGGCAAGACCGAGACGTTTTTCGACACGTCCTGCCGCCTTTTCAAGGGACTTCCCGAGCGCGGCGTTACATGGATGAGCCACGGGGACTACATGGAGCGCGTGCCGGAGGGCTTTGAGCTCAAGGCACACTCCGCCGCCTGCCCGAACGTCGCGATATGCGACGAGACGCGCGGCTTCTACGGCGTGCAGTTCCACCCGGAGGTGAACCACACAGAGCACGGTGCCGACATGATACGCAACTTTCTCTACGAGGTCTGCGGCGCGCACGGCGACTGGACTATGGGCGACTATAAGGAGACCGCCGTCCGGAGCATCCGCGAGAAGGTTGGCGGCGGCAAGGTGCTCCTCGCGCTCTCCGGCGGCGTGGACAGCTCGGTGGCGGCGGCGCTCGTCGCGGAGGCCGTCGGCAGTCAGCTCACCTGCGTATTTGTCGACCACGGCCTCATGCGTCTCAACGAGGGCGACGAGGTCGAGGCGGCGTTCCGCAAGTGGGATATAAACTTTGTCCGCGCGAACGCGGAGGACGTATTCCTCTCGAAGCTCGCGGGCGTCACCGAGCCGGAGCGTAAGCGCAAGATAATTGGCGAGGAGTTCATCCGCGTCTTTGAGGCGGAGGCGAAGAAGATAGGCGCCGTGGACTATCTGGTGCAGGGCACGATATACCCGGACGTGATAGAGTCGGGCAGCGGCAAGGCGGGCGCGGCGGTGATAAAGAGCCACCACAACGTCGGCGGCCTGCCGGACTATGTGGACTTCAAGGAGATAATCGAGCCGCTGAGGATGCTCTTCAAGGACGAGGTGAGGCAGCTCGGCCGCGAGCTTGGTCTGCCGGAGTACCTTGTCTCGCGCCAGCCCTTCCCCGGCCCCGGCCTCGCGATACGCATAATCGGGGAGATAACGAAGGAGAAGGCGGACCTGCTCCGCCTCGCGGACTTCATCTTCCGCGACGAAATAGCGAAGGCCGGCCTCGAGCGCACGATGGACCAGTACTTCGCGGTGCTTACGAATATGCGCTCGGTGGGCGTCATGGGTGATGGGCGCACCTACGACTACACGCTCGCGCTCCGCAGCGTCACCACGAGCGACTTCATGACCGCCGACTGGACCCGCATCCCCTACGACGTCCTCGACCGCGTCAGCGTCCGCATCGTCAACGAGGTCCCGCACATCAACAGAATCGTGTACGACATAACTTCAAAACCGCCCTCCACGATAGAGTGGGAATAACTGACAAAACCCGCAAAGCCTTGAAAACACTGGGTTTTTGAAGCGGAAACGGGGCATTTGATAGC
>CANPWY010000150.1 GCA_947585215.1 uncultured Clostridia bacterium
TAGCGACGGTCGTGGTGTGGTTTTTGCAGAGCTTCGACCTGCACTTCAACCTCGTCGAGGACTCGTCGGAGAGCATTATGGCGACGATAGCGGGCTTCCTTGCGCCGCTGTTCCGTCCGCTCGGCCTCGGCGACTGGCGGATATGCACGTCGCTCATCAGCGGGTTCATGGCAAAGGAGAGCGTCGTTTCGGTGCTCGAGGTGCTGTTCGGCGCGGAGGGCGGCGTCGCGGCGGTGCTCGACATGGTGTCCGCCGGGGCACTGCTCGTCTTCAGCCTGCTCTACACCCCCTGCGTCGCGGCGATAGCTTCGGTGAAGCGCGAGCTCGGCGGAACGTGGGCGGCGGGCGTCGTCATATGGCAGTGCGTGGTGGCGTGGCTTGCGGCGCTCGCGGTCCGCGCTGTGCTGATACTTGTGCTGTGAGGCGGCGCGTATGAAGCCTGTGGATATTCTGGTGGTACTGCTCGTCGCGGGCGCGCTCGCGCTGGCGTTTCACTTCGCGCGCTCGCGTAAGTCGAAAAGCACGTGCTGCGGCTGTCCGGGCAAGGTCGAGCGGGCGCCGGTGGCGGACAGGACGCGGTCGCACTACCCCTACGAGCTCTCGGCGGAGATAACCGGCCTCACCTGTGAGAACTGCGCCCGCGAGGTCGAGAACGCGCTGAACACCCTCCCCGGCGTGTGGGCGAGCGTGAAGGCCTCGGGCAGGGCGAGGATACTCTGCAAGACCGAGCCCTCCGAGGAGGAGATAAAGAGCCGCGTACTGCGGGCGGGTTTCGGCGTGAAGCGCTGCGCCGCCGTTCGGCGGCGCGGGACGGCGCAGGAAGAATGACAGAACGGGAAGTCCCGCCGGGCCGTCCAGCCCGCATAGAAAAACCGCCCGCCGGTATGACGGCGGGCGCGAGAAATCAAAATTTGCGGAGGAACAGCTATGGAAATAAGAAGGTTACGGGAAGAGGACGCGGCAGAGGTTTCCGCGCTGATAGCGGAAACGCTTCGGACAACGAATATCAAGGACTATTCTGCAGAATACATCGAAAATGATATCAAAGTCCTGCAGCCTCAGAACATTTTGGAGAGAGCGAGCTGGATGCATTTCTACGTCTTCTGCGAGGACGGAAAAATAGTGGGGTGTGGTGCGATCGGTCCTTTCTGGGGGAAGACGGACGAAAGCAGTCTGTTTACTATTTTTGTCCTGCCCGAATATCAGGGACGTGGGATCGGCAGGAAAATCATTCAAACGCTCGAAGCGGATGAATACTTTTTAAGGGCAAAGCGGATAGAGATCCCCGCTTCGATCACAGCGACGCCATTCTATCGCAAAATGGGTTACGATTATAAAAACGGGATCACCGAGCCCGATGACGAAGGGTTGCTGCGGTTGGAGAAATTCCGATAAATTGCAATATACGCACTTCCATACGTGAAAAAGCAGACGGGAAACCGCCCGCCGGTATGACGGCAGGCGCAGCAAGGCGGGATTCGGAGGATAAAAATGCAGATTCGTGAAATGACAACAGCAGATATTCACGCTGTTTTGCCTCTCTATATTTCATACTATAATGTGCATGAAGGCGGGAATTGGACAAAAGAAACTGCGGGAAAGCGAATCCACCAAGTAATTTGCATAGAGGATTCATTTTCTCTTATTCTGGAAGAAAATAATTCCGCAATAGGGTTCGCCATGGGCTATTTTAAACAATATGACGATATTATCGGATACACGTTAGAGGAAATAATTATAGCATACGAGCACCAAAGCAAGGGCATTGGCAGCGCCTTTTTATCCGAGCTTGAGCGAATTGTACGAGAGAAAGGTGCGTCCTGCGTAGAACTTCAGGCGGTAAGCGATGAACATCATGAAAGATTCTACGAAAAAGCAGGCTACCGCAACGCGAAGAACTTTGTAATGAAAGTCAAATGGTTTGAATAAATTCCCGCTTATACGTCAGATGAGTTTTAGAATACGCACTTTTATATACGCAAAAAGCAGACGGTTTCCGTCTGCTTTTTGCGTGTAGACCGGCGCGCTTTGAGGTCGGCATACAAATAATTCGAGCCTATTGCGCTTACCAATCGGGACATCTCTAACGCTGCCGTCACCCACGCAGATATTCAAGTATCTCTGCGGCGTTGGTGTCCGGCTTGACCTTGGGCATGACCTTTTCGATGATGCCGTTTTCGTCGATGACGTAGGTCGTGCGGACGACGCCGAAGCTCACCTTCCCGTAGTTCTTCTTCTCCTGCCACACGTCGTAGGCCTTGATGACCTCGAGCTCGGGGTCGCTGAGCAGGACGAAGGGAAGCTCGTACTTCTCCGCAAATTTTCTGTGGGACGCCTCCGAGTCGCGGCTGACGCCTACAACGACCGCGTCGATACTTTTGAACTCCTCGAACGCCGCCGCGAACGCGCACGCCTGACGGGTACATCCGGGTGTGTTGTCCTTGGGATAGAAGTAGAGAACGACCTTGCGCCCCGCGAAGTCCGCGAGCGAGACGGGGTTCCCGTCCTTGTCATGAAGCGTGAAATCGGGCGCTTTCGTGCCGGCTGTCCGCATAATATTTTCCTTCCTTTACACACAAAATATGGAATATGCGGCGCCGCTGCCGCGTCTCCGTTTATTATAACCCCGAAAACCGGCAAATTCAACCCACACCTCGGAAAAGCCGCCGTTGGATAAACGATGACCGAGCAAACCGATTAGGGAGGGGTCCCCAACGGCTCACAGAGCCGTTACCGCCCTACAATGCGCACAATGTCGGGCAATATTCGCGAAGCGAATATTGCGAGCGAAAGCAGTAGGGTGTTGGATGAAGAATTAGTTCGCGCTTTCGCGGTTCGCAGCGGTTGACGTTAGCGGCAAAGCCGCTAACGTCGCGCAGGGGTAATTTCGTACCGTGTTTGGCTTTGCCGCTTGCGGCAAAGCGCACGAGGGCTGAATATGGTCTGGCGAGGAATATGTCGGCGCCCTCGTGTTCGCCCCGAGCATTTTGATCCAAGGGGTCCCCAACGGCTCTATGAGCCGTTACCGCCCTACAATGCGCACAATGTTGGGCAATATTCGCAGAGCGAATATTGCGAGCGAAAGCGGTAGGGTGTTGGATGAAGAATTAGTTCGCGCTTTCGCGGTTCGCAGCGGTTAAATTCGGCGCGGAGCGCCGAATTTGCGCAGAGCAATTTCGTACCGTGTTTGGCTTTGCCGCTTGCGGCAAAGCGCACGAGGGCTGAATATGTTCTGGCGAGGAATATGTCGGCGCCCTCGTGTTTGCCCCGAGCATTTTGATCCAAGGGGTCCCCAACGGCTCTATGAGCTGTTCCGCGCCGGTTCGCGCGGTGAAGTTAGCGGCAAAGCCGCTAACTTCGCGCAGGCGGAATTCATTTCCGCCGAGCATTTTGATCCAAGGGGTCCCCAACGGCTCTATGAGCCGTTGGGGGTGCACAACCCTTGACACGGTGGAAATTTGTGTTACAATTATAGTAATGTTATCCGGCGACGGCTCGAACCGCCGAAAACCGCACGGTTTCGACGTTTGCGCGGCGAAGCGGCGCCCGTTTTCACGGGACCCGGCGCGCGGCGGACGGCTTCGAGAAGGCTCCGAGACACACTCCCGGTTCGACGGGGCACTGCCGGTTAACCGCAAATTCCGACTATTTTACTGCGGAGGTATTTATTATGGTAATGGAAGCTGTTGCAAAGGTCATAGCCGAGCGCACCGACTGCGCCCCGGAGGACGTCAAGCCTGAGAGCACGTTCAAGGAACTGTCCATAGACTCTCTTGACACCGTCGAGCTGCTCATGAACCTCGAGGACGAGCTCGGCATCGAGATAGAGCTCAACCAGAAGGTCGAGACCGTCGGCGAGCTCGTGAACTTCATCGAAGAGAACTGCATGAAGTAAGATGATACAGTCTGTTCTCTGCGAAATGCTCGGCATACGCTACCCCGTCTTCCAGGGCGGAATGGCGTGGGTCGCGGACGGAAAGCTTGCCGCCGCCGTGAGCGAAGGCGGCGGGCTCGGAATAATCGGCGCGGGGAACGCCCCCGCGAGCTTCGTGCGCGAGCAGATAGCGGTCGTGAGGAGCATCACCGACAAGCCCTTCGGCGTCAACATCATGCTGCTCAGTCCGTATGCGGACGAGGTCGCGGCGTGCGTCGCGGAGGAGCACGTCCCGGTCGTCACGACCGGCGCGGGCAACCCCTCGAAGTATATGAAGACGTGGCTTGACGCGGGGATAAAGGTCATACCGATAGTCCCGAGCGTCGCCATGGCGAAGCTCGTCACCCGCCTCGGAGCCTCGGCCGTCATAGCCGAGGGCGGCGAGAGCGGCGGACACGTCGGCGAGCTCACGACGATGGTGCTCGTCCCGCTTATCTGCGACGCGACAGACCTTCCCGTCATAGCCGCCGGAGGTATAGCGGACGGACGGGGCGTCGCCGCGGCGTTCATGCTCGGAGCGTGCGGGGTGCAGATGGGCACCCGCTTCCTCAGCGCCGAGGAGTGCAACATCCACCCAAACTACAAGGAGCGCATAATCAAGGCGGGCGACCTCTGCACGATGGTCACCGGCAAGCGGCTCGGGCACCCGGTCCG
>CANPWY010000151.1 GCA_947585215.1 uncultured Clostridia bacterium
CGGCAGGTATCGCTCCTTGTGCTCCGCCATGCCGTGCGCGAGCTGGACGACGCCCTTCGGCTCTCCGTCCGGCAGTACCGTAAGCGTCGCAATAACTATGCCGTCCGCCGGCGATATGAAAGATCCGTACTCTATCTTCACGGTGTTCTCTCCTCCTTTTCGGTGTGCTTATATTATAATATGAAGGTTTATCGCGTGGGTTCGCCGCTTTCCTCGGCGGACGGCTCCGCGCTCGCCTCTCCCGTCGGAAGCGCGCTCGGCACGGTGCTCGCCGGCGCCGAGGGCTCGCCCGCGGCAGAGCTTCCCGCCGCCGGGCCGCGCTTTGCGAGGGTCTTGCCCTCGGCCGCGCCGTCGCGGAAATACTTTGCCGTGTCGCCCGCGAGGTGAACGACGACACCCTGCGGCACACTCTCGATGCTCACAAACCCGTCCGTCCTCTCAAGCGACACGCGGTCGGTACCGTCCGCGCGGCAGAGCACCACGCCGTCATACAGGAAGTAGAGCTCTCCCCCGCCGCTCAGGCACAGGTTCCCGACGTCGGCGGAAACCATCTCCGTGCGGCCGCCGCTGAGCCTCCACAGCTCGTCGCGGACGTTCGTGAAATAGACCTCGCTGAGGTCGCTGTTGGCGTATACGGCGGTCGCGCGCTCGTCCGGCGCGGTCACGGTCTCCTTCCGCTCGCCGCACGGGTCGGTGACGATGTGCAACCGGCCGTTCACGTCCGCATAAGCGAGGCGCTTTCCGTCCTCCGTGGCGACAGCAGAGAGGCAGTAGTCTATCATCGTCGTCTTGAAGGTCTCGGGCTCGACGCCGTAGAGCATATCGCCGAGCATGAGCACCGAGCCCGCAAACGTCTCGGTGCGGGCAACGGAGACAGTGTCCTCCGCGCGGCGCTCGGATGCAAACTGCACCGGGCCGTAAACCTCGAGGTCTCCGACGCCGGAGATCTTGTCGTTTATGCCGCCGTGGACGTAGTGTACCCCGTCAGAATAGGTCGCAAAAATTATCTCGTCTCCGACGGAATTCATGACTATCGGCAGCTTGAGGTCGGTAAGCTCGCAGAGGCGGGTGCGCTCGCCGTCCTTCTCGACGTAGAACCTGCCGTTGTTCTCAAAATACACATACGCGCCATCGTTCGAGAGGGCGTATATCCTCTCGCAGTCAAGCAGGCGTTCGCCCTTCTCGCCCGTTTCGCCGAGAATCGAATGCTCCGCGTCGGAGGCCGCGTCGAAAATATTGTATGCCGCGCGGCTGCCGTCCGGGCTCATCACGACCGTTCCGTCGACGACGTGGAGGTCGCCGAGCTTGTCTGCGGCGTCTCCCGCGAAGCGCACCATTCCCTCGTTCTCGCCGTCGTTCAAATCGGTGAACTCCAGTACCTCGCCGTTTGCGCTTATGACCGCCGCGCTCGCGTTCAGGTATTCTCCGTCGCGATAGACGGTGTCTCCGCCGGCGTTCCACGCGCTCACTCGGCTACGGTCGAGGACTATCGTGCCGTTCCACACGCTTGTGACGACGCCGTCCACGCTGTGTTCGACGTTGAGGAGAGCGCCGCCGTCCGCATCGTACACGATGGCGGTGTTGTCATACATCACGGCAAACGGACGCTCGGGGTCGAGGCGCATCGCCGAGCCGCGTCCGCCGCCGAATATCAGCGCCAGCACGACCACGATCACCACGACCGCGGCGACCGCCGCCGCGCCGATGAAGATAAGCTTCTTTTTGTTCCCCGGCGTTTTCTCCTTCCGGGCCGGTTTGTTTGCGGCGCTTTTCTTTTTACGGATACGCGCTCCCTCGCGTCCCGAGGTCTCGGCGCGCGGACGCTCCTTCTCCGGCGACGCTGCGGCGGAGGGCGCGGCCTCGGCCGTCTCCTTTACCGGCGGCGCTTCCTTCTCCGCGGCGGACGCGGAGGACGCGGGCACCCGCGCGCCGCACACTCTGCAAAATATCTCGCCGCTCTTTATCTCTGCTCCGCACTGTTCGCACTTCATAGGCCGCATATCCTCCCGTAGCTCTGAATTTATTTCATACGGCGCCGAAAACACTCTCCGCCGCCGGGCACAAATCACATCCTATTTTAATTATACACCATCAGACAAAAAAATCAACATTTCGCAGCCTGTTTTATCCGGCGCGCGGAGACCTCGCACGCTCCTTTTCCCGGCGCGGACAGCAGAAAAGCCGGCGAAACGCCGGCTTCGGTCGTTTGAGACCCTCGCTTTCCCGGGAAATATCAGTTCTCCTCGAGGAGCGGACGCACACAGTCGTATATGTCGCGCGCGACCTCCTCCTGCGTCCGCGCGCCGTCTATGCGGAAAAGCCTCTCCGGCGGCAGGCGGTCAAAGGCATACTCGTAGTTTTGGCGCACGCGCTTTATCCTCTCCCGCGTCTCGAATATCTCCTCGACGGTGTCGCGCCCGCGCGTGATGCGCTCCATGCAGTCGCGCTCGTCGAGGTCGATGTACACCACGGCGTCCGGCATGAGGCGCTCGGTGTTCGGACGGTTCACCTCAGCCACCCACTCGGTCGGGAGGTCGAGCCCCTGATACGCTATGCTTGAAAAGACATACCTGTCGCAGAGCACGTGCTTCCCTTCGTCGAGGAGCCGGAGTATGTCGCCGATATGCTCCGAGCGGTCCGCCGAAAACAGCAGTGCGAGCGTCTGCGGCTCACAGACGCGTCTGCCGGAAAGTATCTCCCGCACGAGCGCGCCCAAAGTGCTGCCGGTGGGTTCGCGCTCCGAGGCGGCGGAGACTCCCTCCGCCGCGAGCCGCTCCGCGAGCAGACTCAGCTGCGTCGTCTTGCCGGAGCCGTCCGGACCTTCAAAGACTATGAATTTACCGCGCATATCGGTTTCCTCCAATAGACGTTTACTCTGATGAAGCCATTATAACATTTCCCCGCGAGGTTTTCAATGAGATATAGGCGTCCGGCGAACTTTGAGCCGGGCGAGAATGTGTAAAGCATCTTGCTTTTCGTTTATATGTACGTCGACAAGGTATTTACTTTACATTTTCCGGGACAGTCGCGCTCCCGCACATTCAAAGCGCGGCTGCCATTTCCCTCGAAAGTCAAATAAAAGAGCCGCCCGTGCGGGCGGCTCTTTTTGCTCGAGTAAGGCTTACTTGTGGTCGACGGTATACATATACTCGATGAGGTCAACAACCTTGTTGCTGTAACCCCATTCGTTGTCGTACCAGCTGACGACCTTGACGAAGGTGTCGGTCAGAGCGATGCCGGCCTTCTTGTCGAAGATCGAGGTGTGCGGATCGCCGATGAAGTCGCTCGAGACGACGTCCTCCTCGGTGTAGCCGAGGATGCCCTTCAGCTCGCCCTCGGAGGCGGCCTTCATCGCGGCGCAGATCTCGTCATACTTCGCGGGCTTCGCGAGGTTGACGGTGAGGTCGACGACGGAGACGTCGAGGGTCGGAACACGCATCGACATGCCGGTGAGCTTGCCGTTGAGGCTCGGGATGACCTTGCCGACAGCCTTGGCGGCGCCGGTCGAGGACGGGATGATGTTGCCCGAAGCGGCACGGCCGCCGCGCCAGTCCTTGGCGGACGGGCCGTCAACGGTCTTCTGGGTAGCGGTGGTGGAGTGAACGGTGGTCATAAGACCGTCGGTAATACCCCAGTTGTCATGCAGGACCTTCGCTATCGGGGCGAGGCAGTTGGTGGTGCAGCTCGCGTTCGAGACGAAGTTCATGTCAGTGGTGTAGGTGGTGTTGTTGACGCCCATGACGAACATGGGGGTGTCGTCCTTCGACGGAGCGCTCATGACGACCTTCTTGGCGCCGGCGTCGATATGGCCCTGAGCCTTCTCCTTGGTGAGGAAGAGGCCGGTCGACTCGACGACGTACTCAGCGCCGACCTTGCCCCAGGGCAGGTCCGCCGGGTTACGCTCGCTGAAGACGGCGATCTCGTGACCGTTGACGATGATGGAATGGTCGGTGTAGTCGACCGTTCCGTTGAAGCGGCCGTGGATGGTGTCATACTTCAGCATGTAAGCCATGTAATCCGAGGTGATGAGGTCGTTGATGCCGACGACTTCAACATTCGGATGATCGAGGCTCGCGCGGAAGACGAGACGACCTATGCGGCCAAAACCATTGATTCCGATTTTGATGCTCATTTTGCAACATCCTCCCGAAAACTTATTTCGCAATGCGGTTTGATTATCCGCCTTTGTACAGGTATATTATATATCAAACGGAAGCGGGATACAAGAGTTTTTTGGAAAGTTTATCTTGCTTTTCAATATACTTCTTTTTTGCGGGCGTTTGCGGGCTCCGCTCTTGAAATTTTCGGTGTTTGCGCTATACTATTATTGATAATATTGATAAAGAACAGTCTGCGAAGCGGCAAGGAGTGATTTTTCATGCCATCTTCCCCGAGAGACCTCGCAAAGGAGTTCGACGGAAAGCCCTACCCCGTCTTCTCCTTCTACGCGGGTCACATCGTATACATGAACCCCGCCTGCCGGGAGTTTACCGACGGGCTCGACCTCAGCGGCTACGGCGTGGAGCACATCATCGGCGAGGATCTCATCTCCGCC
>CANPWY010000152.1 GCA_947585215.1 uncultured Clostridia bacterium
GAGCGCTTCCGCGCAATGAGGTTGCCTTTGGTGGGAGCTGTCGGCATCAGTTGTCACCCTCCCCGGAAAGGAAGGAGGAGCTTGCCTGCGCGCGGGGCAGATACTTATCGAGCATCGCGGTGTCTATGCGGTCAAGCTCGCTCTTCGGGAGCAGTGTGAGAAGCCGCCACCCCAGGTCGAGTGTCTGCTCGAGCGACCTGTCCTCGTCGTACTGCTGGGCGACGAACCGCCGCTCGAACTCGTTGCCGAATTCGATATATGCCTTATCCGTGTCGCTCAGCTCGTCCTCGCCTATGACCGAGGCGAGGCTCCGCGCCTCCTGCGTCTTTGAATACGCGGCGAAAAGCTGGTTTGAAAGGGGAGAGTGGTCCTCCCGCGTGAAGCCCTCTCCGACGCCGTCCTTCATCAGTCGCGAGAGGGAGGGGAGAACGCTTATCGGGGGGTAGATTCCCTTGCCGTCAAGCTCGCGCGCGAGCACTATCTGTCCCTCGGTGATGTAGCCGGTGAGGTCGGGGATGGGGTGCGTGATGTCGTCATTCGGCATGGTGAGTATCGGCACCTGCGTCACGGAACCGGTGCTCTCGTGGATCATTCCCGCGCGCTCATAGAGCGACGCGAGATCGCTGTAAAGATAGCTAGGGAAGCCCTTGCGGCTCGGTATCTCGCCGCGCGAGCTTGAAAGCTCGCGCACCGCCTCGCAGTAGGAGGTCATATCGGTCATGATGACGAGGACGTGGTAACCGTGCTTGAACGCGAGGTACTCCGCCGCCGTTAAAGCACAGCGCGGGCAGAGTATGCGTTCGATTATCGGGTCGCTTGCGAGGTTCAGGAACATCGTCACGCGCATCAGCGCGCCGCTCTCCTCGAAGCTCTTGCGGAAGAAGTCGGCCGTGTCGTTCTTGACGCCCATCGCGCAGAAGACTATCGCGAACTGCCCGTCCTCGCCGGATATCTTCGCCTGACGGACTATCTGCGCGGCAAGCTCGTTGTGCTTCATGCCCGAGCCGGAGAAGATGGGGAGCTTCTGGCCGCGTATCAGCGTCGCCATTCCGTCGATGGCGGAGATGCCGGTCGTAATGCAGGAGCGCGGGTAGGCGCGGCTCACGGGGTTTATCGCGGAGCCGTTGATATCGCGGCTCTCGTCGGGGTAGAGCGCGCCGAGACCGTCGGCGGGACGTCCCGCGCCGTCGAACACGCGCCCTAGCATCTCGGTGGAGAGCGGAAGCGTCATCGGGCTTCCGAGGAAGCGCGTCCTCGGGCCGGAGGACGCCATGCCCTTCGTGCCTTCAAAGACCTGTACGACCACGCGCTCTCCGTCTATCATTGTGACTCTGCCGGTCCGGCGCTCCCCGGAGGGCAGGGTGAATTCGCACAACTCGTCGTAAGCGACGCCCTTGACGCCGTCAAGCGCGACGAGCGGGCCGTTTATCGAGCTCAGCCCGATATATTCCATCTGCATTTCAAAAGCCCCCTCAGTATTCGCTCGTTATGCTCCCGACGGCGCGGTCGATGAGCTCCCGGTAGTCGTCAAAAGCGGACAGGTCGTCATTCGGTACGTCGTACTTCATGCGTATGAGAGACTCGGAGACGTTCGTCTCGCGCAGGCGGGAGATGGGGATGCTCTTTGCCACGAGCTCGCCCGCGCGGTCGTAGAAGTAGAGTATCGTCTGCATCATCTTCAGCTGCTTTTCAAGCGGGACATAGGTGTCCACCGCGTGGAAGGAGTTCTGCTGGAGGAAGCCGGAGCGGACTATACGCGCCGTCTCGATGACGAGCTTCTGGTCCTCCGGCAGGATGTCCGAGCCGATGAGCTTCACTATCTCCATGAGGCTCGCCTCCTCCTGCATGAGCGCCTGTATCCTGCGGCGGCACTTCACGAAGTCCGGGCCGACGTGCTCGTTGTACCAGCCGTCGAGCTCCTCGGCGTACTCGGAGTAGGAGGTCATCCAGTTTATCGCGGGGAAGTGGCGCGCGTACGCAAGCTCGCGGTCGAGCGCCCAGAAACAGCGCACGAAGCGCTTGGTGTTCTGAGTGACCGGCTCGGAGAAGTCGCCGCCCTGAGGGCTGACGGCTCCGATTACCGTTACGGAACCCTCGCCGCCGCAGAGCGTGCGGACATATCCCGCGCGCTCGTAGAACTCCGCGAGGCGGGAGGGGAGGTATGCGGGAAAGCCCTCCTCGGCGGGTATCTCCTCGAGGCGGCCGGAGATCTCACGCAGAGCCTCCGCCCAGCGGGAGGTGCTGTCCGCCATAATCGCGACGTGGTAGCCCATGTCGCGGTAGTATTCGGCTATCGTCATGCCGGTGTAAATGGACGCTTCGCGCGCCGCGACCGGCATGTTGGAGGTGTTCGCTATGAGGACGGTGCGGCTGAGTATGGGCTTGCCGCTCCTCGGGTCCTCAAGCTCGGAGAACTCCTCGAGCACCTGGGTCATCTCGTTGCCGCGCTCGCCGCAGCCGAGGTAGACGATTATGTCCGCGTCCGACCACTTCGCGAGCTGGTGCTGGTTTACCGTCTTGCCCGCGCCGAACGGCCCCGGCAGAGCGGCGCATCCACCCTTCGCGAGCGGGAAGAGCGTGTCCATTATCCTCTGTCCGGTTATCAGCGGACGGTCTATCGGGAGCCGCTCGGTGAAGGGACGGCTCCTGCGTATCGGCCAGCGCTGTGCAAGCTTCAGCGGCACGACGCCGCGCCCGGTGTCAAGCTCGATGATGGTGTCGGTAACGGTGTAGCTTCCGTTCGGCACGACCTTCGTGACCGTGCCGGAGAGCTCGGGCGGCACCATACAGCGGTGCTCTATCATCTCGGACTCGGTGAGCGTCGCGAATATCGCTCCCGCCTCGAGAACGTCGCCTACCGAGGCGGTGACGGTCACGTCCCACTTCTTCTCCTCGTCGAGCGAGCCGACGTTTATACCTCTCACGATGAAGCTGCCGGACGCCTTCTCTAGGGCGCGCAGGGGACGCGCTATCCCGTCGAAGATATTTCCTATAAGTCCGGGGCCGAGGGTTATCGCCATCGCCCCGCCGGTACTCTCGACCGGCTCGCCGGGGCGGAGGCCGGAGGTCTCCTCATAGACCTGTATAGTCGCCTCGTCGCCGGAAATGGACACGACCTCGCCGATGAGCTTCATGTTCCCGACGTAGACCATGTCCATCGCGCCGAGGTCTGTGCCGCCGCGCGCGCGCACGACGGGCCCGTTTATTGAGTAAACAGTGTACATACGGCACCCTCCTACATGACGCGGTCGTTTGCGACTATCGTTCCGAAGCTCTGCGCGGTGCGCGCGAGCGATTCGTCATAGCTGAGGTCGAGGCGAAGATGACGCTCGGAATTCTCGGCTATGAGCCCGCCGAGCGTGAAGCCGCCCTCCGCGACCTCCGCGCCGCACGCCTCGGAGATCTCCGCCGCGAGCGGCATATCCTCGCGGCGGAGGAATATATGCACCTCTCCGTCGCCGAGCTTCTTCGCGGCGTATTTCGCGAGACGCACGAGCCGTTCGCGGTACTCCGGAGTCTCTGTATACTCCGCTATCCGTCTCTTTGCGTCCTCCGCGACGGACAGAGCGACCTCCGTGCGGTGGCGGTACAGCTCACGCTTCTCCTCGAACATCTTCTGGGAGACGCGCCTGCCCGCGTCGGTGCGGATGCGGGAGGTTGCGGTGCGGATGTAGGCATACACCTCGTCAAGCAGCTCGTCCTCCGCCTTCGAGAGGAAGGCTTCGCGCTTAGAGGATATCTCCTCGTCGAGCGCTTCCTTCTCTCGCTGTGCGTCCTCGCGTATTGTTGAAATAAAGCTTTCAAGCTTTTCGTCTGCCATCTCGCGTCCTCCTCACAGCTTGACGCCGATAGATTCACGGATGTAGCGCGTGATAGAATCCGGCGCGCGACCGGTGCCGTGTCGGTTTGGTATCTCGACTATGAGCGGCGTGGTGAGCCGCAGCCGCAGATCGTTTATGAGCTCGGGGCAGAGTGCGGCGCACTTCTCGGTGATGAGGAGTATGCCGACGTCGCCGCTCCCGGTGGCGTCGGTCACTGCGGCGCGGACTTCGTCGCGCCCCTCGGCGAGAACTCCCTCGATGCCCGCGAGGCGCATGCCGACGAGCGTGTCGCGGCTGTCAGAGATAAGAAAGTAACGCATCAGCCGACCTTAGCTATTATCTGGAAGCTGACGAGCATGCCGTAGAGCGCGACGCCCTCCGCCATGCCGACGAATATAAGGCTCTTGCCGAAGGTGGACTGATCCTCGCTCATGGCGCCGATGGCCGCCGTCGCGCTCGACGCGACCGCGATGCCGCCGCCGATGCAGGAGAGACCGGTGGAGAGCGCGGCGCTGATGAGACCTATGCCGTCGCCGATGGTGAGGCCGGCGGGCTGAGTGGCCTCCGCGGCGCTCGCGACGCCGCCGATGTTTGCCGCGGTGAAGCCTATCACGAGCAGAAAGAAGCAGATGATGTTTGCGATCATGCCCTTCTTCACGTTCTTGCCCTTCTTATTGAGGTAGTAGATGACAAAGAGCGGGGAGAG
>CANPWY010000153.1 GCA_947585215.1 uncultured Clostridia bacterium
CAAAGAACGGCGTATCCGGCTATATAATTTCCGTATCCATGGAGCTCGACCGCTACATCATGAGCGGCAGGCAGGCGGCAAACAGCTGAAACTTTCGGCGGAACAGGGTCACAACAGAAACGGACGGCGCGATGCGCCGTCCGTCTTTTTCTCTATATGTGCTCGCCGCGCCTCAACTTTGACATGAGAACGAGCACCGTCCCGCTCTCCGCCGAAACCTCCGCCGTGTCCGACGCCCATGTGTTGCTCACGCCGAGCGGGAAGCCGTTCGTGAGTTCCGCGCCGCGAACCTCGTACTTCGTCCCGCTTATCGCGACGCCCGCGCACCTGTCCGAGAGAGCGAACACCGAGAGCGACCACCCGTCGCGGCGGGGAAAGCGCCGCGCGCCGCCCGAGAACACCTCGGCGGCGGTGTCCGCGCCGAAGAGGCGCGCCCGCGCGCCGCGCTCCGCGATGTACGCCGCAGTCTGGATATTCGCGAGCGTGTGGTCGAGCCGTCCGCCGAAGGCACAGCAGACGGCGACGTCGTCGCACCTGCGTTCGAGCGCGTACTTCGCGGCGAGCATCGTGTCGGTGTCGTCCTTGACGGAGGGGAAGCGGACTATCGGGATGCCCGCAGAGTCGGGCGCGTCCGCCGAGTCAAAGTCGCCGATGACGGCGTCCGGCGCGACGCCGAGCCGCGCGGCGTACTCGTACCCTCGGTCACACGCGAGGACGAGGTCGAACCGCCCGGACACGCCCTCGTGGGAGAAGTCCCCGCCGGATATTATAAGACAGCTTTTGCCCATGACCGTCCCTCCGTCGTGTCGTTGATACCAAGAGTATAGCACCCGCTTGGGGAGAGGTCAAGACGCGGGCGCGCTCATCCTTCGTGAAGGGCTTCGTAAAACGAGTAGTCGACGAGGCCGCTCATATTGTCAAGCGCGCCGTCTTCCAGCTCCTTTACCATCAGACAGTCGGGGTGCGGCAGATGTATATTCGGACCGGCCTCGATCCCGAACCGGTAACTCGGCTGAAAACCGCGCGATCTGTAATTGTCGGGGTTTCCCTCAACGAGTACGGCCTTGAACCCCAGAGCTTTGGCTTTCTCAAAGCCGTATTCCAGCAGGTCCTTTGAGATGTGCTGTCTTTGCAGCTCCGTTTTTACGGCCACGGGCGTCAGCATCAGCAGCTCATCCTCATACCTTCCTTCGATGTGGAACCGGGAGAACATGGCATACCCCACTACCTCGTCATACTCGGTGACCGTTATAAGCTCCAGCTCCGGGAGGTAATATTTCTTTCGGCGGATCTCCTCCACCAGTCGCCGAACGGTCCTGCCTTCCTCCGGACTGTCCCATTTCGCGAAGACGTCTTCTACGAGCTCCAGCGACGGAAGAAGGTATTTCTCCTCCATCGGCTTGATTATCCTTTGCACTGTGTTTCCTCCTATATCTCTATTTGCGTATATCATACCACCGAAATCCGCAATATGCAACGCCCGGCGCGGGACACGCGCGGAGCGGGTCGAATGCGGTATGCGCAAAGTTTCGCTCGGTTTCACCCATGCTCCGGCGCTATAATATCCGGGTGGACAGGGGGTGCAGATATGCGGACGGTCTATATTGACGAGCTGTTTCTGCTGAATCTTGCGGCGGACTATATCCTGCTTTACGGCGCGGCGCAGACCTCCGCCGCCCACTACAGCCGTCTGCGGCTGCTCGCGGGCGCGGCGTTCGGAGGGCTGTACGCAGTCGCGGCGTATCTGCTTCCGGCGGCGGGGAGCCTCCCCGCAAAGCTCGTCTCCGCCGCAGTGATGCTTCTCACGGCGTTCGGATACGTCTCTCGGAGGCTCTTTCTCCGCCGCGCGGCGGCGCTTGCGGTATACTCCGCGATAATGGGCGGCGCGGCATACGCGCTCTCGCTTGCCATGGGCGCGGACGCCCGGGGCGGGATAATTTACGCGCCGTGGACGCTCCGTGCCGCCATACTCGCGAGCGCGGCGGCGGTGGGCGCGATAAGCGCCGCCTCGCGCGGGAGCTCCCGTCAGCGGGAAAGCGGGAGCGTCCGCATACGGCTGACGGTCGGCGGCAGAACGGCGGAGTTTTCGGCGCTTCGGGACAGCGGGAACACCCTCCGTGACCCACTCGACGGCTCGCCGGTGCTCATGGTCGAGGCGGACGCGCTCGTGCCGCTCTTTACGCCGGAAACTTTGCGGCTCCTGCGCAGTCCGTTCCCGGCGGACGTGCTCGGGAGGCTTCCGCTGGATGTTAAGTGGCGGCTCCTGCCGTTCGTGACCGCCGCGGGCTCGCGGCTCGCGCCGGCGTTCCGGCCGGATTCTGCTGAGGCGGACGGTCGGAGAATACATATCCTCGCGGCGGTGTGCCGCGAGCCGCTCGGAGTGTTCCCCGCGCTCATAGGTGAAATCGAAGGGGAGAGGAGGGAGACCCGTGCAAATCTTGAAAAGGCTTCGTGAACTCATACGCGGCGCGGCCGTGCGGCTCAGAGGCGGCTTTCTGCACTACGTCGGCGGAAGCGAGCTCCTGCCCGCGCCGCTTCCGCCGGACGAGGAGGCGCGGCAGATACAGCTTCTCGCGGATGGCTCCGCCGAGGCGCGAAAGACGCTTATTGAGCACAATCTGCGCCTTGTGGTATACATAGCGCGGAGATTTGACAACACCGGCGTCGGGCTGGAGGACCTCGTGTCGATAGGCACGATAGGGCTTATCAAGGCGATAAACACCTACGACCCCGCAAAGAAGATAAAGCTCGCTACCTACGCCTCACGCTGTATAGAAAACGAGATACTGATGTACCTCAGAAAAAACTCCTCGAGGCGGGGAGAGATCTCGATAGACGAACCTCTCAGCACCGACTGGGACGGCAACGAGCTCCTTCTCGGGGATGTGCTCGGCACCGAGCCGGACGTTGTGCACCGTCCCGTAGAGGACGAGGCGGACAGAATGATGCTCCGCGCGGCGATAGAGCGGCTGTCCGTCCGCGAGAGGGACATAATCACCCGCCGCTTCGGGCTCGACGGCAGGCCGGAGCAGACGCAGAAGGAGGTGGCGGACGCGATGGGCATATCCCAGAGCTACATATCCCGCCTCGAGAAGAAAATAATAGCGAGGCTGAAAAGGGAAATAAAGAAAATGATGTGAAACGCTTGCGTCGGGACGGTTTTTGTCGTAAAATATTTAAGGCGAATGCCGGGATTTTTTCAAATATCAACTTTTCGGAGCGGCGGAACGCCGCGCCGTGTTTATGAGGTCGAAAATGGAAAATACAGAGAAAAACGTCACAACTCTCCCGATGCTTGTTCTGCGCGGACTCACCGTGTTTCCGCGCATGATAATGTTCTTCGACGTCGCGCGTGAGAAGAGCGCCGCCGCTATCGACGCGGCACTGCGCTCCTCGGACCAGCTCGTGTTCCTTGCCGCGCAGAAGGACGTCCAGCAGGAAGACCCGTCGCCGGACGAGGTCTACGAGGTGGGTACCGTCTCGAAGGTGTGCCAGGTGTTCAAACTGCCGGATGAGACCGTCCGCGTCCTCGTGGAAGGACTCTTCCGCGCCCGCCGCGCCGGGGTCACGAGCGAGGGCGGCTGTTACGTCGCCGACGTCGAACGGCTCGAGGACAGGCCGTCCGCACGGATGTCGGCAAAGCGGCTCGAGGCGCTCGTCCGCCATACGCACAGCGAGTTCGAGCGGTACGCCGAAATGTCGCCGCGCATCTCGCAGGAGATACTGCACGGCGTGCTCGGCGCGGACGACGCGTCCTACCTCTCCGACTACATAGCTCAGAACCTCCCCGTGGCGGTGGAGGCAAAGCAGTCGATACTCGAGGAGCTGCGCGTGGCTCAGCGCCTCGAGAGCGTCGCGGCGCTGCTCGAGAGCGAGACCGAGATAATCGAGCTCGACCGGGGAATACAGTACCGCGTGCGTCAGCGCGTGGGGCAGAGCCACAGGGAGCAGTTCCTTCGCGAACAGCTCCGCGCCATACGTGAGGAGCTCGGCGAGGAGCCGGAGGAGACCGGCGCGGAGGATTACCGCCGCCGGATTGCCGAGCTGGAGCTTGCTCCGGAGTACAAGGAAAAGCTTATAAAAGAGGTCGCGCGGCTCGAGATGATGCACCCGTCGTCCGCGGAAGCGGCGGTCTCGCGCACCTACCTCGACACCGTCCTCGAGCTCCCGTGGAACGTCGAGACGAAGGACAATACCGACCTCACCCGCGCCGCCCGCATACTCGACAGACAGCACTACGGCCTCGAGAAGGTCAAGGAGCGCATACTCGAGTTCCTTGCCGTGCGCAAGCTGAAGCCGGATATCGGCGGGCAGGTGATATGCCTCGTCGGCCCTCCGGGAGTGGGCAAGACCTCGATAGCGATGAGCCTCGCCTCTGCCATGGGCCGGAAGACGGCGCGCCTGAGCCTCGGCGGCATACGCGACGAGGCGGAGATCCGCGGCCACCGCAAGACCTACGTCGGCGCCATGCCGGGGCGCATAATGAACGC
>CANPWY010000154.1 GCA_947585215.1 uncultured Clostridia bacterium
ATTGAAATGCTCGCCGGAAATGAATTCCGGCTCCGCAAAGTTGCTTGCCTATGGCAAGCAACTTTGACCGCGCGAACCGGCGCGGAAGCGGCTTCGCCGTCTTCGACGCGCGCTCCGCGAGAAGTATTTTCGGCGACGTACACGCCGCCGCCGAAAATGATTGAAATTTGTTTCGCGCCTTGCGGCGCGAAACTCTGTGAGGCTGCTAAATGCTCGGCGGAAATGAATTCCGCCGAGCATTTTAATTTAAGGGCTCCCAAACGGCGCGTCTGCGCCGTTTGGGATTTGTCGAATTATTTACTTGCCCGCGATGCTCAGTCCCTCAACGAGCACGGAGGGCGAGCCGAACGCAGTCATGCCGCCGAAGCCGGGGAGCTTGACCGTGTCCGAGATGTCCGCTATGCTTTGCAGAAGCGTGTAGAAGTTGCCCGCGACGGTGAAGCTCTTGACGGCCTTGCCCTTTTTGCCGCCCTCTATCATGTAGCCCGAGCTCTGGAGCGAGAAGTCGCCGGAGACGACGTTCGCGCCGGCGTGCAGACCGCCGAGCGAGGTGATGAGAACGCCGCCGTCAGCCTTCTTCAGCAGCTCCTCTTCGGTCGTCGTTCCGGGGGCGATGTACATTGTGAACGGGCGGATGCCCACGGGTGAGTCGTAGGAGCTCTTGGAGGCGTTGCCCGTCGTCTCGATGCCCACCGCCGCGGCGGTTTTGAGATTGTGCAGAAGCGTCGTGAGCTTTCCATTCTCTATGACGTTCTTGCGGTGCGTGGGAGAGCCCTCCGCGTCGAAGTTTATCGGCATTTTGCTGTCCTTGTAGAACGGGTCGTCGACAAGCGTGACTATGTCGGCGGCTATCTTCTCGCCCTCCTTGCCCGCAAGCAGAGAGAGGCCGCGACGAGCGTTCTCACCGGAGAACACGCCGGAGTAGGTGCCGAGCAGACTGCTCATTGCCTCGGGCGAGAACACTACGGGGCTCGTGCCGGTCGGGGCGACGTCCGCGCCGAGCTTCGACTTGGCGTTACTCACCGACTCGCCCGCGGCGGCCTTGATGTCTATCTTCGAGAAGTCACCGGACTTTATTGTGTAGTCGTTTGCCATCTCGTGTCCGTCGCTCACGACGGCCATCGACATGAAGACGGCGAAGCTGTTCTCGTAGTGCAGGTCGAGACCCTTCGAGTTCACTATCGCTATCTCGGTCCTGGCGCACTCGGTGCTCGAACGCGAGCCGTCTATGACGGCGGGGTCGGCGGCGTACAGCGCGTCCTGACCCGCGAGCGCGGCCGCGACGAGCTCGTCTGTCGAGGGGAGCGGCGCAGCCGCGTGCTCGAGCGGCTCGTAGGTCTTGCCGCCCTCGCAGAGGAATTCGCGGTCATCGCTCTCGAGCGAGGCGGCGTTTGACGCCGCGCGCGCTACCAGATCCGCCGCCTCGGCGGGCTCGAGCCGCTCGGTGGAGGCATAGCCCATCCTGCCGTCCACTATACAGCGGAAGCAGACGCCGCCCTCCACGGAGCTTGAAAATTCGTTTATCTCGTGCGCGAACGCGCCGATGCCGGTGCTCTCGGAGGACTGATAGTAGAGCTCGTACTCCGTGATGCCCTGCTTTGCCGCCGCCTCAACGACGGCCTGCCTGAAAGTGTTGAAATCCATACTCTGTACCTCCTTATCTGCCGCCGACGGTTATCGACGAGACGCGGATGAGCGGCTGGCCGACGTTTGTGGGTATCGAACCGCTCGACGAACCGCACATTCCCTGGCCGAGGTCGAGATTCGTGCCTATCATGTCGATGTTCATTATGACGTCCGAGCCCTTGCCGACGAGGCTCGCGCCGCGCACCGGCTCGCATATCTTTCCGTTCCGGACGAGATACCCTTCGTTGACCGCGAAGTTGAACTCGCCGGTGGCGGGGTTCACCGAGCCGCCGCCCATCTCCTTGGCGAAGAGACCGTACTCTATCGAGGAGATTATCTCGTCGTTGTCGTCCTTGCCCTCGGCGATGTAGGTGTTCGTCATGCGGGAGGTCGTGGTGTAGGCGTAGCTCTGACGGCGCGCGCTGCCGGTGGGCGCCATGCCCATGCGGCGGCCGTTGAACTTGTCTATCATGTAGGTCTTGAGGACGCCGTTCTCGATGAGGACGTTTTTGCGCGCGGGGGTGCCCTCGTCGTCGAAGTTTATCGAGCCCCATGCGTTCGGTATCGTGCCGTCGTCTATGGCGGTGAGCTTCGGGTTTGCTATCTGATTACCGAGCTTGCCCGCGAACTGCGACGTGCCGTAGGCGACGCTCGTCGCCTCGAGCGAATGTCCGCACGCCTCGTGGAAGATGACGCCGCCGAAGCCGTTGCCTATCGCGACGGGCATGACACCCGCGGGGCAGTAGCCCGCGCCCGCCATCGTCACCGCCTGCTTTGCGGCGTGTATGCCGGTGTCGCGCGCGCTCACCTCATGCTCGAACATCTCCATGCCCATGCGGCGGCCGGGACGGCACGCGCCGGTCTGGGTCTCGCCGTTCTTCTCCGCGACGGCGGTCACGACAAGGCGGGTGCGTATCTGCCTGTCCTCGGCGTAGATGCCCTCGCTCGTCGCGATGAGTATGTTGTGGTCAATGTCGAGCAGAGTGCCCGTGACCTGCTTTATCGCGTCGCTGTACTCCTTTGCGGCGTAGACGCCCTCCTTGAGGACGGCTATCTTGTCGGCGTTCGCGACCGTCGCGGGGACGATGCGGATTGGGTGGATATCGCCGTAAAGGCGCTCGTGCAGGCAGATCTCAAGCTCCGCCTTGCCCTCGCCGAGGGCGGAGGCGGCCTTCTCCGCACAGCGCATAAGTCCCGCCTCGCTCGTATCTATCGTCGTTGCCATGACGCTCCGCAGTCCCTTGTACACGCGGATGCCCGCGCCGGCTATCACGGCGTCGTTTATCGACTCAACCTTGCCCGAGATCATGTTTATGGAGTGGTCGAGCGTGTTCTCCGCAAAGATCTCGGCGTAGTCGGCGCCGGTTGAGACCGCCTTACACAGGACGGCCTCGCAAATCTGTCTTGAAATCATACAAAAACTCCTTTGCGTTCGGACATTGCGTCCGAAGGATTTTATGAACCTCACCAATATGTCTCGCCGCTGCTCCGTGCGGCGCGCGGGACTTACAGCTCCCGCCGCAGGACCTCCATTATTTCCTCCGGCGTCTTCTTCGCGCGGCTCAGCTCCATGGCGCGCGTGAGCGGCGCTTCCGCGTACCGGAAGAACATCCGCAGTCCCTCGCACAGATAATACTGCCCCGCTTCGCCGTCCGAGCTCACGCCGAAGCGGTCCTTGGGACATCCTCCGCCGCAGAAGCGGAGATACGGGCAGCGGCGGCACTCCGCCGTGAGGGTGCTCCGCTTCGCTTCGCCGAAGCGGGTCTGCGCCTCGCTTGCCACCATGGTATCGAGACGTCCCGTGCGCAGGTCGCCAATTCGGTGCTCCGGGTCCACGAAGTGGTCGCAGGAGTAGACGCTGCCGTCCTCCTCCGCGACGAGCACCCGCCCGCAGACCGGCGCCATCCAGCAGAGCGACGCTTCGCCGCCCGCCATTATCCGCGCCGTCTCGGCGAAGAGCTGTACGTCGAGACGGCCGAGGTCGTGCGTCACCCACTCGCGGAAGACTTCGCATAGGAAATGCCCGTAGCCCTCCGGCGTGACCGAATCCGGCGTGACGCCGCCGTCCTCCGTCCGCACGACTATCGGTATGAACTGCACCCAGCCGGTCGAGAGCTCGCGGAGCCCGCGGTACACGGCGATCGGGTCTTCCGCGGACGCACTCGTGACGGTCGAGAGCAGGTCGGGCTGTATGCCCGCTTTTTGCAGGCGCGCGGCGGCGCGGCGGACGCGGTCGTAGGTCGGGTTCCCGCCGCGGTCGCGGCGGAAGCGGTCGTGGACGGACTGCGCGCCGTCGATGCTGAGGCCGACGTCGAAGTGGTTCTCACCGAGGAAGCGGCACCACTCGTCGTTCAGCATGAGGCCGTTCGTCTGGAGGTTGTTCCACACCTGCCATCCGCGCGGGAGGTACTTCCGCTCAAGCTCGACGACCTTTTTGTAGAAGTCGAGCCCCGCGAGCGTCGGTTCCCCGCCATGCCACGTGAAGGATACGACGGGACCCTCGCTTGCCTCTATATACCGGCGGATGAGCCGTTCAAGCAGGTCGAAGCTCATGCGGGTCTGCGTCTCGTGCGAGGAATACTTCCCCTTGTCGAGGTAGTAGCAGTAGGAGCAGCGCATGTTGCACCGCGAGCCGACGGGCTTCGCCATAATGACGAACTGCTCCGGCTTCTTCGTCGCTTCCACTACTTCAAATGCTTGTCGAAGAAGTCGAGCGTCTTGTTCCATGAGTCCATCGCCTGCTCCTGGCGGTACATCGGCTTGTCGTAGTACCATATGCCGTGCCCCGCGCCGTCGTAGCGGTGGAACTCGTAGTCCTTGCCGAGCTTTTTCAGCACCTCCTCGGTCTTGTCGACGTCCTC
>CANPWY010000155.1 GCA_947585215.1 uncultured Clostridia bacterium
GTTTACTTCGCGTTCCTGTTGCGGCGGCCGGTATCCTGCTTGGGCAGCTCGTAGTTCACGAGCTCGAGGATGGCCATTTCCGCAGCGTCGCCACGGCGCGGGCCGGTACGCATGATGCGCGTATAGCCGCCGTTGCGGTCGCTGAAAGACGGTGCGATTTCGCTGAACAGCTTCGCCACAACGTCCTCCTTGGTTATATAGCCGAGTGCACGGCGGCGCGCCGCCAATGTACCGGTCTTGCCGACGGTGATCATACGCTCGGCGAGCGGAGCGACTTCCTTGGCACGGGTGAACGTGGTCTGGATGCGACCGTGCTCGAAGAGGCTGGTCACCATTCCGCGCAGGTCGGCGCGACGGTGGGCGGTGGGACGCCCGAGCTTCCTTGCCATACTAAAAACCTCCTATCAGCTTCTGATTTCAGCCCGCGCGGCGGGAAGCACTCCCGCGCGCCGCGCACCCTGCCGTCTGCCGGAGCGGACGGCGGTGCGCCGGGTGAAACTCTTGTCGGGAATTTTTCCCGGCGACACGTCAGTTGTCCTCGTGTGCAAGCGAGAGACCCATGTTCTCCAGCTTCTGAATTACCTCGTCAAGAGACTTCCTGCCGAGGTTGCGGACCTTCATCATATCCGACTCGGTGCGGTTGATGAGGTCCTGTACCGTGTTGATGCCCGCGCGCTTGAGGCAGTTGAACGAGCGCACCGAGAGGTCGAGCTCCTCGATGGTCATTTCAAGCACCTTGTCCTTGCGCGCCTCGGTCTTCTCAACGACGGTGGATGTTGCGCCTATCGACTCACTGAGGTCGGTGAACAGGCTGAGCAGGTCGCAGATTATCTTTGCGCCGAGCGACACCGCGTCGCGCGCGGAGATCGTGCCGTTCGTCCAGACCTCGAGAGTGAGCTTGTCGTAATCGGTCATTCCGCCGACGCGCGTGTTGTCGACCGTGTAGTTGACCTTGCGCACCGGGGAATAGAAGCTGTCCACCGGGATATCGCCGATTATAGTCTGAGCACCCTTGTTCTGCTCTGCGGGGACATATCCGCGTCCCTGATTGAGCGTGAGCTCGAGGGAAAGGGAAGCGTTCTCGCCAAGCGTGGCAATGCAATGCTCCGGGTTCAGTATCTCCACCTCGCTCGAGCCCTTTATCGAGCCCGCCGTGACGACGCACGGTCCGACAGCGTCAATATAGACCTTGCGCGGCTCGGGAGAATGGAGCTTCGCGATAATGCCCTTGATGTTGAGCACTATCTCGGTCACGTCCTCCTTGACGCCGGGGATGGTGGAAAATTCATGCTGAACACCGGCTATCTTCAGATTGGTCGGCGCGGTACCGGGCAGAGAGGACAGCAGCACGCGGCGAAGGGAATTTCCCAGCGTTGTGCCGTAGCCACGCTCAAGCGGCTCGATCACGAATTTGCCGTAGCTCGGGTTTTCTTCGTCCGAAACGCACTCTATTCGCGGCTTTTCGATTTCTACCATTGAAGACCCTCCTTGTCCTGTGCGGGGCGGCAAGCCCCGCCCTGTAAGCGTCCTGGGTCGAGGGTATCCGCCTATTACTTGGAGTACAACTCGACGATGAAGTGCTCCTCGATCGGCAGGTCGATATCCTCACGCGCCGGAGCCTGTATAACGGTGCCGCGCAGCTGGTTCTTATCGCCCCTGTCAAGCCACTGGGGAGTAGTCACTATGATAGCGTCCTCGCCGACGAAGCGCTTGAACTTCGGCGACTGGCGGCTCTTCTCACAGACTTCGATGACGTCGCCGACCTTGACAAGGTAGGACGGGATGTTGACCCGCTTGCCGTTGACGGTGAAGTGACCGTGGGTGACTGCCTGGCGCGCCTCGCGGCGGGTCATGGCGAAGCCGAGACGGTACACAACGTTGTCGAGACGGCGCTCTATCATGGTAAGCAGGATCTCTCCGGTGTTGCCGTGAGCGCGGGCGGCCTTCTCGTAGTAAGCGCGGAACTGCTTCTCGAGGATGCCGTACACGAACTTGACCTTCTGCTTCTCGGCCATCTGCATCGCGTACTCGCTCTGCTTACGGCGGGACTGGCCTTTCGGGTCGCGGGTCGTGGTCTTCTTAGCATAGCCCATTGTCGCGGGCGAGATGCCGAGCGCTTTGCAGCGCTTTGCGACAGGCTGCATGATCTTTGCCATTCTTCTATACCTCCTGTATCAGACGCGGCGGCGCTTGGGCGGACGGCAGCCGTTGTGCGGGATCGGGGTAACGTCCTTTATCATGTTGACCTCGAGCCCTGCGGACTGCAGTGCGCGGATAGCGGCCTCACGGCCGGCGCCGGGTCCCTTGACATAGACTTCAACGGTCTTCAGACCATGCTCCATCGCTGCCTTGGCGGCGGTCTCCGCGGCCGACTGAGCGGCAAACGGAGTGCTCTTGCGGTTGCCGCGGAAGCCGAGGCCGCCCGCGCTGGCCCAAGAGAGGGTATTGCCTTCGAGATCGGTGATAGTCACCATCGTGTTATTGAAGCTGGAATGGATGTGGACCGCTCCACGCTCAACATTCTTACGTTCGCGGCGGCGCTTTATGACCGCCTTACCTTTGCGTGCTGCTGGCATTTACATTCCCCTCCTTACTTCTTCTTGCCGGCGACCGTGCGCTTCGGACCCTTGCGGGTGCGAGCGTTGGTCTTGGTACGCTGGCCGTGTACCGGGAGTCCGCGACGGTGGCGGACGCCGCGATAGCATCCGATCTCAGTGAGGCGCTTGATGTTCATCGCGACCTCGCGGCGGAGGTCGCCCTCGACCGTGTAGTGATGCTCGATGAACTCACGGAGCTGGGAAGCCTCGTCCTCGGTGAGGTCTTTTACGCGGGTGTCCGGATTGATACCGGTGGCCGCGAGCGCTTCGCTCGCGAACTTACGGCCGATGCCGTAGATATAAGTGAGACCTATCTCGATACGCTTGTCGCGCGGAAGGTCTATGCCTGCTATACGAGCCATTTACTCAAGCACCTCCTGTTAGCCCTGCCTCTGCTTATGCTTCGGGTTCTCGCAGATGACCATAACTTTGCCCTTGCGGCGAATTACCTTGCACTTTTCGCACATGGGCTTGACCGACGGTCTGACTTTCATTGGATATAACCTCCTATCACTTCGACCGCCAAGTGATGCGTCCCTTGGTCAGGTCGTAGGGGGACATCTGGACCGTCACCTTGTCGCCGGGAAGTATGCGGATGAAATTCATCCGGAGCTTGCCCGAGATGTGGGCGAGTATCTGATGTCCGTTACCTATTTCAACTTTGAACGTAGCGTTGGGCAGGCTTTCGACGACCGTGCCCTCCAGTTCTATTACATCTTCTTTTGCCAAGAATTACCCTCCTTCTTGCGCTTCACCCAAGAACTCTGCCATACCTTTCCGCAGCTCCGCCGAATGAACGGTCTCTCCCGCGCGCAGCTTCATCGAAACCTTGCAGTCGGGAGCGCCTATCCGGCGCAGATGCTTCAGCTTTTTACGCTTCGGTGCGCCCGCGCGCCGCATACGTCCGTCCGCAATGAACGCGTATCCGTTTTCGACTCCGAGCACGAAGAACATCCTGCCCGAGTCGCGGCCCGCGAGCGACAACACTACATCGCCTGCTTTAGGTTCCATCTCAAAGCTCCTCATCGCCGACGGTGAGGATCTCCGGCTCGCCGCGCGTTATGAGGATCATATTCTCATAATGCGCTGCGGGCAGTCCGTCCTCCGTTATCACGGTCCAGCCGTCCGGCAGCTGGCGGATGAGGTGCGTGCCCATGTTGACCATGGGTTCGACGCATATCACCATCCCCGGCATGAGGCGCGGACCGTGACCCGGGCGTCCGTAATTCGGAACTTCCGGTTCCTCGTGCAGCTCGCGTCCTATGCCGTGACCGACGTAGGGGCGGACTACCGAGAATCCGTTCTTTTCAACGTGCGTCTGAACAGCGTGTGAGATGTCGCCTATCCGGTTCCCGGCGCGGCAGAACTTGAGTCCCTCATAGAAGCTCTCGCGCGTGACGCGCACAAGGCGCTGCTTCTGCTCCATATCGCGACCGCCCTCGACGATGAAGGTGGCGGCGTTGTCGCCGTGAAAGCCCTTGTACTTCGCTCCTACGTCGAGCGACACAACGTCGCCCGGCTCAAGCTTGCGGTGTCCGGGGATGCCGTGGATCACCTCGTCGTTGACAGATATGCAGGCTCCGGCGGGAAACCCGTTGTAGCCCTTGAAGGAAGGGGTCGCACCGTGTGAAGTGATGAACCGCTCCACAACGGCATTGACCTCCGCAGTGGTCGCACCGGCGCGGACGGCATGGCCGCCTGCTATGAGCGCATTCTTGGAAATGCGCCCCGCCTCGCGCATAAGCGCGATCTCCTGCTCGTTTTTTATACTGATCATTATTAGCCCCTCAAAGCGGCGAATATCTCCGCCGCCGCCTTGTCGAGCTTCTGCGTGCCGTCAACGCTCTTCAGGATGCCGCGCCCC
>CANPWY010000156.1 GCA_947585215.1 uncultured Clostridia bacterium
CCGATATCGAACGTCATCGGAGGGCTCGCATGCTTTATCACGATGTGGGTGACGATTTACCGAAAGCTCTGAATTTTGCGGAAGCGTACGGGAAAATCCCGTACGCTTCCGTTTTCTTTCATCTTTTAACGGCTATTTTAGAAATTATGCTTACAGATTTGACATAAGCCATTGACAAGACATACAGTGGTATTATAATTAAATACGAGAAAGGTTCATGGCCGTATGACGCGCGGAAGGCATCCGCGCGCCGCGCCGACAGGCACCCCCTGTCCTGCGTTATTTTATGGAGAAGGTGGGTCCGATGGGCTGATTATTCGCATTGAAACTGCTGCTAAAAACAAACAAAAAGATGTAAAAGGAGTTTTTATAGTTAGTTATGAAAAAGGTTCGTATATGCAGAAGCGTTATATGCTTCGCCGTGCTGTGTTGCTTCCTTCTGCCCATCGGCTGCACCTCTGCCGGTACGAATGACAAACAGGATGTTTCGTCTAATCCGGGCGTGACGACGGTGGCGTTTGTGAACGGCATGGGCTGTGACGACCCGACCTGCACCGACCCCGAGCACCATCACGACTGCCCTGAGGACTGCGAAGATTACAGCCATCATCACCATTGCGACCTCGACTGCACCGAGGAGAGCCATCACCACGAGGGCGAGCACCACGAGGAACACCACGACGAGCATCACAGCGCCGACCTGTAAGCCGCAAAAAGGTTTTGGTAGCGGGGCCATGCTCCACTCCCATCCAGCGGGGAAGCCCCGCGGGCATTCGCGGGGCGGGCCCCCGCGTACCTGAGTGAGGCAGAGCCTCACGGTTACTTTGCGGGGATTGCATCCCCACTCCTCTAGCGGGGAAGCCCCGCAGGAATCTGCGAGGTGACCCCCGCGTCCCTAGTAGAGCAGAGCTCTACCGACACTTTGCGAGGGCTGCGCCCCTGCGCCCTGCGTTACTTTTTGCTTGTGCAAAAAGTAACCAAAAAGCACACAAAGGGGATAAAACCCATGGTTTTCTCCCCTTTGTGCCCCTCTTTCCTTTGACCGGAAAGTCTCTACGACGCGGGGCGTCTGTCCGTAGCTTAGTACCGCCTTCCCCGCTTATACTTTCGACTAGAACCGAAAGTTCCGTCTTCTCGGGAAAGCTTCTGCATTACGCCTATAGTTGGAGCGTAGGACCGGATTTTTATATCTACTACGCAGGAACTGTTCGATGTCGTCGAATGCAGTCGGGAAAGCTTGAGCTTCCGGGGGATGCGGCACCGCATCAGCTTTTTCTCTCAGGCGAGTTTGAGGTTGAGCGTCAGGACGTATTCTTCGCCGGAGCCGTCCTCGTTCTCGGTAAAGCGTATGGTCATACGGTAATCGGCTTCCGTGTCGGGGAAGTACCCGTCGGCGCTTACGAGCACTATACGCTCGTCATCCTCCTCGGGGTACGAGCGCAGGGCATCTACGGAGGATTCCTGTCCTTCCACCGCCGGCACTTCTTCCCACTCTCCGTCCTTCAGCCACTCCAGCTTTGAGTTCTCGGCAAACAGAGTCTTTTCTCCGTTTCTGCGGAGCGTCAGTATGAGCGTCACTTTTTTGTCTGTATCGGAATATGTGTTTTCGAACCCACGTTTGAGGCCGGGGTTATATCCACGGCTGTCAAGCGACAGCAGGTCGAACAGGCGGTCGGTGATTTCCGGCACGACTACGGTGTGCGACAGCTCGTATTCCTCGTCGCCGAGATTCTGCTTCACGGGCAAATGCTCGTCCATCACATTCCTGAAATAATACGTCACCCTGTACGTCCCGGGCTCCGAGAAAAACGGAAAGTCCGTCGCTATCACGTTCGTGGAATCCGGATACAGCACCACAATATCGAAGGGCGATACATTTCGTGATGCTCCCGCACCGCAGGCGGTCACGGTCCCGTCCTCGTTCAGCCGCTCAATATCACAGAAATCCCACGAATCAACTTCTCCGCGGCTGTCCGTCTGCGCGAGGCACCTGTCGTTTTTCATCACTACGCGGATAGAACAAGGCCGCTCAGCACGGAGCAGCCCGTAGTCAAACCCCACGGTCTCAATGGTCACGACGTCCGTATCCCCGGAAAGTCCCTCCACCGTGTTCTCGCTGCCTAACGTGCCGACGGTTATGACCTCGTCCGCGTATCCGAAGTCGGCGTTCCTCTCCTCCTCACAGCCGACGGCGCCCGCGAGCATCAGCGCGGCGACGGTAAGCGCGGCGGCGCGTCCGATAAATCCGAGTTTCATGGCATGATCACCTCCCGAGTGCGGTTCAAATGTTTTTCGAGAATATCATTCGTCAAAGCGCAATAAATACGGCCTTTTGCGCAACTTTATTATAGCATCTGCCCGGCAAAATTTCAAGTGATTTCCCCGCGAAAAGCACCGGAGGGTCTCCCCTCCGGTGCTTTTTTTGCTCATTATCAACACCAATACAAAGCCGTTTCAAAGAATGCTCAGTCGCGCCAAATCTCCTTTGCGGCTTCGTCCGGCGAGACGAACGGCCCCGGCAGGGCGTCCGTGCCTCGGTGCTCGCCGAGGAAGTCTCGGTCGAATACTATCTCGGTTCCGTCCGGGTTCTCGAACCTCTGCTCCGGCTCGAAGGCGTACCCGAGGACGTCGCTTGTGACTATGCCGCAGCGGAAATTCCCAAGGAAGTCGTAGAGATTCGTATCTATCGAATACGCGCCGTCTTTCTCCACGAGCTTCACCTTCACGCCGTCCTCGCAGACGAGGTTGTGCTTCTCGTGCTCATACGGCTGCGCGCCGCCGAGGTAGGCGTTGCCCTCCGCCCAGACGGGCAGGTGCGAGAAGTGCCACTTCGCAAGCTCCATCATATTCGCGGGCTTGTCGAGCTTGAAGTTCGCTATCCACTCATCGTAGGTGGGGTACCCGTTGAACACGGACGTGCCGACCGTCTGATTTTCCACCATGTGAAATCCCATGTCTACCTTCTCCTCGGCCTTCTCCGCCGGCCAGTTCTGGACGAAGATGTTGTTGTAGAAGCGGTCGTCGCCGTGGAGTATCGTCATAAAGCCCGCGACCTCGGTGCGGTGGCGGATGTGGTAGGGCGTGTAGCGGTCGTCCGTGCCGCCGCCGACGGAGGTGAACGCGCCGAGTATCAGGTTGTGGACGAGCGCCACGCCCTCGGTCGCGATGCGCACCGACGCTTTCGAGAGCATGATGTTGTTGTCGATGAGCGTCGGGCCGTGGCCGACCTCGACGAACACGTCCTGACTCATCATGCCGCCCGTGGCGCGCGCCGCGCTCTCCGGCGGATAGTTGTCGTGCAGGAGGTTTGCGGTGATGCGCGTGCCCTGTGCCTGCCAGTCGCACCATATTCCCATCGTGCAGTTGTGGATGTGATTGCGGCGCATGGTGACGTCTATCGCGGCGTGCAGCTTGATGCCGGAGATCTCCGCGCCGCCGAGCTGCTGCATGTTGTTGATGTGGTGGATGTGGTTGTCCTCTATCGTGCTGAAGACACAGCCCATCCGTCCGACGATGCCGGTCTGCTCGCAGTGGTGGATGTTGCAGCGGCGGACGATGTGGCTGCCAACCTTCTCCTTGAGCCAGCCGTGGTACTGCCCGCGGCAGACGGCGTCCCGCTCCATCTGCGTCGGGCTCTTGACGTGTTTGCGCGTGAAGTAGTGGTCGTTTTCCGGGTCGTAGTACTTGCCGAGCGAAATGCCGCAGCACTTGCTGTTAGAGATGTCGCAGTCCTCGATTATCCAGCCCTTCGACCAGTGCGGACCCACCATGCCGTCCTGGAAGGCGGCGGGCGGCGCCCACGTCGTCGCGGCCTTCTCGACCTTGAAGCCGGAGAAGGTTATGTATCCTACGCCTGTCTTCGAGGGCATGAAGCAGCGGCGGCGGACGTTTATCTCGACGTCCTCCCTGTTCGGGTCCTTCCCCTGGAAGTTCGCGTATATCACCGTCTCGCCGCCGTCCTGCTCGGTGTACCACTTGTACATCGACCACTCCGGCTCCCACGACGGCTCGTATACCTTCCCCTCAAGGCACTCCTTGAGCGTCTCGGTCTCGTAGAGCTGGCGGCTATCGAGATAGACCGCGCCGGTGTGGCGCTTCGCGGGGGCGAAGTACCAGTCGCCGCCGACTATCGTGGTGTAGGGATTGTAAGCTCCGAAGACGCCGTTATTCACCCTCATGACCCAGGTGTTCCCCTCGTAGTGCGTCCACGACCTTGTGGGCTCCGCGCCGGTTATCACCGCGCCGAGCGGGACCTCGCTGCGGTAAACTATCCGCGCGTCCTCCGTGCCGCCGTTCTGCGGATCGACGTTCTCGCGGTACACGCCGGGCGCGACGACCACCTCGTCGCCGGGGCGCGCGATAAACGCCGCGTCCGAGATGTGCTTGAACGGACGCTCCTTCGAGCCGTTCCCCTCGCGCGGGGCGGCCGCGTTGACATAGAT
>CANPWY010000157.1 GCA_947585215.1 uncultured Clostridia bacterium
TTCATAGTCATCCGTGACCTGCATATGTACGACACGAGATGGGCAATAATCCTGCCCGGCGCAATATCGGTGTTCAATATCATAATCATGCGAACGTCGATACAGGGTATACCGAACAGCCTTGAGGAATCGGCAAAGCTTGACGGAGCCGGAAACATGACGATACTGTTCCGCATCTTCGTCCCGCTGCTGAAGGCGACCATCGCGGTCATCATCCTCTACCTCGCGGTCGGTATGTGGAACAGCTGGTTCCAGGCCATGCTGTACCTCCGCAATACCTCGCTGTATCCGCTTCAGCTCATACTCCGCGAGATCCTTATTCGTAACGACACCTCGAAGATCATGCAGGACGGCGGCATGCAGAACCGTCAGGATATCGACCAGTATCAGCGTCTCGTGCAGTACTGCACCACGATCGTTGCTACTCTGCCGATACTCTGCATCTATCCGTTCGTTCAGCGCTTCTTCGTCACTGGCGTTATGATCGGCTCGCTGAAGGGCTAAGCGACGGCTGCACGGTGTTCAAAAACGAACAAAAACAGAAGACGGGGCGCTGCCAAATAGGCAGCGCCCCGCTTTTTTTGTGCGCAAAAGTCGGATATTGCAGTTATTTGTGTTGCGCGGCGCTCTTTGTTGTGGTAAAATGATGATGTATTTTATATACACATATTCTCAGGGGGGAGTGAAAACGGGTTTGAGCGAATACATCGTAGAAATGCGCGGTGTGACAAAGCGGTTCCCCGGCATCGTCGCGAACGACAACGTCTCGATCGCGATAAAGAAGGGGGAGATCTACGCTCTGCTCGGTGAGAACGGCGCGGGAAAGAGCACGCTGATGAGCATGCTCTTCGGGCTGTACGAGCCGGACGAGGGCGAGATCTATGTGCGCGGAGAGAAGGTCACGCTTGAAAGCCCCGCCGCGGCCGCAAAGCTCGGCATCGGGATGGTGCATCAGCACTTCAGGCTTATCTCCAACTACACGATAGCGCAGAACATCGTCCTCGGCATAGAGCCGAAGAAGCGCCTGCTCGGCTTCCTGCCGACGGTGGACATCAAGAAGGCCAATCGCGACATCGCGGAGCTCAGCCGCCGCTACGGCCTCGAGGTCGACCCGACGCAGAAGATAGAGGACGTCGGCGTCTCGGTACAGCAGCGCGTCGAGATACTCAAGATGCTCTACCGCGAGGCGGAAATACTCATCTTCGACGAGCCTACCGCCATGCTCACCCCGCAGGAGATAGAGTTCCTGCTGAAGATAATCCTCGAGCTGAGGGCGGGCGGAAAGACGATAATCCTCATCACGCACAAGCTCGAGGAGATAAAGCAGGTCGCCGACCGCTGCGCGGTGCTCGCGCGCGGAAAGCTCATCGGCGTCATAGACGCCGCGACGACCTCCACCCGCGAGATGGCGAACATGATGGTCGGCCGCGAGGTGGAGACAGATATAGACAAGAAGCCCGCAAACTTCGGGCGGGAGATACTGAAGGTCGAGGGTCTCACCGTGAAGAATGACGACGGGCTCGAGGTCGTAAAGAACGTCGGGTTCTCGGTGAGGGCGGGCGAGATATTTGCGGTCGCCGGCGTGTCCGGCAACGGACAGATCGAGCTTGCGGACGCCGTCGCGGGGCTTGCAAAGACTTCCGGCGGACGCATCTTCCTCGACGGCGAGGAGATAACCCACGCCTCGGTGCGCGACCGCATACTCGCGGGCATGAGCTACATCCCCGAGGACCGGCAGAATGTCGGCCTCGTGCTCGACTTCGACCTCGCGGAAAACCTCGCTCTCAAGAGCTACTTCAAGGAGCCGTTCTGCCGGAAGGGCTTCCTCAACAGAGCCGCTTTCGAGGAACACGGGAACCGCCTCATAGAGGAGTATGACATCCGCTCGGGGCAGGGCACCCACACTCAGGTGCGCTCGATGAGCGGCGGCAACCAGCAGAAGGCGATAATCGCGAGAGAGATAGAGCTCGAGTCGAAGCTGATGATATTCGTCCAGCCGACGCGAGGTCTCGACATCGGCGCGATAGAGAACATTCGGCGGCAGATACTCGCCGAGAGAGACGCGGGGCGCGCGGTGCTCCTCGTCTCCCTCGAGCTTGACGAGATAATGGCGCTCGCGGACACGATAGGCGTCATCTATCGCGGACAGCTCCTCAAGACCGCGCCGGCGGCGGAGCTCACGAGCCGCAAGGTCGGCGAGTACATGATGGGGGTGAGCGCATGAAAAAGAAATCGGGAAGCGGCTTCCGCCGCGCCGTCCTCGCAATATTCGGCGACGAGCGCCGGCAGTCGATAACGATACCGGTATTCGCGGTCGTGCTGAGCCTCCTCGCCTCCGCCGTGATGCTCCTCGCCCTCGGGAAGGACCCGATAAACGCGTTCCTCGGAATGCTTAGCGGATGCGGCATAGTCCCGAAGGCAAACTACGCCGCAAAGACCGGAATGCTCACCGACTTTATGAGCTTCCTCAACGTCCTCGCGCCGATGATATTCGCGGCGCTCGCGGTGGCTGTCGCGTCCAAGACCGGGCTTTTCAACATCGGTATCTCCGGTCAGATGCTCTTTGCCGGATTTATCGCCACGGTGGTCGTGGGATACAGTGACCTTCCGGCGGCCGCGGCACTGCCGCTCGTGATAATCATCGGAGTCACAGCAGGCGCGCTCGTCGGCGGCATTATAGGATTCCTCAAGTACAGGTTCAACATCAACGAGGTCGTCAGCTCGATAATGCTGAACTACATAATCCAGTACGTCGTGTCCTTCTTTATAAATATGTATTACGTCGACCCGGTGTCGCGCCAGTCGATGTACATCAGCAACGCGTCCCGCCTCACCATCACCGGCGTCGAGATTTTCGGTATGAAGGCGGACCTGCCGCTTGCGATGCTGCTCGTTCCGCCTGCGATAATCTTTGCGAAGGTGCTCTTTGACCGCACGAAGATCGGTTATGAGATGAAGAGCGTCGGCCTCAGCCGCAACGCGGCGAGGTACGCGGGCATGAGCGTCGGAAAGAACATGGTCCTGTCGATGCTCGTTTCGGGAGCGCTTGCGGGGCTCGCGGGCGTGGCGTACTACCTCGGCTACTTCAACTCGATACAGCCGGGCGTGCTCACAAGCGTCGGATTTGACTCGATAGCGGTATCGATACTCGGAAACTACAACCCGTTGGGCATCTTCTTCTCGTCCTTCCTTATCACGATAGTGTCCAAGGGAAGCACGTATATGTCGAGCTCCGCCGCCATCCCGCAGGAGATAGCCTCGATAATCACGGGACTTATCCTCGTCGTGAGCGCGTGTACCTTCTTCATACGCACGAAGCTCGCGCGGATGAAGGAGCGCGAGCTTGAGAGCCGCAAGGCGGCGGAGGCGGCGGCAAAGCCGGACGAGCCCGTCCCTGCGGCGGAGGACAGCAAAGGAGGCGAGCGGTAAATGGAAACCTTTATAAGCGACGGCCTTTCCTTCGCACTGCCGCTCTTTGTCATAGCGATAGGCGGCATCTACAGCGAGCGGAGCGGTATAACGAACCTCGCCCTTGAGGGTATGCTCGGCATGGGCGCGTTTGTCGGCGCGCTCGCGGTCGTGCTCCTCACGAACGGAGCGTTCGCGGGCGAGTTCTACCTTGCGATGCTCTTTGCGTGCCTCGGCGGAGCGCTGTTTTCGGTCATACATGCGGTGCTCTGCATCAACTTCCGCGCAAATCAGGTCATAAGCGGCGTTGTCATCAACATACTTGCGACGGCGCTCGCGGCCTTCCTTGCAAAGCTGATAAACGCCTCGGTGTTCGGCCAGAACTCCAACAAGTTCCAGCTCAGCACCGCGCCCACGCTCGGGACTATAATTCCCGGCATCAGCGGCGTTCCGGTTCTCGGAAAGATGTATGTGTTCGTGCCGATAATACTTGTCGTGGCGCTCATAGCGTGGTTCATACTCTACAAGACCCGCTTCGGGATGCATCTCCGCGCCTGCGGCGACAATCCCCACGCGGTCGACGCGGCGGGAGGAAACGTCGCGCGCACCCGCTTCATCGCGGTCCTCGCGTCCGGCGCGCTGAGCGGCATAGGCGGCATCTGCTTTGCATACTATATAGCCGCGAACTTCTCGCCGAGCATCTTCATGGGCTACGGCTACCTGTCGATAGCGGCGCTGATATTTGGCAACTGGCGTGTCATGCCGACGCTCGCGGCCTGCCTGCTTTTCGGATTTGCGCGTTCCGGCGGATACGCCGTGGCGAAGCTGCTCGCGCTTCCGAGCACCTTCTCGAACCTCATCATGACTCTGCCGTATATCGTCACACTGCTTTTGCTGGTGTTCTTCTCGAAGACGAACCGCGCTCCGCGCGCCCTCGGCGAGATATACGACAAGGGAAAACGGTAAAACAG
>CANPWY010000158.1 GCA_947585215.1 uncultured Clostridia bacterium
AAGACCTCGTCGGCGCGTATCGCGTCGTCAAGCTCGATGCGCTTGAGGGTGCGCTTTGCGGGATCCATCGTCGTCTCCCACAGCTCCTCGGGGTCCATCTCGCCGAGACCCTTGAAGCGGCTGATGTCCACCTTGGCGTTCGGATTGTCACCGCGCATCTCGGCGGAGACTCTGTCCCGCTCCGGCTCGCTGTAGGCGACACGGGTGACCTTCCCGCGCGTCAGCTTGAAGAGCGGCGGCACGGCGGCGTAGACATATCCGTGCTCGATAAGCGGACGCATGAAGCGGAAGAAGAAGGTGAGGAGCAGCGTGCGGATATGCGCGCCGTCGACATCGGCATCCGCCATGATGATTATCTTGTGGTAGCGGAGGCGGTTGAGGTCAAATTCGTCGCCCACCCCCGCGCCGAGCGCCGCTATGACCGGCTGGAGCTTGTCGTTGCCGTAGACCTTGTCGGCGCGGGCGCGCTCGACGTTGAGCATCTTGCCCCAGAGGGAGAGTATCGCCTGGAATGCGCTGTCCCGTCCCTGCACGGCGGAGCCGCCTGCGGAGTCGCCCTCGACGATATACAGCTCGGTGAGCTCCGGGTCGTTGATGTTGCAGTCCTGGAGCTTATCGGGCATCGCCGCGCCGCCGAGGACCGTCTTGCGGCGTATCGACTCGCGGGCCTTCCGCGCCGCCTCTCGCGCACGGGAGGCGTTTACAGCCTTGTCGAGTATCGCCCGCGCGACGGCGGGGTTCTCCTCGAGGAAGGTCTCGAGCTTTGCCGAGAACACGCTGTCGACAAGGTTCTTTATCTCGCTGTTGCCGAGCTTCGACTTCGTCTGTCCCTCGAACTGCGGGTCCTCGAGCTTGACGCTGATAACTGCGCAGAGACCCTCGCGCGTATCCTCGCCGGACAGCTTATCGTCATCCTTGAGTATCTTGTACTTGCGGCCGTAGGCGTTCAGGACGCGCGTGAGCGCGGTCTTGAAGCCGGTCTCGTGCGTTCCGCCCTCGGGCGTGTGGATGTTGTTTGCAAACGAGAGAAGCATCTCGTTGTATCCGTCGTTATACTGGAGAGCTATCTCGGTGTAGCCCGCGTCCGTTTCGCCCGAGACGTATATCGGCGCAGCGTGCAGCGGGGTCTTCGAGCGGTTGAGGTATTCGACAAAGCTAGAAACGCCGCCCTCGTAGCACATCGACTCACTCTTGCGGAAGGTCTCGGAGCCGGGACGGCTGTCGGTGAGGGTTATGCGGAGACCGGCGTTGAGGAACGCCTGCTCGCGCATACGCGTGAGAAGCGTGTCGTAGGAGAACTCGGTCGTCTCCTGGAATATCTCCGGGTCGGGCTTGAAGGTGACGACAGAGCCGCTGGTGTCGGTTGGGCCGAGCACGGTGAAGGGCTTGGATATCTCACCGCGCCGGAAGCCCATTATAACGCACTTGCCGTCTCTGCGCACCTCGACCTCGAGCCATTCGCTGAGTGCGTTGACGACGCTCGCGCCGACGCCATGCAGTCCGCCGGACACCTTGTATCCGCCGCCGCCGAACTTTCCGCCGGCGTGCAGGACGGTGTACACGACCTCGAGCGCGGGACGCCCGGTCTGCTGCTGAATGTCTATCGGTATGCCGCGCCCGTTGTCGGTGACGCGGATGATGTCGCCCTCGAGGATCTCGACCTCGATGTGGTCGCAGTAGCCCGCGAGCGCCTCGTCTATCGCGTTGTCGACTATCTCGTAGACGAGATGGTGAAGACCCGCCGCGCTCGTCGAGCCGATGTACATGCCGGGGCGCTTGCGCACAGCTTCAAGTCCCTCGAGGACCTGAATATTGCTCGCATCGTAGCGCTCGCCGGCCTGCGGTTTGTTAAGGTTTTCTTCCGAAAAGGCCATACTAACCTCCTGATAAATCTTCTGCGGGGACGCACTGTGTCCCTCTTCGATTCTGCCCTATACCTTATTATATTATAGCACTTGAGAACGTTTTCCGCAAGCAAAAATAAAGTAAAAACCCGCTCACTGAGCGGGTTTCGGCAGTTTGCACATTCGATTTGTACGGGAAAGGCCGCGCTTCGTCAAAACGGGAGGATTTTACATTTCACGGTCGGTGCCCGGCAGGATCCCCGCGCGGCGCTCGAGCGTCCTTGCGGAGATCTGCGAGAGGTAGACGGTGTCCCGCCCGCCCTCGCGGCAGACGACAAACGAGCGCGGGATGTCGTCCGCAACGGACACGAGGCGTCCCTCCCGCTCGGCGCGCTCGAGGTAAAGGCGCGTCCGCGTGGACGCGCTCGCGCTGTCGAGGTCGAACACGCCCACGACCGTGTCAAACGGCACTATCACGTTTTTGCCGAGGTGAAGATACATCTTTTCCTCCCGTTCCGTCTCTCAGTCCGCTATTTTCCCGCCCGCGATGCGGAAGACCTTTGCCGAAGTCGTGTCCAGCTCGGAAGCGTCGCAGAGAGTGATTATCACCTGTCCGTCACCGACGCGCTCGAGCACCCACTCGCGCCGCGAGGGGTCGAGCTCGCTGAGAACGTCGTCAAGCAGGAGGACGGGCAGCTCGCCCGAGTCCTCCGCGAAGAGCTCGCGTTCGGCGAGCTTCAGCGCGAGCGCTGCCGTGCGGGTCTGACCCTGCGAGGCGTAGGCGCGCGCCGCGCGTCCCTCGATGGATATTGCAAGCTCGTCGCGGTGCGGCCCGACGAGAGCCATGCCGCTCGCAAGCTCCGCCTCGCGCCGCGCCTCGAAGTGCGTGGAGAGCTCCGCCGCTATCGCGCTTTCCGGCGCGAACGGGTCGGTGACGGCGGAGTCGGTTCGGTAGCTTATCGAAAGCACCTCGCGACCGCCGGAGATCTCTCCGTGCAGACGCGGAGCATGTGCGGAGAGTCCGCGCACGAACCGCGCGCGGTAGCCTATCAGCGCCGCGCCGACCTTCGCCGCGCGCTCGCTGTATGCGTCGAGCGCATCGAGAAGCGACGGTTTGTCGCGCCAGTCGCGGAGTATGCGCGTGCGGTGCTCGTGCAGGCGCGTATACTGCGCGAGCGCCTCGGCGTACCGCGGGCGCATCTGCGCGAGCGCCGTGTCGAGGAACCTGCGGCGCTCGCCCGGCGCGCCGCTCACGAGCGACAGGTCGCCGGGCGCAAAAAGGACGGCGCGGAGCCGCCCCACAAAGTCGCCCACCCGCTTCTCGCGGACGCCGTTCGAATAGAGCCTTCGTCCCGCGCCGCGCACGAGCTCCGCGCGGAGATGAAGCTCGCGGTCGGAGAGCGTGACGTCTGCGGAGGCCTCCGCGCGCGGCGCTCCCTCGCGGATAAGCTCCGCGTCCCGCCCCGCGCGGAAAGAACGCCCCGAGGCGAGATAGCATATCGCCTCGAGGAGATTCGTCTTTCCCTGAGCGTTCTCGCCGCATATCACGTTCCGCGCGGGCGAGAGCTCAAAGTGTTCTTCGTGATAGTTGCGCCAGTCGGCAAGGCGCACGGAGGAGACAAACACGTTACTTCAGCCGGACCGGCAGTACCATGAAGGTGTAGCTGTCACCCTCGAGCGGGGAGAACACGCACGGGCTAAGCCCGCTCGACAGCTCTATACGCACCTTCTCGTCCGGTACGGCGCGGAGCGCGTCCTGAAGGAAGCGATTGTTGAAGCCTATCTCGGTCTCGCCGCCGGTGCCCTCGACCGCTATCTCGTCATTCGCGCGGCCGAGCGCGGTCTGGCACCATATCTTAAGCCGCCCGTCCGAAAACAGACAGCGTATCGGGTTCTTCAGACGCTCGCTGATGATGAGCGACACGCGCTCAACGGAGTCGCGCAGTTCCTCGGTGGAGGCGGCGAGCTTGTACTTAGACTCGCGCGGTATGGCGGCCTCGTAGTTGAGGAACTCGCCCTCGATGAGGCGGCTTATCAGCACGCGGTCACCCATGTCGAAGGTGATGTGGCGCGAGCCGAGGCTTATCGTTATCGGGTCGTCGGTATCGGCGCAGAGACGCTCGCACTCGCGGAGCGCCGCGCCGGGCACGACAAACTTGAATTTGTCCGCAGTGGAGGCGACCTCCTCGCGGCGTACGGCGAGACGGTACCCGTCCACCGCGACGACGCTCAGGCGTCCGTCGTGATAGTCGAAGAGCTCGCCGGTGTGGATGAGCTTGTTCTCGTTGTCGCTGACGGCGAAGATGGTCATGCTTATCATGCTCTTGAGCAGGCTCTGGCTGAGCTCGACCGTGAGGTCGTTTTCGGTCTCGGGAAGAGCCGGGAAGTCGGTAGCGGCGAGACCCATCAGCTTGAACTCGCTCATCGCGCTCTTTATCGTGACGGTGAGGCGCTCGTCCGCCTCGACGGTGATGTAGTCGTCCGAGCTCTTGCGGACGATGTCGCCGAGCAGGCG
>CANPWY010000159.1 GCA_947585215.1 uncultured Clostridia bacterium
GCGAGCTGGCTCTTCGCGCAGTACCTCCTCACAAACGACGTGCAGATAGCCTACTCCGAGACCGAGGGCTACGTCCCCGTGACCTCCAAGGCGCAGGACGACCCGGACTATCAGGCATACCTCGCGGCGGCGGGGGAGGATAACGACCTCCACTACCCGATAAAGATACAGGCGGCGGAGCTGCTTATCGACAATATGGATAACACCTTCGTCACGCCGGTGTTCAACGGCTCCGCGTCGCTCCGGGACGCGGCGGGATCGCTTATCGAGGAGGTCACGAAGTCGGTGCGCAGAAAGCAGACCGTCGACAACGAATACCTCGAAAAGCTGTACGGCGACACGACCACGCTCTACCACCTCGACGAGGCGGGGCGCGCCGGCGGCGTCGCGCCGGGGGAGGATATGGGGCCGCTGCCGGCGGCATCGACGGCGCTGATAGTTTCGATAGCGGCGGTATGGCTCGGCATTTTGTTGTATTTGGCGTTTAGTACGCTGTCAAAAAAGAGGCAATATCACCGTTGATTTCTATAGGAGCATGGTATATAATAGCGTTGTCCAAATTTGGAAAACGATTTAGGAGGATAAATATGAAGAAAGTATCCACATTTACTTCTCTTCTGCTCGTTGCCGTTATGGTGTTTGCAATGATGGCGTTTGCCGGCTGCGACAGCGGAGAGGGCGGCACCAGCCCCGAGGCGTTTGCTCCTGCCGAGGGTTACATGACCCACGCCGAGTACGAGGCCGCTGCCGTTGACAGCGAGGTCAAGCTCGACACCTACGTTCAGGCCACCCAGTCCTGGTGGGACGGCCAGATCACCGTCTACGCCCAGAGTCCGGACGGCGCGTACTTCATCTACAACATGACCTGCTCCGAGGAGGACGCCGCGAAGCTCACTCCCGGCACCCGCATCCTCGTTACCGGTTACAAGACCGAGTGGTCGGGCGAGGTCGAGGTCGCCGAGGGCGCGACCTTTGAGATAGTCTCCGGTGACACTTGGACCGCCACGCCCACCGACGTGACGAGTCTGCTCGGCACTGACGACCTCATCAAGCACCAGAACGAGAAGGTCGCGTTCAAGGGTCTCACCATCGAGAACATCTCCTACAAGAACGACGAGCCGGGCGACGACATCTATGTCACCGTCGGTTACAACGGCGCGAGCTATGAGTTCTGCGTCGAGGTCTACCTCACCGGCACCGACAGCGACGTCTACACCACCGTCGGCACCCTGAACGTCGGCGACACCGTCGACATCGAGGGCTTCCTCTACTGGTACGAGGGCGTCAACACCCACATCACCTCCATCACCGTCGCCGGCTGATAGGAGAGCGTACAACTTAGCATCTAATGAAAATCGGGAGCGGAAATTCCGCTCCCGATTCTTTTGCCCTCGGGGAAGTCCGAAAGGACTTCCCCGAGGGCTTTCACGGTTGAACCTTTTCGCTGAGATTTTCAATGTGCAGATCTTGCCTTCGCGCGGTACGGCGGGCAAATTCCAGGAGCGAACGCGAGTTGCCGGGGCGGTTCACATAGCAGATAATGCTGTCCGCCGCCTTTACCATGTACCGGTTTGCTTCCACTATTGCAAGCCTCGGCGGGACCGACTCCATCCCCTCCGGGTAGAGGGTGCCATCAAAGCCTGCGGGAACCTCAACCGGGCGGAGGGAGGGGTGATACGGAAGAAGGAGATACAGGGCGGCGTCTCCGTGCCGCCGCTTCACGGATTTCACCGCGGCGGCGGCCATGCCGTCAAAGCTGCCGTATCCGCCGACGACGAAGCGACGTATGCCGTAGTCAGTATAGTGACGCTCGACTGCGGCTTCTATCTTCGGAAGAAGTCCGCCGGGAGCATCGCCGTGACCGAAGAGGAAACATGTTTGCATATTATCACCGGCTTTATAATGGTTAAAAACTGATACTATATATATTATATCATCTATAAACAAATACAGCAATGAAAACAAAGGCTGTCGCCCAATATTGCTACGCCTTTTATGGGTTAAAATAAGGCGAAGGCGGTGGTAACTGTGACAGAGAAGGACTTTTCGCTGAGACTTGCACAGCTTCGCGAGAAAAAGGGAGTGTCTGCGCGGGATATGAGCCTGTCGATGGGGCAAAACCCGGGATACATCAACAACATTGAATCGGGAAAGTCTATGCCGTCGCTTATCGGAGTTTTCTATATCTGCGAGTATCTCGGAATAACGCCGGGTGAGTTTTTCGATACGGACAGCGGCAATCCGTCACGGTTGAACGAAATAACCGAAAACCTGAAGCGCCTGAACGACAGACAGTTGAATATGATCTCAGCGCTTATAAAGGAACTAGCGGGTCAATAAAAATAATCGGAACAGGCATCTGCCTGTTCCGATTTTTCACGTTTTATTATCGCGACGCTTGTCGTTTCGCCCCGAGTATAGTATAATTGGATCAGAGAAAAACACCGCAGCGACCGTCGCGATATGCGTCGTATTTACGGAGGTGAGGCATGAACACGAAGAACAACCGCCGCGCTCGGGAGACGCGCGAGCGCCTCAAGCTGGCGCTGCTGGAAATGCTCGCGCGGGACGACATTCTCGACGTCACCGTGAGCGCCCTCTGCGACGAGGCCGAAGTCAACCGCTCCACCTTTTACAGCCACTACGACAGCGTGGCGGAGCTGATGGACGAGATAGAGCGGGAGACAGGCAAGGACATCTTCGAGAAGGTCGCGGAAGTGTACGAGGACGGAAAGTCCTACTTTTCCAACGATTACCTCGTGGCCATACTCGGCCACCTGAAGGAGAACCGCAGCTTCTACCGCGCGTACCTGCGTCAGAGCGTGGGGAGGCGGAACATCGACTGGGGCTTCGGGCAGCTCCTCGAGCAGTTCGTCAGGCCGATGATGAAACAGCTCGGCGTCGCAGACATCGAGACCGCCTACTACTTCGAGTTTTTCAAGGAGGGGTTCATCGCGGTCATCTCTCTGTGGCTCGACGGCGGGTGCCGCGAGGAGCCGGAGACTATAGCGCACTGCATAACGAGTATGCTCAATCACCCGGAGTTTGAGATAGAGTAAAGGAGGGGTCTATATGACCGGACTTGACAGACTTTGCCTCGCCATGACCGAGTACGAGGCGGGGTGTCCGCAAAGGATACAGCACTTTTTGAAGGTACACGCCTTCGCCGCGCTCATCGGGCGGGGAGAGGGACTTTCCCCGGAGGAGCAGAACACGCTCGAGGCGGCGGCATATGTCCACGACATTGGCATAAAGCCCGCGCTCGAGAAGTACGGCAGCTCTGCCGGCAAGTATCAGGAAGCACTCGGCGCAGAGCCGGCAAGGAAGATGCTCCTTGACTGCGGCTTCGACGCGGAGACGGCGGAGCGCGCGGCGTGGCTCGTCGCGCACCACCACACCTACGACAACATCGACGCCGCGGACTACCGCATCCTCGTCGAGGCGGACTTCCTCGTAAACCTCTTTGAGGACTCGTCGCCGCGCGAGGCAGTGGAGTCGGTGTACGGGAAGATATTCCGCACCGAGACCGGCCGGCGTATCTGCCGGACGATGTTCGGGCTCTGAGAGGGAGGGAGATACGATGACTGTAACCGAAATGCTTTCGCGCGACCGCGTTAACGGCTTCCTCCGCGCAGACGGGCGCAGGGTGATGAACGGCGCGGGCGAGCCGATACTTCTCAGCGGCTGGGGTCTCGGCAACTGGCTCCTCTGCGAGGGGTATATGTGGCGCGCGGGACGGCGCGCTGACCGTCCGAGACGGATCGAGGCGGTCGTCCGCGAGCTCGCGGGGAGCGACTACGCCGCATCCTTCTGGCCGCGCTTCCGTAAAAACTACATACGCCGGGAGGACATCCTCCGCATGGCGGAGCTCGGCTATAATTCCGTCCGCGTGCCGATGAACTGGCGGGTATTTATGGCGGACGAGCCGGGAATTACCTTCCTTGAGGACGGCTTCCGGCTGATAGACGACCTCCTCGACTGGTGCGAGGAGGCGAAGGTCTATGCCTTCCTCGACCTGCACGGCGCGCCGGGCGGACAGACAGGTTCGAATATCGACGACTGCATCGACGATTTCCCGCGTCTCTTCACCGACGCGGACAGCTACGAGAAGTGCATCGCCCTCGGGGAACGGTTTGTCAAGAGGTTTTTGCGAGATTGTCTAAATTAAATTTTTGGGCGGTGGAAGTACCGCCCAAAACCTCACGCTTACAGAGGTCAAAAAGCGCCTTTTCAAGCGGTTTTTTCGCTGTTTCAGCCTGTTTTACGCAAACGATAAAAGTTGTTTTCCCAAGTCGTAATTCATAGCTTGTATTCGTGTTTTCCAA
>CANPWY010000160.1 GCA_947585215.1 uncultured Clostridia bacterium
AATATCTCCGCCACCGGCGTCTCATGGCCGGAGGGAGCGACTACGCTGTTGACCTTCTTCATGGTCTCTATGGTATCAAACTTAGTCATTTTACTTCACCTGACCTTTCAAATACTCGGCGGCAAGCCGGTAGATGTCCTCAAAATCCTTGATGCTCGCAACGCAGGAGGGCGAGTGGATGTAGCGCACCGCGGCGCTCACGTTCGCGACCCTCGTGCCCGCGTGAGCGCGCTGTATCGCGCCCGCGTCGGTGCCGCCCGAGACGTATTCCTTTACCTGATAGTTTATGCCGCTCTTTTCGGCTATGCCCTTCAGCTCCTCGAACAGCTCCACGGGATATATGGCGGAGTTGTCCATAAACGGGAGCACCGCGCCCTTGCCGGGACGGCAGACCTTCTCGTGCTCGGCGGCCTCCGGGATGTCGCCCGCGGCCGTGCCCTCGATGACTATCGCGGTGTCCGGGCGGACGCGGAAGGACGCGGGACCGGCTCCGCGGGTGCCGACCTCCTCCTGGACGGTGAAGGCGTACCACGCGTCGACATCCGGACCCTCCTCGATGAGGCGGAGCAGAGTCGCACAGCCGATGCGGTCGTCTATCGCACGGGCCTTGAGCATACCGTCTCCGAATTCGACGGGCATGCTGTCAAACGCGGCGTAGTCGCCCTGCTCGGTGAGCTTTTGCGCCTCCTCCTTCGAGTCTGCGCCGATGTCGATATACATGTCGTCCGGCTTCGGCACGACCTTGCGCGCCTCCCGGTTCACGAGGTGCACGGCCTTGATGCCGATGACGCCCGGCGTCCTCTTTTCGCCGACGGTCACGCGCTTGCCGATAATGACGCGGGTGTCGATGCTGCCCACCGGCGCGAATTTCAGGTAGCCCTGCTCGGTGATGTCGGTGATGATGAATCCGACCTCGTCCATGTGCGCGGCAAACATCACGCGCTGTTTTGCTTCCTTGCCCGGGCGGTGGACGATGAGGTTGCCCATGGCGTCCTCAAAGGCTTCACAGCCCTTCGCCTCGACGCGCGCGCGGATGAAATCGCGCACCTCGTCCTCAAAGCTCGAGACGCCGTCGAGAGTACACAGCTTCTTTACAAGTTCAAGCATCTTATTTGCCCTCCTTGCCGTAAGGGTCTTCCGCAAATTCCGCGATGAGCTTCGCGCCCGCCTCGAGGTCGTCAAGGCAGATCTCCTCTATCGGGGTGTGCATGTAGCGGAGCGGGAGAGAGATGACGCCGCTCGCGCATCCCATGCCCGCGACCTGCATCGGCCATGCGTCGGTGCCGGTGTGGCTCGGCGTGACCTCAAGCTGAACGCCGACGCCTATCTCGTCCGCTATGGCGGCGAGGCGCTTTGCGAGCTTGCGCGTCGCGTTCGGGCCGGTGCAGACCGGAACGCCCTTGCCGAACTTCACCGTGACGTTCGGCGCGTCCGGCGTGACGGCGTGGGTGACGTCGGCGGCGATAGCCCACGTCGGAGCCTCTCCGTAGGCACCGACCTGCGCGCCCTTAGAGCCTATCTCCTCCTGCGTGGAGGCCTGCATGACGAGCTCGACCGGGAGCTCCTTGTCCTTCACGAGCTCGAGCACGCGGAGCATCATCACGACGCATCCGCGGTCGTCGATGGTCTTGCTCGAGTAATACTTTCCGCCGAGCACCATCGCCTTCTCGCTGTACACGACGGGGGTGCCGACCTCTATGAGTTCCTTTGCACGCTCGTCCGAGAGACCGACATCGATGCAGAGCTGGCTGATGTCGAAGGCGGTCTTTGCGGCGTCGCCGGTCTGGAGATGCGGCGGAACGCTCGTGATGACGCCGTGCAGCGGCGGCTCGGTCATGACCTCCACCTCGCGCGCGGGCAGGACTCGCGGGTCGATGCCGCCTATCGTGCGGAAGCGGAGGAACCCGTCCTCTATCTTCGTTACCATGAAGCCGATCTCGTCCATGTGCGCGGAGACAAGCAGCTTCGGCGCGTTCGGGTTCGCGGAGTGCTTTATCCCCCGGACGTTCAGAAGCGAGTCGGTCTCGACCTCGTCGCAGAGCGGCTTCATCAGCTCGGCGACCCGTGCCGCGACCTTGTGCTCGAAGCCGCTCGGCCCGTGCATGCCGGTGAGCTCTTCAAGCGTCTTTACTACGTCCATTACTCACTCTACCTCCTATGTTCAGTTTCGCGCCTTTACGAAACGACACTACTAACATTGTATTTTACATCAAAACAAAAACAATGGCAAGATTTCGGGAGAACAAATATTATTAAAAATGTATGACCTTCCGCGTCCCCGCTCACTCGAGGCCGCAGACGATGCTCTTGAAGAGGTTCCCGCGCTCCTCGAAGTTGCGGAAGAGGTCAAAGCTCGCGCACGCAGGGCTCAGCAGTACGACGCCGCACGGCTCCGCGAGCGACTTTGCCTTGAGGACGGCGTCCTCAAAGCTCTCCGCGCGGACTATCGGCGGGCAGCCCCCCACCGCGCGCGCAGCGGCCTCTATCTTGTCAGACGTCGCGCCGACGAGCACGAGTACCGCGACGTGCTCCGGCAGTTCCCTCGCGAGCGGCTCGAACGGGATATGCTTGTCGTAGCCGCCGGCGATGAGCACGACCTTCTCCTTAAAGGAGCGCAGTCCCGCTATAGTGCGGGTGGGGCTCGAGGCTATCGAGTCGTTGTAGTAGCGGACGCCGTGCAGCTCGCGCACGAACTCTATCCTGTGCTCCACGCCGCCGAATTCCCGCGCCTCGTCCGCGACGGCGGACAGGTCGACCGCGCCGTCGAGGGCGCATATCGCCGCGAGGTAGTTTGCGACGTTGTGCATACCCGGCACGCGCACCTCCTCCGCGCGCACGACTCTCCGCTCCGCGCCGTGCGACACCGCGACGAGCCACTCCCCGTCAAAGTATGCCCCGTTCTCCACCGGACGCTCGAGCGAGAAGAGCTTCACCTCTCCCGCGGCCTCTGCGGCAAAGGAACGGGTTATCTCGTTATCGAGGTTCAGCACGACCCGGTCGTTCTTCGTCTGGGCGAGGAACACTCGCTTTTTTGCGTCAATGTACTCCTCCATCGAGCGGTGGACGTCTAGGTGATTCGGGGTGACGTTTGTGACTATCGCCGTCCCCGCGCACCGCGTCATGGTCATGAGCTGGAAGCTCGAAAGCTCGACGACGCAGACGTCCCCATCCGTCATCTCCGGGACGCGGTCGAGAAGCGGCGTGCCGATGTTGCCGCCGAGGAACACGCGCTTCCCCGCGCGCTCGAGTATCCGCGCGGTAACGGTCGAGGTGGTGGTCTTTCCCTCCGAGCCGGTGACGGCGATTATCCGCGCGGGGCAGACCTCGAAGAACGCCTCCATCTCGCTTGTGAGGACGGCGCCGCGCGCCACGGCCTCGAGGAAACCTGGCACGTCCGGGCGTATCCCCGGCGAGCGATAGATGAAGTCCGCGTCTATACCGTCGAGGTATCCGTCCCCGCTCACGAGCGGGACGCCGAGGCGCTGAAGCTCCCGCCCCGCCTCGCCGAGCGCTTCCGCGCTCTTGCGGTCGCGTGCCTCGACCTCGAAGCCGTGCGCGCGGAGCAGACGTATCAGCGGGAGGTTGGAAACGCCCACGCCGCACACGGCGGTCTTCTTCCCACGGTGCCTCTCAAGAAAATCGGAATAAGTCAAAGTTATCTCTCCCATCCCGCGCTTTGCGGTGTGATGATACCGAAATCGGCAGATAAGCCGTTTTATTATATGGTGCGGGACCGGCGCGCGCCCGCGCCGGTATTCTTTTACATTGTATACCCCCGTATGCGCGAATGCAAGCCTTGACCTCCGGCTTTTTTTATGCTATCATTTCCATTGAGCAAGCCGGACGGTCGCGCGGGAAACCGTGAGGAAAGTCCGGGCTCCGCAGGGCAGGATAGCGGATAACGTCCGCCGGGGGCGACCCCAGGACAAGTGCAACAGAGATATACCGCTCGTCGGAGCAAGCGGCGTTGTCAGGCGCCGCTTGACCGAATCATTGGGGTCCCCGCAAAATCGCAGATTTTGTGGGGCGAGGAGGAACAGCGGAGCGCTTGAGCTTTGCCGCGGCTGTGGCACACAGCGCGGCGAAGCGATGGCAGCGCAGCTTGTTCCGACGAGTAAGGGTGGAAAGGCGAGGCAAGAGCTCACCCGCCCCGGCGGTGACGTCGGGGCGCTGTAAACTCTATCCGGAGCAACATCGAATCGGGGGCTTGAACCGGCCCGGCTACCCCGGAAAGATGGCATGAGGCGGCGGGCGACCGCCGTTCGAGACAGATGACCGTCACGGGG
>CANPWY010000161.1 GCA_947585215.1 uncultured Clostridia bacterium
GGCGGGTTCACGATGATCTCCGAGCCGAAGCGGACGCTCTTCCTCACGCACGGGCACATCTTCAACGAGATGTATCTTCCGCCGATGAAGGCGGGCGACGTGCTCCTGCACGGCCACACCCACGTCAAGGCGGCAAAGAAGCTCGAAAACGGCGGCTATCTCGTCAATCCCGGCTCGACCTCGGTGCCGAAGGACTGCGACTACGGCAGCTACGCCGTCTACGACGGGGAGAAGTTCGAGATAAAGAAGCTCACGGGCGAGACCGTGATGACGCTCGCGCTCGAATGAGCGCGGGCGATATCCGCCTTGTCCCGGCGGAGGCGGAGAGGGCGGCGGAGTACGCCGCGATCATCGACGACGGGCGCGCGTTCCAGCGCGCGCAGGGCTTCGTCCAGTGGACGGACGACACCCCGAACATTGGCTCGGTGCGTTCGGACATAGCGTCCGGGCACGGATACGCGCTCACGGCGGACGGAACTCTCGCGGGGTATCTCTGCCTCTCGTTTGACGGGGAGCCCGCCTACGACGCACTCGAGGGGGAGTGGCACACGCAAGGGCGGTACGCCGTAGTACACCGCATGGCCGTCTCCGCGAGGTTCCGGGGGATGGGGCTTGCCTCCGCCGCGCTGAGTCTTGCGGAGGAAGTTTGCCGCGGGCGCGGCGTTCACGCTTTCAGGATAGACACTGGGTTGCAAAACGCGAGGATGCGCCACATCCTCGAAAAGAACGGCTTCCGCGAGTGCGGGATATGTTACTACTCGGGAAGTCCGCGCGTCGCATACGACAAACAGATTTGAGACAACGAAAAATTCGCCGCGAAAGCGGCGAATTTTTATGTTCCGGGAAACCGGCGGCCTGTCGGGACGCGGCGTGGGAAGCGCGGACTACCCGAGCGCCGACGGGTGCTCCGCACGGAGAAGGTCCTCCGCCTCGCGGTAGAACACGTCAAGCTCGCCGAAGTAGTTCTCCTTCCACGGCTTGTTGCGGCCGCAGTAGTGGATGATGAGCGAGTTTTTCCGCACCCAGTCGAGGTCGAGGTCGCGCTCGAACGGCGAGTGCAAAAGAAACAGCCGCTCGGTCATGTTGTAGCGGAAGGGGTCGAGCGAGTATATGCGGCTTCCGTAGAGGCCGCTGATGATGTCCTGGTCGGGCAGAACGAGGATGCTCTTGTGCCGCTCGATGAAGTCGAACACGTCCTCGTAGTTCTGCTCGCGGCGCAGGAGAGCAAGGTTCATCAGCATCACGCCGGAGTTTATGTAGGGGCTCTCCTCGTCCATGTCGAGGCGGAGCGTGTTCATCCTCCGGAGCAGATTGCCGGTGTGGCTTGCCGCCGCGAAGAAGTAGTTCTCCATCGGCATGTCGTACAGCTCCGCAAGCGAGCCCGCGACGACGAGGTCGGGGTCGAGGTAGAGCACGCGGTCGAGCGTGTCCGGAAGGAAGCGCGCGGCGAAGATGCGGAAGTATATCTCCTTGGGATAGCGCGAGGTCGTCGGCGCGTCCTCGAGGGCGAGGCCGCTCGCCTCGGTGGGGATGAGACGTCCCGCTCCGCCGAGCACCTCCACGGTGGAGCAGAGCGCGCTCTCGCGTATGCCGGAGTGGAGGAGGTAGACGTCAAACGAATATTCCGGGTTGGAGCGGAGGAGCGTGAAAAGCATCACATTGAGGCGGGGGATGTAGTTCTCGTCAAGCGTGACGAGTATGTTCATCGTCTTTCCTGCCATACTATTCCTCCGTGTCCTCCGTGCGGACGGGGCGGGTGTAGCCGTCAAACTCGCGCCAGAAGTCCTTCGTCGCCGCTTCGTAGCCCTCGGGGTCGACGAAGTGGCTCATGCCGTGGTCCGCGCCGGGGACGATGAAGAGCTTCTTCGGGGAGACACACGCCTTGTAGTTCTCGTAGGTCATCTCGACGGGGACGAACGTGTCGTCGGTGCCGTGTATCAGCAGTACCGGGACGGTGGTGTTTTTCAGAGCTTCGACAGTCGAATAGTCGCCGGAGCCGTAGTCTATCATGCGGCGGCAGATCTCGTCCGCTATCTTTCCGCGTAGACCGAAAGAGATGTGCAGGTTGTCGTTTGCAATGTGGCGCCATATCGCGTCCGGCGAGGTGAAGCCGCAGTCCGCGCCGATGCCGTGGACGTTTTCAGGCAGGTCGAGCCCCGCCGCCATCAGCACGGCCGCCGCGCCCATCGACACGCCGCAGAGGTATATCGGGAGCTCCGTGCCGAAGCGTCCGTTTACCCAGTTCACCCAGTCGAGGCAGTCGTAGCGCTCGGTGAGGCCGAAGCCCATGTAGTCGCCGCCGCTGCCGCCCTGACCGCGCTCCTCCGCGTAGAGAACACTGCACCCGTTTTCCCGCCAGAAGTCGGCCACGGTGCCAAAGTCGTGGTACCACGAGGAGCGCCAGCCGTGCATTGCTATCAATATGCGCTTGGGGAAGGCGCAGGGCATCCAGTGGCCGATGAGCATAGTGCCGTCGTGCGCGGTTATCTCGACGATCTCGTGCTCCCGAGTGCGGAGACGTTCCCCGGCGTTTGTGAGCTCGGCGAGGAAGGCGTTGTCCTCCATACTGCCGGCGATGAGGCGGTCGGCGCCCTTCGGAGCCTTCGGCGCTTCGCGGTCGAGCGCGACCTTCATGAGATATTTTGTTGCGGCAAACGACGTCGCCGCCGCGACGGCGGACGCGCCTATCACCGCGCCGGTTATCATAAGCAGCTTGCCTGTCGATTTCTTCATAGGCGAACACCTCTAGATTCGTATATATGATGATCAAAAGCGAAAGATAAAACACGGACAAAAAAGATTTGTGCCCGAAGCTTGGGCACAAATCGCGGCGGTCGAAGAACTGTCTGTGGTTCGGCTGGGAAGGCGAAATGCGCCTGAAAGCTTTGCGCGGCGGTAAAATCAGAACGGATTGCCGCAGTCGTGGGAGGAGAACCCGAAGTACGCGAGGGCGCGCTGTATCGTGAGGTCCCAGAAACGCCACTCGTGCTTGTAGCCCTCGAACTCCTCGAACTTCGCATCGAGGCCTATCTTCAGGGCGTGCTCCTTGAAGGTCGTGTAGACGGGCAGGAGCATGTCGTCAAGCCCGCACGCGAAGTAGAGCTTCGGCAGCTTGCCGGTGCCCGCAAGCTCGGTGACGGCACGCCAGCTGTTTGAGACAGAGTTGATGTACTCATCGAGGCCGCCGGCGTTCGCTATGGCGTTCTGCGTGCGCTTGTCAAGCGTCGTTATGTCTATCTCGCGATACTTCTCGATATTGCGCGGCGCGGAGGAGAGGACGGCGCATCCGCCGAACTTCTCGGGGTGCTGAGCGGCGTAGAGTATCGCTCCGCCGCCGCCCATCGAGAGACCGGCGATGAAAGTGTCCTCGCGCTTATTGCTCGCGGGGAACCAGTTCTCTATCATCGGCATAAGCTCCTCGGTGAGATAGGAGTACATATCGTAGCCGAGGGCGAAGGTCGGCCAGTTGGAGTAGTTGGCGTTGAGGCCGCTCGGCATGACGACGATGAGGTCGTTCTCGCAGGCGTAGAGCTCAATGTTCGACTTGCGTATCCAGTCGGTGTGGTCTCCGAAGGTGCCGTGCAGCAGGTAGAGGACGGGGTACTTCTTGCCGGAGGTGTAGAAGTCCTTAGCGTCCGTCTGCCACGGGCGGTCGGGCAGGATGATGCTTATCTCGTGGTTGACGCCGAGGTACTGACTCTGAAAGTTCATGTTGACAAGTGCCATTTTTCGTTCCTCCCATAAGTGTTGACTGTGAAAAAGCGGAGCCCGCACGGGGCTCCGCTTCGACTCTCAAATAAGCCCCACAGAACTGCGCGCCAACGTCCCACCGAAAGCCTCGCAGAGTTTCGCACCTTTGGCGCGAAATAAGTTCAAATCCGTAAATTTCGGCGGCGTGTACGGCGAAATTTACACCTCTCGCGGAGCGTGCGTCGATTTTCCGCCGAAGGCGGAAAACTCGGCGCGTAGCGTAGCGTTGCCGCCGGCAGAGCTCCGCTCTGTCCGGCGGCCTCACGGGGAACAGTTCGCGGGTTTTACCCGCGAACTGTTCCCCGTGAGAATTACTCCCAGACCTGCTCGGGCAGGGGTTCGCTCTTGGGACGCGGCTGTGCGGGCGCGGAGTCGCGGCGCGGACGGTCGCGGCGGTCCCTGCGGTCGCGGTCGTCGCGGCGGTCGTTCCTCTCGCGCTTCTCGCCCTTTCCGCCGCCGGGGGTGTAGGCGACGACGACCGCGCGGCGCGGTTCCGCGCCGGTCGAGAAGGTGCTGACGTCCCGCCA
>CANPWY010000162.1 GCA_947585215.1 uncultured Clostridia bacterium
CTATAAGATTACCCCCTACCGCCGGCCGCACGGCTGCGGACCTCGGCGTCTATCTCAAGAGCGCGCTCGGGCGAGGCATCCCCCGAGTATCCCTCGGAGAGGCGTTCGACCGTCTCGGCTATGCCGGGAAAGCTCAGTTCGCCCGCGAGGAACCTCTCCACGGCGACCTCGTTTGCTGCGTTCAGCGCGGCGCATGCCGCGCCGCCTGCGTCCGCCGCCCGCTCCGCGAGCGCAAGACACTTAAATGTATTCCTGTCCGGCACGGAAAAGCTCAGCGAACCGATTTTTTCGAGCTCGAGCGGCGGAGTCTCGGTGCCCGCGCGCTCGGGATAGGTGAACGCGTACTGTATCGGTATCGACATATCCGGTATTCCGAGCTGTGCCACGACCGCGCCGTCCTCAAATTCCACCGCCGAATGTATTATGCTCTCCCGCTGGACGATTATCTTGATATTCTCCCTCTTCACGCCGAAAAGGTGCATCGCCTCTATGAGCTCGAGACCCTTGTTCATGAGCGTCGCGCTGTCGACGGTTATCTTCGCGCCCATCGACCAGTTCGGGTGCGCCAGCGCGTCCGCGACGGTGACGCCCTCCAACTCCTCCGCAGTCCTGCCGAAGAACGGTCCGCCGGACGCGGTGAGGATTATCCTCCTCGGGCGCGGCGCGCCCTGAAGGCACTGGAATATCGCGGAGTGCTCCGAGTCCACGGGTATTATCTCCACTCCCCGCTCGCGCGCGGCGCGGAGCACGCCGCTCCCGGCGCAGACGAGCGTCTCCTTGTTTGCGAGCGCGAGGCGCTTCACAGCACCGAGCGCTGCGAGCGTAGGTCGGAGCCCCGCGACGCCGACTATCGCGTTGAGACAGCAGTCGGCCTCGACGGACGCCGCCTCGAGGACGCCCTCCTCGCCGCCCACGACCTTCACCGGTGTGTCGGCAAGGCGCGCGCGGAGGTCGCGCGCCGCGTCTATGTCGTATAGCGCCGCGACGCGCGGGAGAAACTCCCGCGCCTCGGTCTCCATCTCTCTCACACTGCGGTAGGCCGCGAGCGCCCGCACCTCAAGGCCGAGTCGCCGCGCCGCCTTCACCGCGTTTTTTCCTATTGAACCCGTGCTGCCGAGCAGTGTAAGTGTTTTCAGCATAGTGTGCCTTCCGTTCCCGTCCGCCGGCGGATATATCCGTACATGGAAGGGCGCGCCCTTCGGCGCGCCTCAAGGTCTCGGCGTCGGGAGTTACATGATTATCGGGAACGCCGCGAGAAGCAGCTCGACCACCGGCGCGGTAAAGAGTACGCTGTCGAACCGGTCGAGTATTCCCCCGTGTCCCGGGATGAGCTTTCCGAAGTCCTTTATGCCGGCCTGACGCTTGACGCTCGAGAGCGCGAGGTCGCCTATCTGCCCGCAGAAGGCGCTCGCGACGCCGAGCAGTATCGCCGAGCCGTAGTTGAATCTGAAATCGGGTATTATCACAAAGTCGAGCAGGAGCGTGTACAGCACGAGTATGACCGGCGCCATGACGAATCCCGCCACCGAGCCCTCGACCGTCTTTTTCGGGCTTATGTCCGGGGCGAGCTTGTGCCGTCCGAACGCCCTTCCGCCGAGGTACGCGAACACGTCCGAGCCCCACGCGCCGAGCAGCGGGTAGAGAAGCAGCAGCCGTCCGACAAGCTTTGGGTCGTCCGCTATGACGATTATCCGCATGATGGAGCTCAGCAGGTAGGGTATGACTATTCCGCCGAAAAACGCTATGCAGAGCTTGTCAAACGTCGAGTCCGGCGCGGCGGAGAGCGTCTCCATAAACAGCAGGAGCGTGTAGACCGCAACTCCGAGCACCACGCCCCAGTCGCCCGAGCCGAAATAGACCCATATCGGCACGAGCAGTGCGGCGGCCATGGCGTAGGCGACAATGCGCTTGTTTTGGCGCACGAATCCGGTGGCATACAGCAGCTCATGCGCCGCGACCGAGCTCATCAGCCCTATCACGAGCGGCAGAGCCCACGGCGGAGCAAAGAATATCACTCCCAACAGGACGGCGAGCAATATCCCGCCTCCCAGCGTTCGCAGGAACATACTGTGAAACCTCCAGAATCCGCCGCGGACGCCGTCCTCAGCGGGCTTTAAGGGAACGGCGCGGGGCCGTCAGCCCTTCACGCCGCCGTAGCGGCGGTCGCGGCGGTTGTACTCGGCCACCGCGCGGTCGATCTCCTCCTCGCCGAAGTCCGGCCAGAGGGTATCGGTAAAATACAGCTCGGAATAAGCGCACTGCCAAAGCAGGAAGTTTGAAAGGCGCACCTCCCCGCTCGGACGTATTATGAGGTCCGGGTCGGGGATGCCGGCGGAGTAGAGGCGGCTCGCTATCGAGTCCTCGGTTATCTCCTCCGGCGAAATTTTCCCTGCGGCGGCGTCCTCCGCAAGGAGGCGCGCCGCGCGCGTTATCTCGTCCCGCGAGCCGTAGTTGATGCAGAGGCAGAGCGTGATGCCGTCTATGTGACGGCTCTTCTCGTCTATTTTGGCGAGCAGCTCGCGCACGTCCTCCGGCATTTCCTCGCGTCCGCCGAGTATGCGCACCTTCACGCGGTCACGCTCCATGCGCTCATACGTCTCGTCGAGGTACTCGCGCAGGAGGTGCCATATCTCCGCCACTTCCTCCGGCGGACGGCGCCAGTTCTCGGTGGAAAAGGCATACGCCGTGAGATACTTCACGCCGATGTCGCGGCAGTAGGTCGCGACTCTGCGGAAGGTCTCCGCGCCCGCCGCGTGCCCCGCCGTGCGAGGCATTCCGCGCTTTCGCGCCCACCGCCCGTTGCCGTCGAGGATAATGGCTATGTGCTCCGGCACCGACGCGGGCGCGCCGTGCTTTTTCTTCCTGCCGAAAAACCGCATCAGACGGTGAGCAGCTCCTTCTCCTTCTCGGCGGTTATCTTGTCGATCTCCGCCGTCTTCTTGTCGGTGAGGTCCTGAAGGTCCTTCTCAAGGCGCTTGAGATCGTCCTCGGTTATCTCGCCCTTCTTCTCCTGCTTCTTGTAGTCGTCCATGGCGTCGCGGCGGATATTGCGGACGGCGACCTTCGCCTCCTCCGCGTACTTTCGGACGAGCTTCGTGAGCTCCTTGCGGCGCTCCTCGGTGAGCTGCGGGAAGGCGAGGCGTATGACCTTGCCGTCATTCTGCGGGTTGATGCCGAGGTCGCTTGTCTGTATAGCCTTCTCTATCTTCTTGAGTATCGAGTTGTCCCACGGCTGTATCATGATGGTGCGCGGGTCGGGCGTGGAGATGGTGCCGACCTGCTGGAGCGGGGTCGCCGTTCCGTAGTAGTCGATGGTTATTCTGTCGAGGACGGACGGGTTCGCGCGCCCCGCGCGGACGCTTCCGAGGTTGTCCGAAAACGCCTTTATGCTCTTATCCATCTTGTCCTGATAAATCTGATCTGCTGCCATTTTTATAGTCCCCTTTCTTATTTTTAATAAAATTTATTACTCAAAGCTTTATCGCTTTTCAGTCTATGCTTCCGGTGACGAGGGTGCCGACCTTCTCGCCCGTAAGGGCGCGGTAGATATTTTCCGGGTCGGAGAGCGCGAAGAGAAGGACGGGTATGCTGTTGTCCATCGAGAGCGACGTCGCGGTGAGGTCCATCGCGAGGAGGTGCTTCTGAAGCATTTCGTCGTAGCTCAGCGCCTCGTAGCGGTGCGCGTCCGGGTTCTTCGCGGGGTCGGAGTCATACACGCCGTCGACATTCTTCGCGAGCAGGACTATGTCCGCGTCTATCTCCGCCGCACGGAGTATTGCCGCCGTGTCGGTGGAGAAGTACGGATTGCCGGTGCCGCATCCGAAGATGACGACCCTGCCCTTCTCGAGATGGCGGCAGGCGCGCAGGCGGACGTAGGGCTCGGCTATGGCGCGCATCTCGATGGCGGTCTGGACGCGGACGTCCACCGACATCTTCTCGAGCGCGTCCGCAAGGGCGAGCGCGTTTATAGAGGTCGCGAGCATTCCCATGTGGTCGGCGCGGGTGCGCTCGATCTTTCCCCCGCCGTCCTTGACGCCGCGCCAGAAGTTCCCTCCGCCGACGACAATGCCTATCTCCGCGCCCGCGTCCACGCACTTCTTTATGACCGAGCACACCGAACGAATGACGTCGATGTCAAGACCGAAGTGCTTACTGCCCGCGAGCGCCTCGCCGGAGACCTTGAGGAGCACGCGCTTGTATTTCAATTCCATCCGGAACCACTCCTTCCCTTTTATACCTGTCTATT
>CANPWY010000163.1 GCA_947585215.1 uncultured Clostridia bacterium
GACGAGAGCCACGTCACCCTCCCGCAGGTGCGCGGGATGTTCAACGGCGACCGCGCGCGAAAGACCTCGCTCGTGGAGTACGGCTTCCGCCTGCCGTCCGCGCTCGACAACCGTCCGCTGAACTTCGACGAGTTCCGCGAGAAGCTGAATCAGGTGATATACGTCTCCGCGACGCCCTCGCAGTACGAGCGCGAGCGGTCGGGGCAGATAGTCGAGCAGGTCATTCGTCCCACCGGGCTCGTTGACCCGGAGGTGGAGGTGCGGCCGGTCGACGGACAGATAGACGACCTGATAGGGGAGATAAACGAGCGCGCGGAGAAGAACGAGCGCGTGCTTGTCACGACGCTCACAAAGAAGATGGCGGAGGATCTAACGACCCACCTGCGCGGCGTGGGTATCCGCGTGCGGTACATGCACCATGCGGTGGAGACGCTCGAGCGCGCGGAGATAATCCGCGACCTCCGCGCGGGCGAGTTCGACGTTCTCGTGGGAATAAACCTCCTGCGCGAGGGGCTGGACATCCCGGAGGTATCGCTTGTTGCGATACTCGACGCGGACAAGGAGGGCTTCCTCAGAAACGAGACCTCTCTCATCCAGACGATAGGCCGCGCGGCGCGGAACGCGGAGGGCAAGGTGATAATGTATGCGGACACCGTCACCGACTCGATGCACAGAGCCATCTCCGAGACGAACCGCCGCCGCGAGATACAGATGAAGTTCAACGAGGAGCACGGCATCGTCCCGAAGACGATACGCAAGGACGTCCGCGAGCTCATCGACATAGCGAGGGCCGCGGAGGAGGAGCGCGACGAGGGCGAGATGCGCATGACCTCGGGCGAACGCGCCGAGCTCATCGCACAGCTCGAAAAGCAGATGCGCGAGGCAAGCCGGATGCTCGAGTTCGAGTATGCTGCGGTTCTCAGGGACAGGATAATAAAGCTGCGGGGAGGCGGGAGCGACACGCCGTCCGCCGCGCCTAAGAGAAAGCCGGCGGGCGGGACAAAGCCCGCGTCGGACGGAAGGAAACGGGGTAGAAAAGGATATGCAAAATAAGCTGATAATACAGGGCGCGAGGGTCAACAACCTCAAGAACGTCTCGCTCGAGCTGCCGCGCGACAAGCTCATCGTCATGACCGGCATATCCGGCAGCGGCAAGAGCTCGCTCGCGTTCGACACGATATACGCCGAGGGACAGCGCCGCTACGTCGAGAGCCTGTCGAGCTACGCGCGGCAGTTCCTCGGGCAGATGGACAAGCCGGACGTGGACTACATCGAAGGACTGAGCCCCGCCATCTCGATAGACCAGAAGACCACCTCGAAGAACCCGCGCTCGACCGTCGGAACAGTCACCGAGATATACGACTATCTCCGTCTGCTCTGGGCGCGCGCGGGCATCCCGCACTGCCCAAAGTGCGGCAAGGAGATAAAGCAGCAGACGGTGGACCAGATAGTCGACCAGATCCTCGCGCTCGGAGAGGGCACGAGGATACAGGTGCTCGCGCCGGTCGTCCGGCGCAGGAAGGGCGAATACAAGAACGTCTTCGAGGACGCGCGGCACAACGGCTACGCCCGCGCGCGCGTCGACGGCGTCACCTACTCGCTCGACGAGGAGATAAAGCTCGACAAGCAGAAGAAGCACAACATCGAGATAGTCATTGACCGCCTCGTCATCCGCGCGGACGGCGCGCGGCGCGTCACCGACTCGGTGGAGACCGCGTCCGCTCTCGCGGGCGGACTGGTGCTCATCGACATACCGGACGAGAAGCGCGAGATAATGTTCAGCCAGAACTATGCCTGCGAGGACTGCGGCATCTCGATAGAGGAGCTGAGTCCGCGCATGTTCTCCTTCAACACGCCCTACGGAGCCTGCCCGACCTGCGGCGGCCTCGGCTTCAAGCTCGAGCTCGACCCGGAGAAGATAATCCCGGATATGTCGCTCTCGCTCCGCGAGGGAGCCGTCCGCGCGTGGGGCAAGCCCACGGCGGGCACGATGGCGGAGATGAACTACCGCGCACTTGGCGAGGAGTACGGCTTCACGCTCGACACGCCGCTCTCCGAGTTCTCGGAGGAGGCGTTGCACGCCCTCCTCCACGGTACGACGAAGAAGCTCAAGATGCAGTACGGCAAGGACGGCCGCGCCGGCACGTATATGCACGCGTTCGAGGGCATTATCCCCAACCTCGAGCGCCGTTATCAGGAGACGCAGAGCGACTGGTCGCGCGCGGACATCGAGCAGTACATGAGCGAGCATCCCTGCCCGGACTGCCAGGGCGAGCGCCTCCGCAAGGAGACGCTCGCCGTAACCGTCGGCGGAATGTCCATAGCGGACTACTGCGACTTCTCGGTGGTGAAGGCGCTCGAGTTTATCGACACGCTCCGCTTCAGCGAGTCGGAGCAGATAGTCACGCGGGAGATAATAAAGGAGCTGAAGTCGCGGCTCGGGTTCCTGCGCTCGGTCGGCCTCGAGTATCTGACGCTCAGCCGCGCCGCGGGGACGCTTTCCGGCGGCGAGGCTCAGCGGATACGCCTCGCGACGCAGATAGGCTCGTCGCTCGCAGGCGTGCTGTACGTCCTCGACGAGCCGTCTATAGGTCTTCACCAGCGGGACAACAACAAGCTGCTCGCGACGCTGAGGGAGCTCCGCGACCTCGGCAACACGCTGATAGTCGTCGAGCACGACGAGGACACCATGCGCGCCGCCGACTACATCGTTGATGTCGGCCCCGGCGCGGGCGTCCACGGCGGCGAGATAATCGCGGCGGGGAGCCTTGAGGACATCGTCGCAAACCCGCGCTCGCTCACCGGCCAGTACCTCTCCGGCAAGCGGAAGATCGCCCTACCCGAGAAGCGCCGTCCGGGAAGCGGGAAGAAGCTCACCATACGCGGCGCGAAGCAGAACAATCTGAAAAACATCGACGTGGAGATACCGCTCGGAACCTTCACGGTCGTCACCGGCGTCTCCGGCAGCGGCAAGAGCTCGCTCATAAACGAGATACTTTACAAGCGCCTCGCGCGCGACCTCAACGGCGCGCACACGACCTTCGGGCGACATGACCGCATCGAAGGGCTTGAAAACCTCGACAAGGTCATAAACGTCGATCAGTCCCCGATAGGGCGGACGCCGCGCTCTAACCCCGCGACCTACACCGGTCTTTTCGACGACATCCGCAACCTCTTTGCCTCCACTCAGGACGCGAAGGTGCGCGGCTACGGACCGGGACGGTTCAGCTTCAACACTCGCGGCGGACGCTGTGAGGCGTGCGCGGGCGACGGACTCGTAAAGATAGAGATGCACTTCCTGCCCGACGTGTTCGTGCCCTGCTCGGTCTGCCACGGCAAGCGCTACAACCGCGAAACTCTCGAGGTGAAGTACAAGGGCAAGAGCATAGCGGACGTGCTCGATATGACGGTCGAGGAGGCGCTTGACTTCTTTGACAGCCTGCCCCGCCTCAAGGCGAAGGTGCAGACGCTCTACGAAGTGGGCCTCGGCTACATCAAGCTCGGCCAGCCGTCGACGACGCTCTCCGGCGGCGAAGCACAGCGCGTCAAGCTCGCGACCTACCTCTCCCGCCGCTCGAACGAGAAGACGATATACATCCTCGACGAGCCGACGACGGGTCTTCACATGGCGGACGTCCACCGGCTGATAAGCGTCCTTCAGAAGTTTGTCGACGCGGGGAGCACGGTCGTCGTCATCGAGCACAACCTCGACGTGATAAAGGTCGCGGACTACATCATCGACCTCGGTCCGGAGGGAGGAGACCTCGGCGGAGAGATCGTCGTCTGCGGCACACCCGAGGAGGTCGCCGCGTGCGACAAGAGCTACACCGGGCAGTTCCTCAAAAAGTATCTCGCGGAGTGATTTCGCGCCTTCAGCGCGAAACTCTGCGAGGCGAATAGAAAAGCGGTACAGTCTCGGCGCGAACGCGCCGGGACTGTTGCATTTTATCTAAATCGGTCGGCGGAATTACGGGAAAAGCGGGTCGAAGTGCAGAAAAATACAAACAGTCCTTGACTTTGAAATTGCTATATGGTACAATTCCTAAAATCAACAAGAGGCCACACCTTGAGGGAAACGGCAATATGGAAAGGAGAGAGCAAATGAACGGGTTTATAAACTCGGACAAGTTCGCCAAAGAGGGACTCACTTTTGACGACGTTCTGCTTGTACCCGCGGAGAGCGACGTGCTTCCGGCGGACGTCGACCTCGGCACGCATCTCACAAAGAAGATAAA
>CANPWY010000164.1 GCA_947585215.1 uncultured Clostridia bacterium
AGGATGCTCCCGAACGTCAGCGTCATTATCTCGACGCCGCGCTCGTCGTGCCACTTGCGGCTGAGCCTCTCCTTGAGCAGCTTCAATATCTCCGCACTCTCAAGCGGCAGACGGTCGTAGTGCAGTCCGCGCCCGGAGAGCTCGCCGAGTATCGGCAGCATCTCGTTCTGGAGCTCCGCCTTGAGCTGGGCGTTGAGCTCCGTCTTGTTGTAGCTCTCCGCGACGTTGCCGCACACGTTCTCGTAGAACGCCATCGGGTCGGTCACGCGGAAGCTGTACACCCCGAAGCCCTGAAGGTATATCGAAAGATTGAACTCGCTGTCGCGATAGGGCACGCGGCCGAAGCCGAAGCGGTTGTCCAGTATCTCCTTGGTGTTGACGAAGTAGACCCGCTGGTCGTTTGCGGGTATGCCCCCAAACTTCACCCTCTCCTTTATCCGCTCCACCGCCGCGTCAAGCGACGCGCCGAGGTCGCCGCGGAACATCGAGGGCTCGGTCGTGCTCAGATACTCGTAGCCGCCGGGCTCCGCCGTGAAGTCGATAACGCGGCCGTTTTCCACCACGATGAGCGCCTGACCCGCGTTGACGGCGACGCGGCTCCCCTCGGTTATCACGTTCTCATTCGCGCGGTCGCCGCCGCCGGAGCGGCGCTTGCGTCCCTTGCTCACGAGCACGTCCCCCGGAAGCGCGTCGCAGTATATGTAGTCCGCCCACATGTCGCCTATATAGCCGAGCGCGCTGTCTGTAAACGCCTTGATAAGTCCCATACTGTCACCTCAAAAGCACTATTTCTGTGAAGGAAGGCGGGTGAGAACGAGAGTGCGGACGTCCACCCGCGCCGAAAATCCGTTGAATGTCGTAAAACAAATCTCTTCGCCGTCTATGCGGAGAAGCACGCAGACGTCCTCCCTGCCCGTCGTCTGACGGAGGTTCCACACCTCCGCGCCGTCCTCGTCGAGGATGGAGAGGTTGTCCGCCGGGAGCTTTGCCGCGTCGCTCTCGTTCTCATCGAAGAGCCAGACGACGGTGCGCCCGCCCACGCGGTATAGCCTCCTGCCGTCCGCGCCGTACATATTTGCGCCTGTCATCATTTTCTGTGGAAACGGTTGCAGTAGTCGCCGGCGGTAGTGTCTTTGTTGAAATAAGCACACTTGCGTGCTCCGGCTGAATAGTAGGTGCAGTCGATACAGGTAGAACTGCTTCCTCCGGCGCCTCCGCTGTACTGCGGCGCGCTCTGCATTGCCTGCCGCCGCTGCCAGAAATCGGCATTGGCCTGCTTCTGACGCTCGATGGAGGCCATTTCGCGCTCATGCTGTGCGTTCATCGCCTCCCGCCGCTGCTTGTTCAGCGCCTCCCGCTGTGCTTGCACTACCTTCAGCGATTCGGCCTCCACCTGACCCTTTATTACCGCCATCATGTACTCCGAAAGCGACATCGCGTTGATCTCCGCGCCGTGCTCGAGCTGTTCGAGCGTCATCGCATACGACTCGGCAAGGTTCTGTGACAGCATGGCGTAGGTCACTCTGTAGATAAGGTCGTCCGCCGCGGTGGCGTCATTCAGGAGCTGACTAATCTGCGTCACGATGACGTCCGGATAGAGGCTCCACACCTCTACCGCGCGGCGGCGCATGAGCCGCTTGAGCTCCTCCGGGTTTGTCGGAAGGTCTATCGACACCGCGCCCTCGGGGTAATCCGTGCCGCAGTAGGAGCAGACCGTCTCCCCCGGCTCGTAGGGCGCGCCGCAGAAGGTGCATTTGTCGCACTTCTTCACGCTCCGCAGCTCGGGATACATAAGCGCCTTCTCCATCTGGTGTACCTCGTCTATACCGTTGTAGACCTTCTCCTGCGCGGCGGCGCACGCCGCACAGCGCTCGTCGTCTATCCAGCAGGTCATCCAGCACAGCTTGCCGGGCTTTTTGCGCTCCTCAAGCCTCTTTGAGCGCTCCTCGAGCTGCTTTTGGAGCTTCTCGCCGCCCCTGTCGAGGGTCTCGAGGTAGAGCCGGAACGTCCAGTTGTCAATACCCGGGACAGCCTGGAACGGCAGCATCGTGATACCGCTGTAATCCTGCATCTATGACACACCTCCTACTGTTTCGTTCCGCCGCCGAAGAAGCTCTTCAGCTTGTTTATGCCCTTGTTTATGCCGTCCACCACATAGTCTATCTTCTCGGTCGGGGTCACGTCCACCGAGTACAGCGTGTCTATCAGGCCGCGCTGCTTGTTTTTCTGCTTGTAGAGATTCGCGACGGCCTCCCGCGCGGTCTTGGCGTCCGCGCCGGTCGCGCTGCGGTAGTAGCTGACCGCCTCCACCCTCTCGAACCCCTGGAAGTTTGTAAGTATGTACTCCTCCACGGCGGAATACGTCTTCGGCGGCTCCGGCGGAGCGCCGAGCTTCGTGCCGCACGCGGTACAGAACGCCGCCTTGGGCGAGGCGGTCATGTCCTTGCCGCACCTCGGGCAAAGACGGCGAACCGAGAGCATCCGCTTCGACTCGATGAGCCGCTTGACGCTCTCGGCATCCGGGCAGAGCGCCGTGAACGAAAGGCTTATCAGCGTGGGCGAGTCCTCCGGCAGTATCTGCGCGAACACTTCCTTTGTGACCTGCGTGATGACGTCCGGCTTGACCGCCATGAAATTGTACGGTACGCCGCTGTCTCCGCAAAGCTCGAAAATGTTCGGCAGAAGCGCCGTCAGCACGTCCCGAAAGGCGTCCGCCGTTTCCTCGTCCTTCGCGTCCACGCGGCACCTGCCCGCGCCGCTGAGGCTGAGCTCGACGGAGTCTTCCGAGCTGCGGTAGCGGACGCCGTTAAACTCAAATTCTCTTGTGTATTCCATACGGTTTTCCTCGCTTTCGGGGCCGGTGCTCCCGGGTTCGGAGCAAACGTATATATCTTTCCTTTTATATTTTATACCCGCGACGCGCAAAAATCAACGGTTTTTCGGTACGAAAAACGGGACGGCGTGAACCGTCCCGTTTGGAGTTCGCTTTTCAGCGGAATTTACGCTTGTTCTTGCGCGCGGCCTCGCTCTTCTTGCGGCGCTTGACGCTCGGGCTTTCGTAATGCTCACGCTTACGCACCTCGGCGAGTACGCCGGCCTTTGCACAGCTGCGCTTAAAGCGCTTCAGTGCGCTGTCAAGACTCTCGTTTTCCTTGACATGTACTTCCGACATTTGTATCCCTCCCCCCGGGTGACGACTGAACATAGTTGTTCGTGGCTATAATTATAACTCAAATTATATGCCTTGTCAAGACAATTTCATACAAAGAGGAAATGACGGCGGGAAACCGCTCCGACGTTCACGCGCGCTCCTGCTCCACCTGCCTCTCCACCGGCTTCAGGTGCAGGGTGAGCTCGTACCGCTCGCCCGTGCCGTCCTCGTTTTCGTAGTAGTAGAGCGTCAAGCGATACTCGCCGCCGGGCTCGAGCGGTTCCGTGTACATGCGGTCTTTGCTCAGGAAACCGTCCACGTCATTATCCGTAAACCGCCGCTTATCATACTCCGGGCAGAGCCTCAGCAGGTCTGAAATGTCCTCCCAGCCGTCCTCCGTCTTCATCTCGAGCTTTCCTTCGGCCCGGTCGAGATACGGGGGCTTGCCGCGGTTAGCGCGTATCGTCGGCTCGACGTACAGCCCATACGACTCGCCTCCTTCCAAAACCGTTAGCGTAGCCAGGTCAAACCGGTTGACGCTTGCCTCCGGTATCTCATACTCGAAGGAAATGCTGTACCGCTCCAAACCGGTCTCATAGTGGAAGTTTTCGTTGCTCACGGCCTCGCGGAAGTACAGGCAGCATTTGTACCTGCCCGGCTCGCATACCGGGAGCGTCAGTCTCGTGAATTCCGACTCACCGCTCGGCAGGACCGGATAATTCGGGCTTCCGTCGTGCACAGCCGGAACCCCCATCGCGTACATCGAATTTGAGTACCAATCCCACTCTCCGTCGGAATCCAGTTTATACACCGAATTCAGAACGGTCGGCTCGCTTAAAATCTCTCCGTCATTGTAGTAACCGGCTGTAAGCGCGATGTCTGTCGTCGCATCGTACAGAATGTCCGCTTCGGTGCTTCGCAGGCTTGAGGCATCCGTTGTCCCTATATAGACATGCCTGATGTTCAGCAGGTTCGTGTCGCCTTCAAGGTTTTCGATTTTTATCTC
>CANPWY010000165.1 GCA_947585215.1 uncultured Clostridia bacterium
CGCGGCGTAGACTTTGAGGTCGAGCGCGGCGAGACGCTTGCGATAGTCGGCGAGTCCGGCTGCGGCAAGTCGGTGACTATGCGCGCCGTCATGGGCCTGATAAAGGGCCCGACGGGCGAAGTCAAGCCCGAGAGCTACATCTACTACAACGGCGAGAACATCCTTGCCTACGACAAGAAGCAGCTCTCCGCCTACCGCGGAGCGGAGGCGTCGATAATCTTCCAGGACGCGCTCACCGCTCTGAATCCGACGATGACCGCCGGAAAGCAGATTATGGAGAACCTGCGTCTCCACAAGAACATCAGCAAGAAGGAAGCGCGCGCCGAAGCTATCGAGATGCTCCGCGCCGTCGGCATTCCGCAACCGGAGAAGCGCGTAGACCAGTACCCGCATGAGTTCTCCGGCGGCATGCGCCAGCGCGTCATGATAGCAATGGCGTTTGCGTGCAACCCGAAGCTCCTGATAGCCGACGAGCCCACCACGGCGCTCGACGTCACCATTCAGGCGCAGATACTCGACGTTATAAGCGACCTTCAGAAGCAGCACGGCACGTCGGTCATACTCATCACGCATGACCTCGGCGTCGTCGCGAACGTCGCAAAGCACATCGTCGTCATGTACTCCGGCAAGATAGTGGAACGCGGCCTCTGCGACGAGATATTCTATCAGCCGCGCCACCCCTACACCTGGTCGATACTCGGCGCGGTTCCGCGCCTCGACCTCGAGAACAAGCAGGAGCTCGTCGCGATAGAAGGCACGCCGCCCGACCTTATCGCTCCGCCCGAGGGCTGCCCGTTCTGCACGCGCTGCAAGTTCTGCATGAACATCTGCAAGCGCGAAGCTCCCGACGTGAGCACGTTCAGCGACACGCATCAGGCCGCCTGCTGGCTCCATCATCCGGAGGCGAAGCACGCCTTCGACGGCACCGGCATCGAGAAGCCCTTTGAGATAGGAGATGTGATATAATGGACAAGAGTCATAAGGTCCTGGAGGTCAAGAATCTCAAGAAATATTTCAAAGTCGGCAAAAACGCGATACTCAAGGCGGTCGACGACGTCAGCTTCGACATCTACCGCGGCGAGACGCTCGGCCTCGTCGGCGAGTCCGGCTGCGGCAAGACGACCTGCGGCCGTACCTGCATCGGCCTCTACGACAAGACCGGCGGCGAGGTCTATTACGAGGGCAAGGACGTCCACACCCAGAAGGGTGCCGACCGCAAGGCGCTCCGCAAGGACGTTCAGATGATATTCCAGGACCCCTACGCCTCGCTTGACCCGCGTATGACCGTCGCGGACATCATCGCCGAGGGCATCGACATCCACAACCTTGCGGCGAACAAGGCCGACCGCACCGAGAAGATCTATCACTACCTCGACCTCGTCGGCCTCAACAAGGAGCACGCGAACCGCTTTGTTCACGAGTTCTCCGGCGGACAGCGCCAGCGTATCGGCATCGCCCGCGCGCTCGCCGTCGAGCCGAAGTTCATCATGTGCGACGAGCCTATCTCCGCTCTCGACGTCTCGATTCAGGCGCAGATAGTCAACCTGCTCATAAAGCTCCAGCGCGAGATGGGACTTACGTACCTCTTCGTCGCGCACGACCTCTCGATGGTCAAGCACGTCTCCGACCGTATCGCGGTCATGTACCTCGGCGTCGTCGCGGAGCATGCGAAGTCGGCAGACCTCTACGCGAACCCGCTGCATCCGTACACTCAGGCGCTGCTCTCGGCGGTGCCGGTGCCGGACCCGGAGGTCGAGCGTCAGCGTCAGACGACCCGCATCAAGCTCGAGGGCGAGATCCCGAGTCCGATAAACGCCCCGAAGGGCTGCCGCTTCTGCGGACGGTGCCGCTTCGCCACCGACAGGTGCCGTGAGGAAGCGCCTCAGCTCAAGGAGGTCGAGCCGGAGCACTACGTCGCCTGCCATCTGTTCGACAAGTAAGAAATAACATTTGACAGCATTTGCCCGGCGAAGTATAATGAAACAGGGCGGAGGCTCACGCCTCCGCCCTTAACTTATCCAAAAACGCCCCGCGTTCCGACGGGGCTCTACGGAGGTCTCGTATGAAGGGAAAAGCGTCCGGTGCGTTCAGGGACATAGCGATAGCGGCAGCGGCGGGGCTCGCCGCGAGCGCCGCGATAGGCGTCGTCGCGGCGCTTATCGGCATATTCGCGGGAATGAAGGGGAGTTTTGAGATTGCGCGGAGCATACTTTTCGTGCTCGGTGCGCTCGGAATGTTCATACTCGCCGGCGCGATACTCGCCCGCGGCAAGAAGCCCAAATTCGGCGACGTCAAGGACGAGAAGAAGTGGCGTGAGAAGTTCCGCGTGCTCCGTCTGCCGGAGGTCGTCGGTATAGTCGGGGTGTTCATGATAGCCGGAGGGTGCATCGTAGACGTCATCTCCCGTGCGATACCCGCATAAATTCTTGAGATCATCGAAGAAAAAACCGAAAATGTATGCCGGGTGCGAAAAAAAAAGACAATATGCGGCTTTATAACGGAGGGAAATATGAATATCACCATTGAAAAACTTTCAAAATTAAATATGGCGGACTTCTTTGATTTCTTTGACAACAGGGCTTTTTCGGACGGTTCGCCTTTCGCGCCCTGCTACTGCAACGCGTTTTATCTGACGCCCGAGGAGGTCTGCGACGGCATAGGAAGTCGTGCGGAGGCGCTCGGCGGAGGCTCCGAAGGCTTTGCCGTTGCGTTGAAGGAATCCGCAAAAGAGCTCATAGAAAAAGGCACTATGCAGGGCTATCTCGCATATGAGGACGGAATGGCCATCGGTTGGTGCAACGCAAACGACAGGCAGAATTATGTCCGCGCGGGTTCGTTTGTGCCATACGAGAAACGTGACGGGGACTACTATATTTCGGATGGCGAGCACGGAAAAGTGAAGTCTCTCGTATGCTTTGAAATTGCCCCGGAATACCGTGGAAAGGGTATCGCCAAGGCTCTTTTACAGCAGGTCTGCAGGGACGCCGAAAACGACGGTTACGAATTTGTCGAAGCTTATCCGCAGATGACCGAGAAATATTCCATCCTTGATTTTACCGGCCCGGAGGAGATGTACAGACACTTCGGATTTGAAGAAACGGAACGTCACGGAAGCACCGTTGTTATGAGGAAAAAATTATCGTAAGGAACCGAAAGGGTTTCACATAACGCAAGGCGGGACGGTCATACGACCGTCCCGCCCGTTTTATATGCGTTTGAAGTTTATCTTATTTTACGTCCAACTCCATCACGAAGCCGTTTTCCCCGGAGCAGGGCTCCCACTTCTCAAGCGAGCCGCCGTTCGGGTCGCCGGTCTTCATGAAGTTCGTCCAGTAATCCATCATGCGGTCGGAGAGGGCGAAGTCGCCCTCGGTCCACGGACGCCAACAGCGCTTCAGCGTGCCCATCATGTACCACAGCTCGGAGGAGTGCCACGCGCCGAAGTCATTGCCCGGAAGGTCGCGCTTGAAGTAGTAGACGTAGGCGGGCTTGCGTCCCAGCTCCTCGAGCTTGCGGCTGAACGCCATACTGCCGCGGTAGAGCGGCTTATCCTCGGGCGACTGCATCTCGGGGGTGACGAGTATATCGTCCTTGGTGCTTCCGAGCATGTACGGAACGTCCTTAATCTCGCCCTTGTCCATGAGCTCGTAGTAACCGCCGTGGAGCACCCAGCCGTCTATGACCGGGACGAGGAAGAGCCCCTTCGCTATTGGCATAACGCGCCCCATGAACGGCCCGAACGCCTCCATTATCTCATCTGCGGACTTCTCCCGCATCTCCGCGAGGCTGTTCGCGCCGAGGACTTCCGCGAATATCTCACCGTAGCCCTCCTGCTCCTTCAGGGGAGTGTCGCGGTGCAGTCCCTCGCCGTAGGAGCCGCCGCTCTGGAGAATGGCCTGACGGAACATCCCGTCGGTGAGGGGAGAGGAGATGAGTGTCTGTACGCTCATCGCGCCGGCGCTCTGACCGAATATCGTGATGTTCTCCGGGTCGCCGCCGAAGGCGGAGATGTTCTCGCGAACCCACTTGAGCGCCGCTATCTGATCGAGGATGCCGTAGTTGCCGGAAACTCCGCTCTCCGCCGTCAGCCACGGGTGCGCGAGGAAGCCGAACACGCCGAG
>CANPWY010000166.1 GCA_947585215.1 uncultured Clostridia bacterium
ATTCCCACGCGGTCGGCGACCGCGTGGGAGCCCTTCCGATTGAAATGCTCGGCGGAAATGAATTCCGCCTGCGCGAAGTTGGCGGCTTCGCCGCTAACTTCAACCGCGCGAACCGGCGCGGAAGCGGCTTCGCCGTCTTCGACGCGCGCTGCGCGCAAAGAGTTTTTTTCATTTCAATTAGCAGAAAGCAGGGACGTCGGCGCGCAGCGCCGAGGTCTGATGCGCCCGGTACAACGTTGGATGCGGTATAAGTTCGCGGGCGCATTGTACACGCCGTCGGAAAAAACAGATTTGACTCTATTCGCCGCCTGCGGCGGCGAACTCTGCGAGGCAAGGGCGCGGATTACATCCGCGCCCTTATGAAAATCGGGCGGTTCCGAAAGGAACCGCCCGATTTGTTTGATGCCGCAGAATTTTATATGCTTATCGTTCCCCGGAACACCTCTACGGTGTCGCCGCGCATCGTTATACCGTCGTCGCGGCAGGTGACGCGGAGACTGCCTCCGCGAAGGCGGACGCTTATCTCCTCGCCCTTGCGGCAGAAGCCGTTCTCTATCGCCGCGACGACCGCCGCACACGCGCCGGTGCCGCAGGCCCAGGTCTCGCCCACCGAGCGCTCCCACACGCGCATACGTATCGTGTGGTCGTCCACTATCTTGCAGAACTCGGTGTTTATCCGCTCGGGGAAGAGCTCGCAGTTCTCAAAGTGCGGGCCGACCTCCGCGATGTTGAGCGTGTCCACATCGTCGCGGAAGACGACGCAATGCGGATTTCCCATCGAGACGAGGTTTATCGCGTGCTCCTCGCCCGCTATCTTCACCTTGCGGTTTATGACGCGCTCGCCGTCGAGTGTGGAGGGTATTTTTGCCGGCTCGAAGACAGGGAGCCCCATCTCGGCGCTCGCCTCCGCCGTCACGCCGCGGTTCGTGTAGACGCGGACGGTGCGGATGCCCGCCGCCGTCTCGATGTCCATCACTCGGCGCGGGACGATGCCGTTGTCGTAGAGGTACTTGCCGACACAGCGGAGGCCGTTGCCGCCGATCTCGCCCTCGCTGCCGTCCGGGTTGAAAATGCGCATGCACGCGTCCGCCGTGCGGGAGGGGAGTATGACGGCCACGCCGTCTCCGCCTATCCCGTACCGCCTGTCCGCAAAGCGGACGGCGATGCCGTTCGGGTTCGTGATGCCGCGCGAGAGGCAGTCGACGACGATGTAGTCGTTGCCGCAGCTCTGCATCTTGACAAACGGTATCTCCTCCGGGCGAGTGCGCATCCGGCAGACGTCCACGAGCTCGGTGTTGCGGAGCGACCAGCGGCTCTCGAGGCTCCGCGCGAGGGCGTTCGCGGTGTCAATAGACGTGAGGCAGGGGACGTTCCGCTCGACCGCCTTGCGGCGTATGCGGACGCTGTCGCGCGTGGGGATGCGTCCCTTCGAGGAGGTGGAGATGACGTAGTTCACTTTCCCACTCTCGATAAGTTTGAGGGTATTTATTTCATCCGGCGCGGACTGGTGTATCTTCTTGACGGTGACAGCGGGAATACCGGCGCTCCGCAGAAGCGCCGCCGTGCCCTCGGTGGAGTATATCTCAAAGCCGAGGTTGTGGAAGCGCTTCGCGGTTTCGCTGATGAACGGCTTGTCCACGTCCCGCACGGTGATGAAGACGCCGCCGCGCTTGTCCATGCGGTAGCCCGCGGCGCGGAGACCCTTGTATATTGCCTCGTCCATCGTGGCGGCGAGGCCGAGGACCTCGCCCGTCGACTTCATCTCCGGGCCGAGCTGTGTGTCCACGTCGGAGAGCTTCTCGAACGAGAACACCGGCACCTTGACGGCGACGTACGGCGGCGTCCTGTACAGGCCGGAGCCGTAGCCCATGTCGCGGAGCTTTTCGCCGAGCATCGCACGGGTCGCGAGGTCGACCATCGGCACGCCGGTGACCTTGGAGATGTAGGGGATCGTGCGCGACGAGCGCGGGTTGACCTCGATGACGTACAGCTCGCCCTCGTAGATGAGGTACTGGATGTTGACGAGTCCCAGCGCTCCGAGTCCGACGGCAAGCTCGCGGGTACAGCGGCAGATACGGTCGGTCATCTCGTCGTCGATGTTCCAGGCGGGGTAGACGGCGATGCTGTCGCCCGAGTGGACGCCGGCGCGCTCGATGTGCTCCATTATGCCGGGGATGAGTATATCCTCGCCGTCGCATATAGCGTCCACCTCCAGCTCGGTGCCGGAGAGGTACTTGTCGATGAGGACGGGGTTCTCGATGTTCTGTGCGAGGATTATTCCCATGTACTCGCGGACGTCGTCCTCGCCGAAGGCGATTATCATGTTCTGGCCGCCGAGGACGTAGCTCGGACGGAGCAGGACGGGATAGCCGACCTTCTCCGCCGCCTCAAGCGCCTCCTCGCAGGTCATGACGGTGAAGCCGTTCGGACGCTTGATGCGGAGCTTTTCGAGCAGCTCGTCGAAGCGCTCGCGGTCCTCTGCCGCGTCGATGCCGTCGGCGGAGGTGCCGAGGATGTTGTATCCCTGCTCGTCGAGGTAGTGGGTGAGCTTTATCGCGGTCTGACCGCCGAACGCCACGACGACGCCGAACGGCTTCTCGACCGCGAGTATGCCCGCGACGTCCTCCGTCGTAAGCGGCTCGAAGTAGAGACGGTCGGCGGTGTCGAAGTCGGTGGAGACGGTCTCGGGGTTGTTGTTGACTATCGCGACGTCGTAGCCCGCGCGCTTGAGCGCCCAGACGCAGTGGACCGAGGCGTAGTCGAACTCTATGCCCTGTCCTATGCGTATCGGGCCGGAGCCGAAGACGACGACCGTCTTCTTTCCGGACGGGTTCCGCGCGATGAAGTCCTCCGCCTCGTTCTCCTCGTCGAAGGTGGAGTAGAAGTAGGGCGTCTGCGCCGCGAACTCCGCCGCGCAGGTGTCGACCATCTTGTAGACCGGCAGGCGCGGGTGCGCGGGACGCTTGCCGCTTATGCGTAGTATCGAGCTGTCGGTGAAGCCGAGCTTCTTTGCGCGGAGGTGCAGCTCGTCCGACATCTCGGCACACTCGCAGAGCTCCTTTTCGCAGAGCGTGAGGTTATGAAGCTTGCCGAGAAACCAGCGGTCTATCTTCGTTATCTCAAATATCTCGTCGTAGGAGAAGCCGCGCCGCAGAGCCTCGTAGACGGCAAAGATGCGCATATCGTCCGACGCGCGCAGCCGTTCGCGGAGCTCGTCGTCCGAGGCAGCCTCGCACGCCTTGTCGCGGAGGTCGGGATGGCTTATCTCCGCGCCGCGCACCGCCTTCATTATCGCCTGTTCGAAGGAGGTGCCGATGCTCATGACCTCGCCCGTCGCCTTCATCTGCGTGCCGAGGGTACGCTTTGCGTACACGAACTTGTCAAACGGCCACTTCGGCAGCTTGACGACGATGTAGTCCACCGACGGCTCAAAGCACGCCATAGTCGTGCCGGTGACGGCGTTCGGTATCTCGTCGAGGGTGTAGCCTATGGCTATCTTTGTCGCGACCTTGGCTATCGGGTAGCCGGTCGCCTTGCTCGCGAGCGCCGAGGAACGGCTGACGCGCGGGTTGACCTCTATGACGGCGTACTCGAAGCTCTCGGGGTTCAGAGCGAACTGGCAGTTACAGCCGCCCTCGACGCCGAGCTCGTCGATTATCCGGAGCGCCGCCGTGCGGAGCATCTGATACTCGCGGTCGGCAAGCGTGACGGCGGGCGCGACGACTATGCTGTCGCCGGTGTGGATGCCCACCGGGTCGAGGTTTTCCATCGAGCAGACGGTGATGACGTTTCCGCGGCTGTCGCGTATGACCTCGAACTCTATCTCCTTCCAGCCGGAGATGCAGCGCTCCACGAGCACCTGATGGATGGGGGAGAGCGAGAGACCGTTCGAGCATATCTCGCGAAGCTCGCGCTCGTCCGAGACTATGCCGCCGCCGGTGCCGCCGAGGGTGAACGCGGGGCGTATTACGAGCGGGTAGCCTATCTCGCCCGCGAACGCTATTGCGCTCTCGACGTCGTTTACCGTCACCGACGGTATGACGGGCTGGCCTATCTTCTGCATCGTCTCCTTGAAGAGCTC
>CANPWY010000167.1 GCA_947585215.1 uncultured Clostridia bacterium
TCCACCGGCGCGCCGGTGATTATCATGCCGTCGTAGCGCAGGTGCTTTATCTCATCAAAGTTCATGTAGAACGAGAGGAGGTGCTCCTGCGGGGTGTGGGTAGAGGTGTAACTCTGCGTCTGGAGAAGGTCGAGCTCTATCTGGAGCGGCGTGTTCGAGAGACAGCGCAGTAGCTGTGTCTCGGTCTCGAGCTTTGTGGGCATGAGGTTCAGCAGCAGCACGCGGAGCGGGCGGATGTCCTGCGACTCCGCGCGCCGCGTGTGCATGACGAAGATGTTCTCCTGCTCCAAGGTCCTGAGCGCGGGAAGGTCAGACGGTACTTTTATCGGCATTTTGTTCTATCCTCCGAGCCTGAAAACGCGCGTCAGATCCCGAGAAGGTCGGGGTCAAAGTCATCGTCCTTCTTTGCGCGCTGGTCGCCGAGCACCTCGGCATAGCGGAACACTACGAAAACTATGCCGACTATCGCGCCGAGCGCGACGACGACGGCGCCTATTGTTTTGAGCAGCTTCATGATGATTCCTCCTTTGGTTTTCCTACGACCAATTATACACGATTTTCTCCGGGCGGGCAAGGGGATTTTGCCGTTATTGCGCGGCGCTTGAATTTGAACCGCCCATACATTATAATTAAAATTAAAACGAATATACGAAACCGTCCTTTTGGCGCTCGGACGGGGAAGGAGGAGACGCCGTGACGGTAGCGGAACTTGCTTCGGCGCTCGGCGCTGAGGTGTTGAATAAAGGAGATATGTCGCGGGAGGTCACGGGCGTGTACGTCTGCGACCTGATAGGCCGCGCCGCCGCGCGGATGCGCCGGGGCGACGCGTGGATAACGATAATGACGAACCGCAACGTCGCGGCGGCGGCGGAGATAGCGGGCGCGGCGTGCGTCCTCATGGCGGACGGCGTCTCGCCGGACGCGGAGCTCGCGCGGGACATGGAGCGGACCGGTGCGGCGTTCCTCCGGTGCGGCGGCTCCGCCTATACTCTTGCGCACACTCTGTACCGTCTGACCGGACTCCGGGAGTGAGGTACGGGACGACTTGACAGAAAATGTAACTTTTGTTACAAAACGTATGTCCGCACGGAAAAGAACGATTTTTTCGGCACAAAATGCAGAATCAAACCTGTTGCAAAGTCGAAAAAAGTGTGCTAGAATCATATCAGATTCAAAAGCGGGAGTATGCCCGCTTGTAAATGGAGGAGGTTTTTCGATGCCCAATACAAAGACCAAGGTGGCTTTCAAAGGCACGCCCGAGCAGGAGGCGGAGCTGAAGAAGTTCATCGCCGAGATCAAGCACGAGAAGGGCGCAACGATGCCGATTCTCCAGAAGGCGCAGGAGATCTATGGATACCTGCCCGAGGAGGTTCAGGTCATCATCGCGGAGGAGACCGGCATTCCGCTCACGGAGATCTACGGTATCGCCACTTTCTACGCACAGTTCGCGCTCAACCCGAAGGGCGAGACACAGATCAGCGTCTGCCTCGGTACCGCCTGCTACGTCAAGGGCTCCGGCGACGTTCTGCAGAAGGTTGTCGACACCATCGGATGTGAGGCAGGTTCCATCACTTCTGACGGAAAGTTCTCGATAGACGCTACCCGCTGCATCGGCGCGTGCGGACTTGCGCCGGTCATGACCGTCAACGGCGAGGTCTACGGACGTATGACCCCGGCCATGGTTCCCGAGATACTCAAGCAGTACATGGAGTAAGACCGTGCGGGAGATCTCCGAAAGCATCCTCGACGTACTTATGAACTCCGCAGACGCCGGCGCGCGGAAGGTCGAGCTCACGCTGTTCCTCTCCGAGAGGGAGGACACGGTCGGGTTCGAGGTTCGCGACGACGGGCGCGGCATGAGCCGTGAGACGCTCGAACGCGCGGCGGATCCGTTCTTTTCGACGGACGGAGCGCGCGGAGCCGGCCTCGGACTCTCACTCCTGAAGAGCGAGGCGGAGCAGGCGGACGGAGGGATGGAGATAGAGAGCCGCGAGGGTCGCGGAACGCGCGTGAGGGCGTGGTACCGGGCCTCGAGCCTCGATACGCCGCCGGTGGGCGACGTCGGGCTCACGGCGGAGCTTTTCCTTTCGGGGAGACCGGGCACGGAATTTGTCTTTCGCTGTCGAAGCGACACGCTCTGCCGGGAATTTCGGACGGGCGCAGGAGACGGCGAAGCGCCGGACATACCGCAGTCGGTGCGCGAGCGCGTGCGGGAGATGACGGCGGAGATAACACAGGGTAAATAAACTTCTGAAAAACGGAGGATAGAGTTCAGATGGCAAAGAGCACAACAGAGCTCCAGGAAATGCGGGAGCAGATGGCGGGGCAGATGAGCCTGCGCGTCGAGGACAAGAACGCCATTCGCGTAGTCGTCGGCATGGGTACCTGCGGTATCGCGGCCGGCGCGCGCGACATAATGCGTGTGATCGTCGACGAGGTCGGCGCGCACAACGCGACTCACGTCAAGGTCATCATGGACGGCAACAATAAGGACGCAGAGAACGCGCCCGTCGTTGAGATCCATGTTCTTGGCAAGGACACCGTCACCTACACTAAGGTGGACGCCGCAAAGGCAAAGCAGATAGCCGCCGAGGTCATCGGCGAAGCGAAGTAAGGAGGCGCCAGTATGAATTTCGCAAGAGCACACATCATGGTCTGCGGAGGCACCGGCTGCACTTCGTCGAAGAGCCCGGAGATAGCCGCAGAGTTCAGAAAACAGCTTGAGGCCGCCGGCCTCGCAGACGAGGTCAAGGTTGTACAGACCGGATGCTTCGGTCTGTGCGCGCTCGGCCCGATAGTCGTCGTTTACCCCGAGGGTTCGTTCTACTCGATGGTGACTATCGACGACGTCAAGGAGATAGTGGACGAGCACCTCGTAAAGGGCCGCCCGGTCGAGCGCCTGCTCTATCACGAGGGCGCTGACCATCACGGCACCGTTCACTCCTCGCTTAACGACACCGACTTCTACCGCAAGCAGAAGCGCATAGCGCTCCGCAACTGCGGACGCATCAACCCCGAGAACATCGACGAGTACATAGCCTTCGACGGATACAAGGCGCTTGAGAAGGTCCTCAAGACCATGCAGCCGCAGGAGGTCATCGACGTTATAAAGGCCTCCGGTCTGCGCGGCCGCGGCGGCGCGGGCTTCCCGACCGGCAACAAGTGGCAGTTCGCGGCCAACGAGAAGAACGACGTCAAGTATGTCTGCTGCAACGCCGACGAGGGCGACCCGGGCGCGTTCATGGACCGTTCGGTCCTCGAGGGCGACCCGCACAGCGTCATCGAGGCGATGGCGATAGCGGGCTTCGCTGCCGGCGCTCACGAGGGTTACGTCTATGTCCGTGCCGAGTACCCGATAGCCGTTCACCGTCTGACGATAGCCATAGAGCAGGCCCGTGAGTACGGCATGCTCGGCAAGAACATCTTCGGCACCGGCTTCGACTTCGACATCACCGTCCGTCTCGGCGCAGGCGCGTTCGTCTGCGGCGAGGAGACCGCGCTCATGACCTCCATCGAGGGTCACCGCGGCGAGCCGCGTCCGCGTCCTCCGTTCCCGGCGGTCAAGGGCCTCTTCGGTCAGCCGACGCTCGAGAACAACGTCGAGACCTTCGCAAATGTCACATGGATAATCAACAATGGCCCCGAGGCCTTTGCGGCCATGGGCACCGAGCGCTCGAAGGGCACCAAGGTCTTCGCCCTCGGCGGAAAGATAACCAACACCGGCCTTGTCGAGATCCCGATGGGCACCACGCTCCGCGAGGTCGTCGAGGAGATAGGCGGCGGCGTTCCGAACGGCAAGAAGTTCAAGGCCGCTCAGACCGGCGGCCCGTCCGGCGGCTGTCTGCCCGCGAGCCTTATCGACACCCCGCTCGACTATGAGTCGATGGCGGCTGTCGGTTCGATAGTCGGCTCCGGCGGACTCATCGTCATGGACGAGGACAACTGCATGGTCGATATAGCCAAGTTCTTCCTCGAGTTCACCGTTGACGAGAGCTGCGGAAAGTGCGCGCCCTGCCGTATAGGCACCCGCCGTATGCTCGAGATACTCAACAAGATAACCTCCGGCAACGGCACCCT
>CANPWY010000168.1 GCA_947585215.1 uncultured Clostridia bacterium
AGCACCGGCTGTCCCTTCGCGTGGCACTCCTTTATCTGCTCGACGATGGCGCGGAGCTTCGCCGCCTGCGTGCGGTATACGACATCCGGCAGGTCCTCGCGTATCATCGGCTTGTTTGTTGGCACCTCGACGATATCGAGCTTGTATATCTCGCCGAACTCCTCCTCCTCGGTCTTAGCGGTGCCGGTCATGCCGGAGAGCTTGTCATACATGCGGAAGAAGTTCTGGAAGGTTATAGTCGCAAGCGTCTTGCTCTCGCGCTCGACCTTGACGCCCTCCTTCGCCTCGATAGCCTGATGCAGTCCGTCCGAGTAGCGCCGCCCGAACATCATGCGGCCGGTGAACTCATCGACTATGATGACCTCGCCGTCCTTTACGACGTAGTCCACATCGCGCTTCATGAGGCCGTTTGCGCGGATGGCCTGATTGATGTGGTGCGAGATGGTGGAGTTTTCCGGGTCGGACAGGTTCTCGAGGCCGAAGAAGCGCTCCGCCTTCCGCGCGCCCGCTTCGGTGAGTGTGACCGTCCTCGCCTTTTCGTCTACGATGTAGTCGCCGCCGAGGTCTTCGTCGGCAAAGGTCTTGCTGTCCTGCTCCTTTATGCGGACGCAGGTGAGGCGCTTTGCAAACGAGTCCGCCTGAGCGTAGAGGTCGGTCGACTCGTCCCCCTGTCCAGAGATAATGAGCGGAGTACGCGCCTCGTCTATGAGTATCGAGTCGACCTCGTCGACGATGGCGAAGTGGTGGCCGCGCTGGACCATGTTTTCTTTGTATATGACCATGTTGTCGCGCAGGTAGTCAAAGCCGAACTCGTTGTTCGTGCCGTAGGTTATGTCCGCGTCGTAGCTCGGCTTGCGCTTGTCCGGGTCGATGTCGTGAATGACGAGGCCGAGCGACATTCCGAGGAAGCGGTAGAGCTTCTCGAGCATCTCACCCTGGTACTTCGCGAGGTAGTCGTTGACGGTAACGACGTGGACGCCCTTGCCTTCAAGCGCGTTCAGATACGCCGCGAGCGGCGCGATGTAGGTCTTGCCCTCGCCGGTCTTCATCTCGGCGATGCGCCCCTGATGCAGGACTATTCCGCCGAGCAGCTGGACGCGGAACTGACGCTTTCCGAGCACGCGGCGGCTCGCCTCGCGCACGGTCGCGAACGCCTCGACGAGCAGGTCGTCAAGCGTCTCACCCTTCGCGAGGCGATCCTTGAACTCTTTCGTCTTGCCGGAGAGCTGCTCGTCCGTGAGCTTCATGTACTCAGGCTCGAGCGCCTCAATCGCGTCAACTATCGGATAAAGTTTTTTAAGCTCGCGGTCGTTCTGCGAGCCGAATATTTTAGTAAAGATACCCATTGGGCAACGCTCCTTTCTGCCCTGCGCACCGCACATGGCAATACAGTGTATAGTATAGCACACCCATACGCCGAATTAAAGGTGAAATTATGAACAAACGCAAAATTTTTCTTTACAAGGCGGCGCGTTTCAGTTATACTTAAAAGGCTATGGAACCGATAAAGGGACTTCGTTTTACGAGGATTTCGACCGGCACAACGAGAATACGATACCGTATGCCGAGCATTTGAAAGGATGGAACTCTCTTGCTGATAGAATTTGACGAATATAAGCAGAAGCTCGCGGCTCTCGCGCCCCGCCTTGAGGAGCTTGGGAAGGCTCTCGGGCTGGATGCGGCAAAGAAGGAGCTTGCGGAGCTCGAGGAGCAGACTGCGTCTGAGGGATTCTGGAACGACATAGAGCGCTCACAGAAGGTCCTTCAGCGCACGAAGCAGCTCCGCGACAAGATAGCGGGCTACAACAAGCTCCAGAGCATGCACGAAGACGCGGTGACGCTCTGCGAGCTCGCCGTCGAGATGGACGACGACAGCTTAATAGGCGAGCTGCGCGAGCAGTACGCCGCGCTCGAGAAGGACCTCGAGGAGGCAACGCTTTCGACCCTCCTCAACGGCGAGTACGACCACAACAACGCCATACTCACCTTCCACGCCGGAGCGGGCGGCACCGAGGCGCAGGACTGGGCTCAGATGCTCTTCCGCATGTACTCCCGCTGGGCGGAGCGCCACGGCTACAAATGTACGACTCTCGACTACCTCGACGGAGACGAGGCCGGCCTCAAGAGCGCGACTATTTCGATAGAGGGCGAGAACGCCTACGGCTATCTCAAGGGCGAGAACGGCGTCCACCGGCTCGTGCGCGTGAGCCCCTTTGACGCAGCGGGACGGCGCCACACCTCCTTCGCCGCGCTCGAGGTCATGCCCGAGATAGACGACAACGAGGAGATAGAGATACGTGACGAGGACCTGAAGGTCGACACCTACCGTTCGAGCGGCGCAGGCGGACAGCACATCAACAAGACCGAGAGCGCGATACGCATAACTCACATCCCCTCCGGCGTCGTCGTGAGCTGCCAGACCGAGCGCAGTCAGCACCAGAACCGCGAGTACGCCATGCGTATGCTCCGCGCGAAGCTCGCCGAGATAAAGGAGCGCGAGCACCTCGACCGCATTGACGACATCAAGGGCGTCCAGATGAAGATAGAGTGGGGCAGTCAGATCCGCTCCTACGTCTTCATGCCCTACACGCTCGCGAAAGACCACCGCACGAACTTCGAGAACGGCAACATCAACGCCGTCATGGACGGCGACCTCGACGGATTCATCAACGCGTATCTGCGCGCCCTCGCGACGGGCGAGCTGATAAAGAAATAATTTGCGGGAAGGCAAAAAATCTCTTGAAATGCCGCGCCGCTTGTGGTATACTATTAGCTACTGCGGAATAGAATAATATTTGGAGGCGTTTGTTTTGAAACTCGTTTTTACGATCATTCAGGTGCTCGCGAGCCTGTTCCTTATCGCGGTCGTCCTTCTCCAGAGCGGTAAGCGCTCCGGCCTCAGCGGCGCTATTTCCGGCGTTGCGGATACTTTCCTTGCCAAGAACCAGGCAAAGACGTGGGATGCGCGCCTCGCCAAGATGACGACTTGGGTGGCCATCCTCTTCATCATCCTCACGCTCGCGATAAACCTCATCCCGTAAATCAAACCTCAGGCATGGAAAGCGGAGCCTTGCGGCTCCGCTTTTTCATTCTACCCCGTCATTTTGCCGCGGAAGCGCAAAAAAACCGGCAAGGCCTTATCGGCCTTGCCGGTTTTTTGTTCCGTTGCTGGACACCCATAAAAACGAGTGCAAATCATAGTGCGAACGCGGGTACTCGTTCGCGCCATGCTTTTCGTCCGTTTTTTGAAGCGCTATTTTGCAAGCTCCTCCAGGCAGGACTTGCAGACAAGCTTGCCCTTGAACTCGGTAAGCGAGCTGCCCGCCCCGCAGAACACACAGCGGTCGCTGTGCTTCCGCAGAATAATGTTTTCACCGTCCACATAGATTTCAAGCGGGTCCTTCTCCGCTATCTCCAGCGTTCGGCGCAGCTCGATCGGCAGCACGACCCGTCCGAGCTCATCTACTTTCCTGACGATTCCGGTAGTCTTCATTCCGCATAGCTCCTTAGTGTTAATGCCGGTACATGGTAAAAATAACTTGTCGAAAACAACCGTACGTTTACATTATATTGTTCGCAATTTGAGTTGTCAACAACTTTTTTCATTTTTCGGCAAAAAATGCATAGTTTTTTTAGATTACTTTCGTTTGAGGTGGTAAAATTTGGTGATTGATACGGTTTGGTTCCTGCTGATAATCTGTTCCGTCGTGTTCGGCGCGGCGAACGGGCGTCTCGGCGACGTGAGCGCCGCCGCGCTCGACGGCGCGAAGACCGCGGTCGAGCTTGCCATATCCCTTGCCGGCACGCTCTGCCTCTGGAACGGCGTGCTGGAGGTCATGCGGCGCGCCGGGCTCGACCGCGCGCTCGCCCGCGCGGCGCGCCCGCTGCTCGGACGCCTCCTGCCGGACATTCGCTCGGACGATGAGGCGCTCGGCGCGGTCTCCGCGAACCTCTCCGCAAACCTCCTCGGGCTCGGCAACGCCGCGACGCCGCTCGGCATCCGCGC
>CANPWY010000169.1 GCA_947585215.1 uncultured Clostridia bacterium
TCGAGGATGCCTTTGAATTTTTCGTAGGGCATTCTCGTCGCCAGCAGGGACTGCTGAGCGTCACGAAGGACGGTTTCTGTGAATTGTACTTTCATAACAAACCTCCTGTATGAGAATTTCGGTCGGCGCGAACGGCAGTCCGACCGTCATTCCCGCCCATTTTGAACTCTCTGGAATAATCTTACCGCAGTCGCCCGCCAAAAGCAAGCCAAAAAACGGGACTTTGGCAAAATTTTTTCAAAGTGATTGACTTCCGCCCCTGTTTGAGATACGCTTAGAGCAGATTGCACAAGAAGCCTTTCAAACGCGGAGATCATCTTCTCGGGCGTCCGGGCTTTATATCCAAACACTTTATCCATCGACAGAAACATATCCGTTATTTGCAGGAGGTGCGAAATGGCGTATTTTCTCGGAATAGACGTTGGAACGAGCGGCCTCAAGAGTGTCCTCACGGACGAGCGCGGGCGGATCGCGGCGGCAAAGACCGTCGAATACCCCCTCTGCCAGCCGAAAAACGGCTGGGCGGAGCAGGACCCGGAGGACTGGGTCAATGCCGCGGCGGCATCGATACGCGGCGTGCTGGAGGTCTCGGGCGTACCGTCGGAGGACGTCGTCTCGGTCGGCCTCACCGGTCAGATGCACGGGCTTGTCCTGCTTGACGCGCACGACCGCGTGCTCCGCCGCGCCATACTCTGGTGCGACGGGCGGAGCGCCGCCGAGTGCGGCGAGATAACCGAGCGCGCCGGCGGCAGGAAGCGCCTCATCGAGCTCTGCGCGAACCCCGCCATCGCGGGATTTACCGCGTCAAAGGCGCTCTGGGTGAGAAACAACGAGCCCGATATATGGTCTCGGGCGGTGCGGATGCTCCTCCCAAAGGACTATCTCCGCTTCCGTCTCTGCGGCGTCTGCGCCTCCGACGTGAGCGACGCCTCCGGCATGCAGCTCTTTGACGTCGCGCACAGGCGGTGGTCGGACGAGCTCTGCCGCGCGCTCGACATACCGATGTCGATGCTCCCCGAGGTCTACGAGAGCCCGGAGGTCTGCGGCAGGATAACCGCCGAAGCGGCGGCGCTCACCGGCCTCAAAGCCGGCACGCCGGTCGTCGCGGGCGCGGGGGACAATGCCGCCTCCGCCGTCGGGATGGGCGTCGTGCATGACGGAGACGCATTCGTGTCGATAGGCAGCTCGGGCGTCGTCTTCGCGCACACGAGCGAACCGCGCTTCGACGCGGACGGCCGTGCGCACACCTTCTGCTGCGCCGTGCCGGGAAAGTGGCACATGATGGGCGTCACCCAGAGCGCGGGTCTCTCACTCAAATGGTTCCGTGACACGCTCGCGGGCGACCTGCGTGCCCGCGCGGAGCGCGAGGGACGGAACGTCTATGCCGTCATAGACGAGGAGGCGGAGCGGAGCCCGATAGGCTCGAACCGCCTTGTGTTCCTCCCCTACCTCATGGGCGAGCGGACGCCGCACCTCGACCCCTCGGCGCGCGGAGTTTTCTTCGGTCTCAGCGCCTCGCACACGCTCGGCGACCTCGCGCGGGCGGTGATGGAGGGCGTCACCTTCTCGCTCCGCGACTGTCTCGAGGTGCTCGGCGACGCGGGCGTCCGTCCCACCTCGCTCATAGCCTGCGGAGGCGGCGGCACGAGCGCGCTCTGGCGCGACATGCTCTGTTCCGCGCTCGAGACGCCGATAGACCTCTCGCCGTCCGCGGCGGAGGGCGCGGCGTTCGGCGCGGCTGTTCTCGCCGCGGCGGAGAGCTTCGGCTCGGTCGAAAGCGCCTGCGCCGCGATGACCTCGCGCGAGCGCGCGTGCGTCCCGGACGCACAAAAGTCCGCGGCGTATCGTCCTGTTTACGGTATTTACCGCTCCCTCTACCCCGTTCTCAGGGAAAATTATACAAATCTTGAGTCCATCGGCTGATTTTTCCGGCTTCGGTATTGAAAAAACCGCCGCTCCACAATATAATGGTATAGCGTAAAGACACAGGCTTTGACCACAGTAATGTGTTTTGACCGGGAGGCTGATATATATGGATCCTGTCGAAAAGCGGCGGCTCGAGGCGACGGCCTGCCGCATCCGAATCGGAATAATCGAAGGCGTGTACAGCGCGAAGAGCGGTCACCCCGGGGGAAGCCTCTCGGCGGCGGACCTGCTCGCGTACCTCTATTTCAAGGAGATGAACGTCCGCCCGGAGGAGCCGGACTGGCCGGACCGCGACCGCTTCGTTCTCTCGAAGGGTCACGCCGCGCCCGCGCTCTACGCGGCTCTCGCCGAGCGCGGATACTTCCCCACGGAGGAGCTGAAGACGCTCCGCCACATAGGCAGTCATCTTCAGGGCCATCCGAACATGCGCCTCACGCCCGGCGTGGATATGTCCACCGGCAGTCTCGGTCAGGGCGTCTCGGCGGCGGTCGGCATGGCTATAGCGGGGAAGCTCGGAAAGAAGGACTACCGCGTCTACGCTCTCTGCGGAGACGGAGAGAGTCAGGAGGGCGAGGTCTGGGAGGCGCTGATGAGCGCCGCGCACTACTCGCTCGACAACTTTGTCGTCGCGATAGACTGCAACGGTCTCCAGATAGACGGGCGCGTGTCGGAGGTCATGAGCCTCGACCCGCTCGCGGAGAAGCTCGAGGCGTTCGGCTTCTTCACGCAGACGGTGGACGGGCACGACTTTGACGCACTCGAGAGCGCTTACGGGCGCGCGAGGCTCGAGAAAGGACGTCCGAGCGCGATAATTCTCAAGACCGTGAAGGGCAAGGGCGTCAGCTTCATGGAGGACAAGGCCGGCTGGCACGGCAAGGGTCCCAACGCCGAGGAGTACGGGCTCGCGATGGGCGAGCTTCGGACAAGGCTCGGCGAACTCGTCGGAGGTGAGGAGAAATGAGCGAAATAAAAGCCGCCACCCGCGACGGGTTCGGACGCGAACTCGCAGCGCTCGGCCGCGAGTACCCCGACATAGTCGCGCTGAACGCCGACCTCTCCGAGACGACGCGCACCGGCTACTTCCAGAAGGAGTTCCCGGAGCGGTTCTTCAACTGCGGCATAGCCGAGGCGAACATGATGGGCATAGCGGCGGGGCTCGCGTCCTGCGGATACGTCCCGTTCGTGTCCAGCTTTGCGATGTTCGCGGCGGGGCGCGCGTTCGAGCAGGTCAGGAACTCGATAGGCTACCCGCACCTCAACGTCAAGATAGGCGCAAGCCACGCCGGCATAAGCGTCGGCGAGGACGGCGCGAGCCACCAGTGCTGTGAGGACATCGCTCTCATGCGCACCATCCCCGGCATGACGATACTCTGCCCCGCGGACGAACCGGAGGCCCGCGCCGCGACCCGCGCCGCGTACCACCGCGAGGGGCCGGTCTACCTGCGGGTGAGCCGGTTCGCGACTCCGGTGATAAGCGACCCCTCGGCGAAGTTTGAGATAGGCAAGGGCGTACTGCTCCGTCCGGGCAGCGACGTTGCGATAATCGCCTGCGGGATAATGGTGCCGGAGGCACTGGAGGCGGCGAAGGCACTCTCCTCGGAGGGCATCTCCGCCCGCGTGATAAACATGCACACGGTAAAGCCGCTCGACCGAGACATAGTCGCCGCCGCCGCACGCGAATGCCGCGCGATAGTCACGGCGGAGGAGCACAGCGTCATCGGCGGCCTCGGCGAGGCGGTCTGCTCGTTCGTTTCGGAGAACTGCCCCGTGCCGGTGAAGCGCGTCGGCGTGAACGACGAGTTCGGAATGTCCGGCCCCGCCGCCGACCTACTGAAGCATTTCGGCCTCTCGGCGGAGAACATTGCCTCGGCCGCGCGGAGCGTCGTAAAAAGCAAATAAACCACAAACAACAGCGGAGCCGGACGGCTCCGCTGTTGTTTGCGCAGTTGCGACGCTCTGCCTGCTCTGGCGCACGTTCAGTACGTAAACTGCAAATTCACCGTGAGGAAGAACCTCTCTCCCGTTCCGTCGTCGTTCTCGCAGAACTCCAGCGTGAGGCGGTACGGGT
>CANPWY010000170.1 GCA_947585215.1 uncultured Clostridia bacterium
ATCTCCATGTCCATGCTGTTCACCTCCTCCGGTCGTTCTCGGAAGGCATAACGCATTCCTCTAAAATGATGATATTCATATTTTGCCCGATTGTCAACCCCTTTTTAACTATTTTCCGGGGGCCGGCTCAAGACGCATGTATTCGATGTTTTTCGCTATCTCCTCTATGATGCCGCTCTCGACGTACTTCTTCACGCCTCCTATCGCGCTTGTGACCGCCTGCTCGCCCGCAGATCCGTGTATCTTGTACACCGGAAGCGATATGCCGAGCAGCGGCGCTCCTCCGACGGAGTTGTAGTCCATCATGTTCTTGAGGTTATCTATTCCGTCCTTTACCATGAGCGCGCCGAGCTTCGTGCGGAGATTCTTGTAGAAGATGTCCTTCAGCGCGTTCTTGAAGAACACGCCCACGCCCTCTATCCCTTTCAGGAGGATGTTGCCGGAGTATCCGTCGCAGACGATTATGTCGCAGTCGCCCGACATGACCTCGCGGCTCTCGACGTTTCCGACGAAATTGAGCCGTCCCGCGGCCTTCTCCGCCTCGAGGACCTTGTAGGTCTCGACCTGGAGGTCGCGGCCCTTCGTCGGCTCCGTGCCGATGTTGAGTATGCCGACCGTCGGGTTCTTCACGCCCATCATCCTGTCCATGTAGTAGCTTCCCATATACGCGAACTGGAGCAGATATTCCGGCGTACACTCGAGGTTTGCGCCGCAGTCGATGAGCAGAGCCTTTCCCTTCGCCGTCGGCACGAGCGAGCCGAGCGCGGCGCGGCGGATGCCGCGCACCCGCTTTGCGACAAGCGTCGCGGCGGTGAGGAGCGCGCCGGTCGAACCGGCGGACGCGAACGCGTCTCCGTACCCCTCCGTGAGCATATTGAGCCCCACGACCATCGAGGACTCCTTCTTCGTGCGGACGACCTTCGCCGGGTCGTCGCACATCTCAACGACCTCCGGCGCGTCCCGCAGCTCCACGCCCTGAGGCAGGTCGCCTATGCCCGCCTCCTTGAGTACGCCGAGCATGTCGGTTATCCGTCCGACAAGGCAGATGTCCACGCCGAACTGCTCCCTAGCCTTCAGCGCCCCCAGTACCGGAGCCTGCGGCGCGTTGTCGCCGCCCATGGCGTCAATGATTATCTTCATCGAGATCCCCCTTCCGTTCCTTCAGTATTTCCGCAAGTTTTTCAAGCGACCGCTCGCTTATCGCGCGGTAACGGTCGCGCTTTTTCATTTTCCCGCCGTCCCACGGCTGCATTATGCCGAAGTTTATGTTCATCGGCTGGAAGCTGTCGCTCTCCGCGCCGCCACTTATGTACTTCGCGAGCGCCCCGACGGCGCTGAAGCTCCCGAGCTCGAGCGGCGCGCGTCCGCGCAGGCGCAGGCCGAGGTTTATCGCGGCATAGAGCCCGGAGGCACAGCTCTCTATGTAGCCCTCGACGCCGGTCATCTGTCCCGCGAACACGACGCGCGGATCCTTCCGCGCGCGGTAGAAGCGGTCGAGCAGCCTCGGCGAGTCGAGGTAGGTGTTTCGGTGCATCACGCCGTACCGCACGAAGTTCGCGTGCTCGAGCGCCGGTATCATCGAGAACACCCGCTTCTGCTCGGGGTGCGCGAGGTGGGTCTGAAAGCCCACGATGTTGTAAAGCGTCCCCTCGCGGTTGTCGCGGCGGAGCTGTACGACGGCGTAAGGACTTTTCCCGGTCTCCGGGTCGAATATTCCCCTCGGCTTGAGCGGTCCGACGCGCCATGACCTCCACCGGCATACAGCCCTCGAAGACCTTTCCGTCCTCGAAGCCGTGAACCTCCGCCTCACGCGCCGACGCGAGCTCCGCGCGGAAGGCCGTGTAGGTCTCCCTATCCATCGGGCAGTTGATGTAGTCCGCGCCGCCCTTGTCGTAGCGCGATGCAAAGAACGCCCGAGACATGTCCACGCTCTCGAAGGTGACTATCGGCGCGGCGGCGTCGTAGAAGCTGAGCGCGCTCCCCTCGCCGAAAAACCGCCCTATGGCGTCCGCGAGCGGGTCGCTCGTGAGCGGTCCGGTGGCGATTATCACGTCGCCCTCCGGTATCTCCGTCACCTCGTCCTCGACTACGGTTATCCTCGGGTGGCTCCGAAGCCTCCGGGTTATCCCCTGCGCGAAGCCCTCGCGGTCGACCGCGAGCGCTCCGCCCGCCTCGACGCGGTTCTCGTCCGCCGACGTCATTATGAGCGAGCCGAACATCCTGAGCTCCTGCTTGAGGAGCCCCGGAGCGTTCTCGAGCCCCGCTCCACGCAGACTGTTCGAGCAGACGAGCTCTCCGAAGAGGTCGCTCGAGTGCGCGGGTGTGCGCTTCTTCGGCTTCATCTCTACGAGCTCGACGTCGATTCCCTGCCGCGCGAGCTGCCACGCCGCCTCGCTTCCCGCGAGGCCGGCTCCGACGACCTTAACCTTCATTGCCGCTGCGCGCTCCGCGCCGCGCGGACGACGTCCGCTTTGCTCCGGACGTTCCCGTCCGCTTCGACGCCGGCTTTGCCGAGGTCTTTGCGCCCTTTTTCGGCGTCGTTTTGGCGCTCTTTGCGGTCTCCGCGCCCTCCGCCGGCTCAGTCCCCTCGGCCGGTGCGCGGCGGCGGTAGCCTCGCTTGTCCTCCGGCACGAACTCGGCGCACTTCTCGTTTATGCAGAACGTCTTTTTCTGTCCGCGTCCGCTGAGCTTGAAGAGCGTCCCGCCGCAGCTGGGACATGTCTCCTCGGTGGGCACGTCCCAGGTCATGAAGTCGCACTCCGGGTAGTGCTCGCATCCATAGTAGGTGTACTTGTTTCTAGACTTTTTCTTGAGTATCCTGCCGCCGCACTTGGGGCAGACGCCCGGCGTCGGCTCGGTTATCGGCTTTGTGTTCTTGCACTCGGGGTAGCCCGGGCAGGCGAGGAAGCGCCCGAAGCGCCCGTTCTTTATGACCATTCTCCGCCCGCAGAGCTCGCAAATTTCGTCGCTCTCCTCGTCCGGCACGCGGATGCGCTCGTTTTCGAGCGCCTTTTCCGCGTCGGCAAGCTCCTTCTCAAACCCGTCGTAGAACTCCGAGAGAACGTCGCGCCAGGCGCTCTTGCCCTCCTCGATGCCGTCGAGGGTGCGCTCCATGTTCGCCGTGAACTCAACGTCGATGATGTCGGTGAAGTGCTCCTTCATCATATTCGTTATCGTCTCGCCGAGCGGCGTCGGGCGCAGGTTCCTGTTCTCCTTTATGACATAGTCGCGGTCGATTATCGTGGAGACCGACGGCGCGTAGGTCGACGGACGCCCCACCCCGCGCTCCTCCATCGCCTTTATCAGCGAGGCTTCGGTGTAGCGCGCCGGCGGCTGGGTAAAGTGCTGCTCCGGCTTCAACTCGCCGAGCTCGAGCGGCTGCGCGGGCTTCATGGCAGGAAGTCTCGCCGCCTGCTCCTCCTCGGGGTTGTCCCGACCCTCCTCGTAGACTGCGGTAAAGCCCGCGAAGCGGACGCGCTGGCTGTTTGCGCGGAAGATATATCCCGCCGCCTCGACGTCCACCGCCTGCGTGTCGTAGACGGCGTTCTCCATCTGGCAGGCGAGGAAGCGGCTCCATATCATCTTGTACAGGCGGTACTGGTCGCTCGTGAGCGACTGGCGCACCGCCTCGGGGGTGAGGTTCACGTCGGTCGGGCGTATCGCCTCGTGCGCATCCTGCGCGCCGGAGCGGGTGCGGTAGGACTTCGGCGCGGACGGGACGTACTCGCGCCCGTAGCGCGAGGCTATGAGGCCGCGCGCCGCCGCCACCGCGTCGTCCGACAGGCGGAGCGAGTCGGTACGCATATAGGTAATGAGGCCGACCGAGCCCTGTCCCGCTATCTCGACGCCCTCATAGAGCTGCTGTGCGACGGACATGGTGCGGCGCGCCTGCATATTGAGCTTGCGGTTAGCCTCCTGCTGGAGCGTCGAGGTGTTGAACGGCGGCGCGGGGCTGCGATGCTTCGTGCCGTCCTTTATCGCCGCG
>CANPWY010000171.1 GCA_947585215.1 uncultured Clostridia bacterium
AAACGGCAGGAAGCCGGAACAGGACACGGGGCATACTCTACTGTATACAACGAAGGTATACACGTCTGCATAAGCGGGCGGTGTATGCCTTTTTGCGTCCAATAATTTTTTGGAGGCGGAACAATGAAAACGCTGTATATTCAATGCGAAATGGGAGCCGCGGGCGATATGCTCGCCGCGGCGTTGCTCGAGCTCGTGCCCGACAGGGAGGCGTTCATTACGGAGATGAACGCGCTGGGGATACCCGGCGTTTCGGTGACGGCGGAGCCCTCGACGAAATGCGGCATAAACGGAACTCACGTCTCGGTGACGGTAAACGGCGAGGAGGAAGAGTCGCTCGACGTCCACGACCACGAGCACACGCACGAGCATGACCACGACCATGAGCATGAACATGAACATTCTCACGAGCACATCCACCTGCTCATCCACGACAGCGGTCACGCGCACGAGCATCCGCACGACCACGATCATGAGCACACGCATGAGCATGAGCACACCCATGACCACGAAGGAGAGGCGCACCACCATCACCACCACAGCAGCCTTGCGGATATCGAGAGGATAGCCGCGTCGCTGCCGGTGAGCGAAAAGGTGCGCTCGGATATCCTCGCGGTCTACCGGCTCATCGCCGAGGCGGAGAGCCATGCCCACGGCATGCCGGTGGAGCAGATACATTTCCACGAGGTCGGAACCATGGACGCCGTGGCGGACATAGCGGCGGTGTGCCTCCTGATGGAGCGTATCGCACCGGACGAGGTGGTCGTCTCGCCGGTACACGTCGGCAGCGGGAAAGTCCGCTGCGCGCACGGCATCCTTCCGGTTCCTGCGCCTGCGACGGCGTATATCCTCCGCGACGCGCCGATATACGGCGGCAGCATCAGCGGCGAGCTCTGCACCCCGACCGGTGCGGCGCTCCTGAAGCACTTTGCCGCCCGCTTCGGCAGTATGCCGCCGATGAAGGCGTCCGCCGTCGGCTACGGCATGGGGCTGAAAGACTTCCCGGTGGCGAACTGCGTCCGCGTATTCCTCGGCGAGACAGAGAGCCGGGCGGACACGATGATACAGCTCGAGTGCAACGTGGACGACATGACGGCGGAAGCGATAGGCTTCGCATCCGAGATGCTCTTTGATGGCGGAGCGAGGGATGTTTTTACCGTCCCGATAGGCATGAAAAAGTCCCGCCCGGGCACGCTGATATGCGTCATCTGCGCCGAACGGGACAGGGATGAGATAGTGCGGCTCATCTTCAGACACACTACCACTATCGGTGTGCGCGAGACCGCGCTCCGCCGCTATGTCCTTGACCGCCGCATTGAGACGGCTGAGACCCCGGAGGGGACCGTGCGCCGCAAGGTGAGCGAGGGATACGGGGTAACGCGGGTGAAGTACGAGTTCGACGACCTCGCAAGGATAGCCCGCGAAAAGGGCATAAGCCTCGAGGAGGCCCACAGGTTGGCCGAAGGCAAGTGAACCGGCGAATGCAAGAAAAAGGACGGAGCGGTGTGAAACACCGCTCCGTCCTATTTTCTTACAGCAGCCGCCTATTACTGTTTCAAGCAACTGCAAAGTCACGGGAGAGTCGCCGCAGGGGACATCACGCCGTCCTTGTACGTGTCCTCGCCGCCGTGGCCCGGATATTTGCCGTGACCGCTTGCGCCCCGGCTGTCTGTGCTGTATAATAATGTAAACCACGTAAACAACAGGGGGACGGGAACAATGGACGAAAACAGAAACTTCAAGCTGAAAGCCGCACTGCTCTCGACCTGCCTTGTGTCGGCCTCGCTCAACGCGGTGACGGGGCTCGTGCCCGAGATGGCGGCGGCGTTCCCGGACCTGGCGCTCTCAACGATAGAGCTTGTCGCGACGGTGCCGTCGCTCTTTCAGATGGTGGGCGTCCTCGGCGAACAGCTCCTCGCGAAGTTCATCGGGCACAAGGGCGCGATGCTGCTTGCGTTGATGTTTTGCGCCGTGGGCGGCGTCATACCGATATTCCTGCCTCTTTTCCCGGTGATATTCGTCACGCGCTGTTTCTTTGGGATAGGATGCGGACTGCTGATGAGCTCGCTTCTCACGCTCACCGTCCGCTTCTTCACCGGCGGGACGCGGAGCACCATGATAGGGCTCAACGGCGGCATATCCGGGCTCGGCAGCGCCGCCTCGACCTTTATCGCGGGACAGCTTCTCGCCTTCGGATGGAACGTCTCGTTTTCGGTGTACTTCCTCGGCTTTGCGGTGGCGATCTTCGTCCTCTTTGCCGTGCCGAGGGACGGAAACGCGCCGTCCGAGCCGAGCGGCGGCACGCCGGACGCCGCACGTCCACGCCGCGCGCTTCCTGCCGGCGTCTGGGGGCTCGGTATACTTATGTTCACGGCGGTCATGCTCGCGACCATGTACGTAATTAAGGCGTCCACGCTTATCACCGACAGCGGGTTCGGCACCGCGCGGGAGGGGAGCGTTGCCATAACCTTCCTGTCGCTCGGCTCGTTTGCGGCGGGGCTGACCTACGGAAAGCTCCGCGCAAAGCTCGGCGGCTGGACGCTCGTGCTGGCGTTTGCTATATGCGCCGTGGGAAACCTCCTCGGCGGCTTCGCGGGCGGGCTTGCGCCGGTGTGGGTCGGCGCGTTCGTCCTCGGATACGGCTACCTCATCTTCATGCCGTTCATTCAGGAGCAGACCTCGCGGAGCTTCGGCGCGTGGGGCGAGACCGCGACGAATCTAGTGCTGGTGTTCCAGAGCGTCGGCGCGTTTGTGACGCCGTGGCTCGGCGGAGCCTTCGGTGCGCTCACCGAAGTTCTCAGGGGACAGTTCCTCATCACCGCGGGCTGTTTTGCCGTGCTGACACTCGGCGCGGCGGTGTTCCCGGCGGTGAAAATGAGGCGCGCAAGGTGACGCTCATATAAGAAAAAACGGAGGACGCCGCCGGCGTCCTCCGTATCATATATAAACATCGGACGCGCTCAGCCGCGCGCGTCCGGCGCCGCAGGAGGATCCTCCGGGTCGGGTCTGTACTCGAGAATGTCGCCCGGCTGGCAGTCGAGCGCGCGGCATATCGCCTCGAGCGTGGAGAAGCGTATCGCGCTCACCTTTCCGGTCTTTATCTTCGAGAGATTGACGTTCGAGATGCCCACGCGCGCCGCGAGGGTCCCGAGTCCTATTTTTCTGTCCGCCATCACGCGGTCGAGCCTCAGAATTATCGCCAAAGCAGTATCTCCCTTTCACAGTTGTGTCAAAGTGTCTCGTCCGACTCGCGTTGGAGCTCCACGCCGTATTTGAAAATGTAATGCAGCAGGAAAAGGCAGAGCGACGGCAGTATGAAGGAAATATCGAAGTGGTTGGAGATGGCGTAGTCGATGATGTTCCCGCCGGAGAATATGGCGGCGTAGTCGTAGATAGAGTTGAGAAGCGCGCTTCCGATGCAGGTGCAGAGCGACGATAGAGCGCCGCCGATGAGGACTATCCACGCGAGACGCTTCAGCGCGGACGCGACCTCGTCGATAAACGGCCTCCCGTCCGCGATGGGACGGAGCGCGCGGCGCACCGTGCGGAGACCCACGCAGTACACCGCGAGGTCGACGGCGGCGATGAGCGCCGCGAGGATAAGCGGCAGCTTCAACGTGCGCCAGTCGAGGGAGGAAGTGAACGCGGGCGAGAGCGTGAGGGTGAGGTCGCCGAACTCCACCGTGTTCGCGCCAGCAAAAAACCGTGCGGGAACGAACGCAAAGAGCGCGGCGATGAGCAGCATCAGCACGCTCAAGACGAGCATAAACCAGAAGCCTATCGCGGCGAGGACTCCGAGCACGCGGGCTATTTTTCTGAGCTTTTCCATGGC
>CANPWY010000172.1 GCA_947585215.1 uncultured Clostridia bacterium
TCTCACTCCTCAACTCCACGCAGCGACGGGTTGAACGCGTCGCGCAGACCGTTGCCGAACAGGTTGAAGCATATCATGAGCAGGCTCAGTATCAGCGCCGGGAAGAGCAGCAGGTGCGGGTAGCTCGTCCAGATGCTCGCGGCGTCCGAAAGGAGCGTGCCGAGCGACGTAGTCGTCGCGCTGCCGAGCTTGACTATGCCGAGGTAGCTGAGCATGCTTTCGCTGCCGATAACGCCCGGTATCGCAAGCACGCTGCCGGTGATTATCGTGCCGAGCGAGTTCGGGAAGATGTGCTTCCAGATTATGCGGCGGTCCTTCGCGCCGAGGGTGCGCGCCGCGATGACGTACTCCTGACCCTTGAAGCGGTAGAACTGCGTCCTCACGCGGCTCGCCATGCCTATCCACCCCGTCAGGACGAACGCGAATAACAGACTTGGTATCGGTCCCACCTTTGACGCGAGGTGAAGCTGGAACAGCGTCGCGACGACGACGAACGGCACGCCGCTCAGTATGTCGCTTATACGCTCGAGCGTGAGGTCGACCGCGCCGCCGTAGTAACCCTCGACCGCGCCGTACATCGCGCCTATCACGAAGTTAATGGCGCAGACGGAGAGCGAGAGTATCAGGCTGAGGCGGATGCCCCCGGCGAGGCGCAGGCTCATGTCGTAGCCCTGGCTGTCGGTGCCGAGGAGGTATTCCGGCTCGAAGCCGTTGAGGTAGCGGTAGTAGTTATAGTAGAGTATGCGCACCTTGTACTGCGCGGTCTGGGCGTTGCCGCCGCCGGTGTACTCGTAGTATATCGGGTTGCCGTCGGCGTCGCGCTTGTAGTTGTCCTCGAACACCATGTCCTCGCTGTACTTGAGGGTCTGGTCGACGTCGCCCCACTCGTCGGTGGTGACGGGCGTGCCCTTGTTCGACTTGTACCAGTAGTTCGCGTCGTTTGCATCAACGTTCCACTTGTTGTCCTCAACGAGCGGGTAGAGAACCTGAATGCCGGTCTCGTTCTGCCAATCGACTATCCTCTGGTACTCGCTCTGCTGAATGCTCTTGTACATGAAGCCTACCTCGAGGTAGTTGTCTATCGAGGCGTTGTACATGACCTTCGGCTTTGCGCCCTTTATCTCGGCGATCTCCCACGAGTCCTTGATGCTGCGGATGGGCTGATAGTAGTTCTGAAGACCTTCGGCGACGGATATGCCGCCCTTCCCTTCCGTGTCCGCCGCGCCGACACCGACGGCGACGAACTTCAGCAGGCCCTTCTCCTCAAAGGTTCGGGTCGTCTGTCCGTTGGCGATGCCGAGTTTCATCAGGGCAAAGTTCTTCGGCGGCTTCTTTGCATAGAAGACGTCCATGAACGTGGAGTCATAGCGGGTGTTCGTTATAGGCACCACTATCGAGAAGAGGACTATCAGCAGTATGATTATCGCCGCGACGATGGAGCCCTTGTTGCGGCGGAAGCGGAGCCACGCGTCCTTAAAGTAGCCGATAGGCTTATCCTCGAACTTCTTGTCGGTGATGCGCTCGCCGCGCTCGACCGGCTCGAAGAGCTCCTTTGGGATGTTGTTGTAATCAGTTTTATTCGTCATTTCTTCTGACCCATCCTTATCCTAGGATCAATGAAACCGTAGCTTATATCCACAAGTATGCCGGCAAGCAGGCCGATAAATGTGTAGAAGACGGTATCCATCATAAAGACGTCGTAGTCGAGCAGTTGAATCGACTGCATGTACAGCCGTCCGACGCCGGGTATCGAGAAGATCTGCTCAATTATCATCGAGCCGCCGAGCACGCCCACGAACTCGCCTATCAGCATCGGCAGTATCGGCACCATCGCGTTCCGGAGAGCGTGCTTGGTCGTGGCCTGTGCGCGGGTGAGTCCCTTGGTGCGTGCGAGCAGCATATAGTCTGAAGTCAGTGTCTCGGTAAGCTCGGCGCGGGTGAAGCGCGTGAGTCCCGCTATCGTGCCGAAGCTCAGCGCGAGCACCGGCATTATCATGCTCCGCAGCATCGTCCCCGAGAACCACGAGTTCCCCGCGTCCGCAAGGGACGAGACGATGAGCGGCAGCCAGCCGAGCTTGAGGTATATTATGTACTGGAGCAGGAAGGCGTAGACATAGCTCGGCACCGAGACGGCTATCATGACGCCGGTGCTGATCACCTGATCCTGCCATTTGTTCTTCTTTATCGCGGCGAAGATGCCGAGGCCGATGCCTACCGGTATCGCAAGAACGAGCGAGTAGACATTGACGAGCACCGTGGGCAGAAGACGGCTCGTAAGAACGGTGAGAGCCGGAGCGTTATACTGTATCTGCCACGAGCTGCCGAAGTCAAACGAGGTGAATATATTCTTGAGGTATATTCCGAACTGAACGAGAAGCGGCTCGTTGTAGCCGAGCGCATCCCAACGTGCGAGCACTGTATCCCGCAGGTTGGGCTGGAGCGGTATATCGCGCGGAAGCATTCTGATAAGCATAAAGCAGATCGCCATGATGACGAAGAGCGTGAATACCATCAGCCCCAGTCGTTTAAGTATATATTTTCCCATAACATCTCTCCTTTTCGGCCGTCAGAATGATACGTGGCCGAAGGTCGTGTGACAGCCGAATTGAGCGGCAGGGGGAGCGGAAGCACGCTCCCCCTGCCGGATTTCAACCGCTAGGTTGCAGCGCAAAAGGTCTGCGCTTATAGATTATGGCTTATTCGTAATTGAGGGTGCCGCCCTGAGAAGCTACGAGCTCGGTCCACTCGGCGTCGGTGTAGTTCGGCTGATAGAGCTCCAGTCCGCCGTACTGATACATGACGCTGTAGTTGTAGGTGTAGTAGCTGTACTTGTAGCCCATCAGCGTGCAGTCCGTCTTGCTCGCGAGCGGGATGCAGTAGAACTTCTCGAGGAACTGCTTCTCGAGCTGCGAGAGGATGTAGAGACGGGTCTCCATGGACGAGGTGGCGAACTGGCCGTTGCCGTCGAGCGACTGCGACCAAGCCTGCCATGTCATGGTGACGTCCTGACCTTCGACGTTGAGGGTCAGAGTCTCGGTAGTCGGATCCCAGCAGCCTGCCTCGTGGATGGCCATGTAGCTCGGGTCGAGGTAGACGCGGAGGGTAGTGAACGGATAGAAGTATCCGCCGCCCCATGCGCCGTAGCCGATGGCGTACTCGCCGGCCGGAACGTCGTCATAGCGCTGCGAGCCCGGGACCTGAAGCGGCTCAAGGGTGACCTCGCCGAAGCCGGAGCCCTGTACCGCCTCATTGAGCGCGTCCTGGATAACGCGGCACTGGTTCTGAGCCGCGCTGTCGATAGCGCCGCCGGACCAAGCCACACGGATGTAAATCGGCTCGCCGGCAACATAATCGCCGCTCGCAACGAGCTCGTCGCACGCGGTCTTCATGAGCGCCTGAGCCTCGGTGAGGTTGTAGCCGTTGATGGACTTGTACGCATCCTCGAGGGTGGCGTACGGGGTGCCCTCGCCGTACTCAACGCCGTACAGGTCGCAGATGCCCTGCATCGCGGCGTCGCTGCGGCGGTAGTTGGAGGTCGGGTCGTTCCAGATATTGTAGACGTAGAGGTTGTTGAGCAGATAGGTAGCCGGAGCATATCCCGGGGTTGCCTGGACATACTTCTCACGGTCTATCGCGAGGCTCATAGCCTTACGGAAGTTCACGTTGCTCATGACGACCGAGTTGGTGTTGCCCTTCGAGGCGTCCATTTCCTTCAGCAAATCCTTGTTGGTGTTGAAGAACAGACGGTAGGTGTAGCTGTCCTCGGTCTTGACGAGCTGGTCGGAGGTCGAATAGCTGCTCGAAAG
>CANPWY010000173.1 GCA_947585215.1 uncultured Clostridia bacterium
GTCTTCTGGTGCGAGACGAGCCGCATCCCCTTCACGCTCTCGCTCGACTGCGGCGCGGGCGCGTCCGCCGTCCGTCTTGACCCGGACGACGAGCGCTCTCCGCTCCTCGTGCAGAGCGGGGCGGGCGGGCTCGGGATGCTCGTCGAAGCTCCGCTCGGCGCGGTCATCGAGGGAACGCCGAACGACCCGTTCGGTATCACCGCAGCCGAGGAATACAACGGCACGGCGTCGCTCCGCAAAAGCAGCGTAACTCTGGAATTTGACAGGCCGGAGGACGAGGGGTACGTCCAATCCGTCTGGTGGGTCTACGCGTCGGAGGGAGCCTTCCCCGCAGATGAGGACGTCCCTCGGTGGCTCTACGACTGCACGGTGGACAAGTTCGGCGCGGACAACCGCATGACGCCCTCCGGCTACTACTACACCACTCCCGCCGACTACTCCACGGCGGGCGAGGGCAGCTTCTACCTTCTCCCCGCCGCCTACATCCCGACAAAGCTCGCGCGCCGCTGCGACGATCCGGATGCGCTTTGGATTGCTGCGGCGATGCTCGACATACAGCGCGGCAATCTTGAGCTCTCCACCCTCGCCGAGCTTGTCGATTCTCCCGACGCCGTTCGCTACCTGACTTTCGAGTACCCCGCGAGCATCCCGCCGGAACTGCTCGGCGGCACGTTTGACGAAAACTCCGAGGCGGGCTTTATCCCAACTGCGCCACGGAGCGGGTGGCTCGGGCGGGACTACGGCGTCGGGGCGGGCTTCCACGACACCCGTTTCAACACCGACTTCGCCACGGCCCTGCTCGCGCTCGGCGAAAAGCTGGGCGCGGACACGTTTACCGAAAGCGCCGACAACTACGTCCTCTACCTCTGCTTCCACGCGCTCACCCGCTCGACCGAGACCGCGAACGGCGGACTCCTCACAGACGACTACTCCCATCCGGACGGTTCGAAGCGCACCCACTGCTCCCTCAACCATCAGCTAGCGGAGATGCTTCTGCTCTATTCGTCCGGCATACCCGAGGCGGCGGATATCGCGGACCGCATGCTCCTCGGCATCGAGGACACAGCGGAGGACTGGATACGTTCGGACGGGAACCTCCACTACTCGCGCTATCCGGACGGCAGCTATGGCGGCGACGACTATCCCTTCCTCACCTACAACGACCTTCTGGCGCTCGACCGTTACCTCGGCGGGAACGCCGCTCTCGAACGCCTGATGGACGCCAAGCGGGAGTGGATGGACGCAAACGGCGTCACGGGCTACGACGGACGGTAGTTTTCCGATAGCAAACCGTACGATTTCCCCGACGGCGGTCGCAGGACGGCGGATATTCATTATTTATGTAAACTTGCGTCGCGTCCGGACGGACGGCGCACCCCGCTTCCGGGGCGCGGAAAGATTTTTAGATTTACGCCGAAACCGTTGCGCCGCAGCGGTTTCGGCGTTGTTGATAAGTCTGTGGAAAATGTGAATAACTTCTTGTTGTAGATTTATTGCCATTTTTTATGTCCACCTGTTTCAAAGTTTTCCCGTCCGGAGAAGCCTCTCCAAAAGTGGCGGGTTTTGCGCGTCTTCACGGGAAATCGAGCATTTTCGACTTGATGTAATCTTTTCCCAAAAAATCCGTTTTTACGCTTTTGTGCGCCTCCGCGCCGATTTCGACCGGAGTCGATAACTCTTATACGAAGTGTTATCCGGCCTTTACCGAGTTTTCGGCGGGTCTTCCCGTTTATTCATGCGCGGCACAAAAAATCGGCTGTAGTTGTGTTCAAATCGGACGGCCCGCGCAAGTCCTCTTGACTTTAGAAAACGTTTAGTTTAGTATATAATTGTAAATTGGCGGGGAACGCGCTGTGTTGTCTGTAAATATTGCACAAAAATCCCCCGCCGAAAAATATTGAACAGATCGGAGGAGCTTTGTATGGCAGCTAAACCTATATGGCAGGACCCATCGGTTCAGCACATAAACCGTCTGCCCGCGCGGGCGGGAGTGTTTTTCTATCACGACGAGGCGGCAGCCCGCACGATGGACCGCGCCCTTTCCCGCGACTACCTGAACCTGAACGGCGAGTGGGACTTTTGTCTGGTCGAATCTCCGCTTCTCACCCCCGACGACTGGGAGCAGCCGGACTACGTCCCGCTCGACGACTGGGGTTCGATACGCGTGCCCGGCTGCTGGCAGATGCAGGGCTACGGGCACCCCATCTACTCCTCCATGCCGTACCTCCATCCCATCGACCCGCCGTATGTCCCGGATGAGAACGACACCGGGCTCTACCGCCGCATCTTCGTCCTGCCCGAGCGCTTTGAGGGAAAGCGCGTCACGATGACCTTTGAGGGCGTCGGAAGCGCGTTCTGGTTCTACGTCAACGGCAAGGAGGCGGGCTTCTCGAAGGGTCCGCACATCCCCGCCGAGTTTGACATCACCGACCTTCTCGAGCCGGGCGAGAACCTGCTCGCGGTCAAGGTCGTCCGCTTCTCGGACGGGAGCTACCTCGAAATGCAGGACATGATGCACATGAGCGGCATCTTCCGCGACGTGTATATCACCGCCACCCCGAAGGACGGATACATCGCGGACATCTACACCCGCGCCGATATGCACGGACATCTCACGAGCACGGTTAAGCTCGGCGGCGAGGGACACGTCACGGCGCGCCTCTACGACGGGGACGCCGTCGTGGGCGAGGCCGAGGGAGGCACCAAGGACGGCGAAGTCACCCTCACGATGGACGTTGAGAACCCGAAGCTCTGGAGCGCCGAGGAGCCGAACCTCTACACCCTCGTCGTCTCCTCGAACGGCTCGTATGCGCCGATGCGCGTCGGCTTCCGCACGGTCGAGACCGACGGCGTCCTCTTCAAGGTGAACGGCGTGCCGATAAAGGCGCGCGGCGTCAACCGTCATGACACGCACACCGACCTCGGCTGGGCGGTGAGCGTCGAGTCGATGGTGCGCGACATCACTTTGATGAAACAGCACAACGTCAACTTCGTCCGCACGAGCCACTACACCGACGACATCCGCTGGCTCGACCTCTGCGACGAGTACGGCATCTATATCATGGACGAGACCGACCTCGAGTGCCACGGCATGAGCGGCAAGGACATAAGCGAGCTCTCCCGTTCGCCCGAGTGGACCTACGCCTATGTCGACCGCGGCGAGCGGATGGTCATGCGCGACCGCAGTCACGCCTGCGTCGTTTGGTGGTCGCTCGGCAACGAGAGCGGCTTTGGCGACAATCACCGCGCCATGAGCCGCCGCTTCAAGGAGCTCGACGACCGTCCCGTCCACTACGAGGCGGCGAAGGACTCCGGCGGCTTCAACATGGATGAGCTGCTGAGCTCCGGCAACCGCCAGAAGATAATGGAGGCTATGGCGGAGCACCGCCGCGCGCCGTGGGACCCGTGCGTCGACTGCGAGTCGGTGATGTACCCGACGGTCGAGCAGGTCGAGGAGTACGGCAAGCGCGACGATCCGCGCCCCTTCTTCCTCTGCGAGTACGCCCACGCGATGGGCAACGGCCCCGGCAACCTCAAGGAGTACTGGGACGTCATATACAAGTACCCGAAGCTCATGGGCGCGTGCGTCTGGGAGTGGGTCGACCACGGCATCCGTGTCCACGAGGAGGACGGCAGCACATGGTTTGCCCACGGCGAGGACCTCGGCGACATGCCGAAGCAGCACGCGAAGAAGTCGAACGGCAACTTCTGCAACGACGGTCTCAACAGCCCCGACCGCATCCCGCACCCCGGGATGATCGAGCTCAAGAAGGTCTACGAACCGGTCGCGGTCGAGCTCGTGCA
>CANPWY010000174.1 GCA_947585215.1 uncultured Clostridia bacterium
GTGTCGTTGAGGAAGACGAAGTGCGTCGCGCCGCCCGCGCGGACTATCCCGGTGAGGGTACACGCCTGATAGCTCGAGCCGAAGCCGGTCACTGTGAGGACGAGGAGGAACAGCTTCACCATCTCGATACTCTCCGCGTCGAGCCCACTCCATATGAATCCGACGACCTGCCGCGATGCGAAAATAAGCGCGCTCGACACCGCGCCCATGCACAGAAAGATTATCTGCAGGGTCTTGGCATAGAGCTTCACGCGCTCGACGTCCCCCTCGCCGACGGTCTTGCCTATGATTATCGCCGCCGCCGCGCTCACGCCGAACACCAATACCGTGAGTATCGAGAACACGGTGTTCGCGACGCTTATCGCGCTTATCGCCGCCTCGCTCCCGAGGTGGCCGATTATCGCGCCTTGGACGTTCATGTTGAGACCCCAGATGACCCCTCCGGCTATCACCGGAAGTCCGTAGCGCGCGTAGTCGCGCAGAAGTACGCCGGGACGCTTGAAGAGGTCGCGGAGCCGCATCCGGAGCTTCTTATCTATGAAGCGGACGTACACCGAGATTATCACGAACTCGCTTATCCGCGCCGTGAGCGTCGCAACGGCCGCGCCGCACACGCCCATCGCCGGCGCGCCGAGGTGCCCGAAGATGAGCACCCAGTTGAGCCCGACGTTTATCACGAAGGTGGATATGCTGAGTATCAGCCCTATCCGGACGCTCTCGACACAGCGCATGCTCGCGACGAGCATCTCCGTCGCGCAGAAGAAGAGAAACCCAACGCTTATCACCGGCAGGTATCTCATGCCCTCGGCGATGACCGCCTCCTCCGGCGTGTAGAGGCGGAGCGTCGTCTCGGTAAAGAAGAAGCCCATCACGAACGCCGCGAGCCCCAGCACCATCGCTATCTTCAACCCGATGCCGACGATGCGCTTTATCGGCTCGACGTCGCGCTTGCCCCAGTACTGCGTGGAGAGTATCGCCGTCGCCGTCGCGACGTCTGCGACTATCGTCTGGAGGAGGTTTGTGAGCTGATTTGCCATGTACACTCCGCCGAGCGACGCGTCCCCGAGGCTCCCGACCATAACGTTGTCCGCAAGACCCACGGACAGCGTTATGAGGTTCTTCAGCGCTATCGGCACCGCCAGCGCCGCAAGCGTCTTATAGAACGACCTGTCCCGAACCAGCACCGCCATTGCTATCCCCTCCGAAATGCTTTCGTAAACGTATACATTTTACCCCGCCTCGAAGCGGTTGTCAAGAGACGCCGTCCGCGCGAAAGCGCCGTATGTTGACAAGCTTCGCGCCGCATGCTAAAATAAACTACCGAAATATTTGGGGAAAGGGCGTTATTTGCATGAATAATCAAGAACTTTGGCCGATGATACAGACATGGCTCACAACGACAGGGATAAACATACTTATCGCGCTCGTGATACTCGGCGCGGGGATACTCCTCGCATACGCGGCGTCGCGCCTCGTCACGCGGGTGCTCTCGAAGAGCCATCTAGACGCGTCGTTTGTCGCGTTTATCGCGACGGCGCTGAGGATAGGCATAAGCGTCCTCGCGGCGATAACCGCGCTTTCCCAGCTCGGCATACCCACGACGAGCATCGTAACGGCGTTTGCAAGCTGCGCCGTGGCGATAGGGCTTGCCATGCAGTCGAGCCTCGCGAACATTGCGGGCGGAATGTTCCTGCTGATAACCCGTCCGATACTTACCGGCGACTTTGTGGAGGTGGACGGGCGCACCGGCACCGTCAAGAAGATAGACATCGTTTCGACCGTCTTTCTCACCCCGGACAACAGCCAGATAATCATTCCGAACGGACAGCTTATAAACAAGACGATAGTCAACTACTCCCGCGAGGACATACGCCGCCTCGACCTCACCTTCTCGGTGGCGTACACCGCAGATATCGCCGAGGCAAAACGGGTCATCGCCTCGGAGCTTGCGAAGAACCCGATGGTCCTGGATACTCCGGCGGCCTCCGTCACCGTCGACGCGCACGGCGACTCGGCCATAATCATCGGTGCGCGCCCGTGGTGCAAGGGCTTGGACTACCTCGCCCTCAAGTTCGACCTCAACGAGAAGATAAAGCTCAGCCTCGACGCCGCGGGCATCGAGATCCCCTACAACAAGCTCGACGTCTACGTCACCCGCGAGGACAGAAAGAAGGACTGACGTACGCAATTCCCACGCGGTCAGCGACCGCGTGGGAGCCCTTTGATTGAAATGCTCGCCGGAAATGAATTCCGGCTGCGCAAAGTTGCTTGCCTATGGCAAGCAACTTTCACCGCTGCGAACCGCGAAAGCGCGAACCGATTCTTCATCCGACATTCTACCGCTTTCGCCCGCAATATTTGCTTTGCAAATATTGCCCGACTTTGAGCATATTGTAGGGCGGAGCGGCGCTTCGCGCCGAGCTTTCAGCAAAAAGCCTCGCAGAGTTTCGCCGCTTGAGCGGCGAAATAGAGTCAAATCTGTTTTTTGCCGCGGCGTGTACGTGGCAAAAAAACACTTTGCGCGGAGCGCGCTTCGAAGCGCCGCAGGCGCGAGGAGCAGAGCGTAGCGTAAGCTGTCGGTAGGGCTTCGCCCTATCCGACAGCTTCACTTGAAATTGCGCTTGCACAATTTCAAGTGAACTTCTCGCGGAAAATTGGTAAAGGAGCGGGCAAAGCCCGCTCCTGCGATTTTCCGCGAATTATTTTATATGCGTGTGGTTATTTATGTGCTCCGAGCAGTAGCAGGCGTAGCCCTTGCACTGCGAGCAGTAGCGGAACTCCTCCTCGGGGTTCGAGACGTCGGTCTTGCCGCAAACTATACAGCGGTGAGTGTAGCCGCGCTTCTTTATCTCCTTGGTTTTCTTCTGAAAATCTATCCTGTTCGAGTGCTCGAAGTTTTTGCGCCTCAGCGTGTGATACGCTTTGCCCGCAAAGAATATCGCGACGTTCAGTATCGCCACGAGCGGGAACATATTCTCGGGGAACGGGTTCAGCAGGACGCCCACAAGGATGTACGCGAGGTCTATGAGCGCGAGCCACTTCATCTTTATCGGGATAAGGAAGTAGAGGCGCACCATGCCGTCCGGGTTCAGGACGGCGTACGCGAGAAAGAGCGACATGTTGAGGTAGTGCGCGCCGGTGAGCGTGTATGTGGCGACGTTGTCGCCGTACCATATACTCATGATACCGGCAAACGCCGCCTGGAGAAGCACGCCGGTGAAGTAGAATATCGTGAACTTGAGGCGTCCCCATTCCTGCTCGAGCGCCCTGCCGACAAAGAAGTAGAAGAGCGAGGATATCGCAAGCGAGAAGATGTCGCCCACGTTCGGGATGAGCACGAACGTGATGACGCGCCACACCTGTCCGTGCGCTATCTCGGACGGTATGAACGTCAGCCACCGGTAGACGAACACCGCCCCGTACACCGTGCTGTTCAGCAGGAACAGGACAACGTTTGCGGCGATAACAAACAGCATCAGATTCGGCACGCCCCATCTCTCGTGGCGCGCGCAGAAACGTTCAAAACGGTTGTATTTCATGATTTCCTCCGAATATGCAGACGTTGGCTTTTATCACGGCAAATGACTAACGGGATAATAACGGAAAACTTCATAGAATTTCGATGTGTAAATTTCGGCGGCGTGTACAATGCGCCCTCCAACCTATACCGCATCTGAATATCTACCAAACGGTCTTTTAGGCCGTTTGGGAGCCCTTCCGATTGGAATGCTCGGGGCAAATGAATTGCCCCTGCGCGATGTTGCCTGCGGCAACATCA
>CANPWY010000175.1 GCA_947585215.1 uncultured Clostridia bacterium
CCGGGGACTTACCGCGTCACACTGTACTTCCGGGAGTCGGAAAACGCGGAGTATTACGAGTACACCACCGGCGACGAACTGTATCACATCACGTTTACGCTTACCGTTCCCGAGGCGACGGAGAAACGGTTCGACGTGATTTCGGCCTACATGGGGTCCAGACCGGAATATATTGTCGGGATGAACATCGTCCTGCGAAAGAACGACGGCACCGGCATCTGCCTCGACCGCGCGAAGACCACTCTCGAAATGCTGAAGGACGGCAAGTGGCAGGATGTGAGCGACCGCGTGTTCAGATCGGAGGAAACAGCCTCCAACAGATATCTCGGAGAGTGGTGGACAAACGAAAATAAGTACTTCTGTCAGGTGAGATTCTTCGAGGAGATAGAACCCGAGTACCCGCACCGCCTTACGCTGGAGTTCTGCGAGAACGAGGACGGAACGGGAGAGAGGTTTTTCCTCACGCTCAATCTGCGGTTTACGTACTGACCGCGCGTCCGAGCGGGCAGACCCCGCGGATTCCGTGAAGCTTACTTCGCGCATCCTCCGAGATCCGGCTCTGCCGTGAACTCAATCTCGCACCCGTCCGAGCCGTCGGTCTCGAAGACGACTATCTCGTTCGTGCCCTCGCGGAGGAACGGCGCGGGACAGTACAGCGTCCTCTGCGGGCCCGCGTCGTTGTAGTACCTGCCGAGATTGAAGCCGTTGACCGCGACGAAGCCGTGGTGGAAGCCGTCGAGCCGGATGAATGTGTCGCACGGACGGCCCTCTATCTCAAGCGTTCCGCGCAGGAAGGAGGCTGTGTCGACACCACCCTCGCGCGCCTCATACTTCACGCCGCCGAGGTCGCGCATCTCGAGGGGATACATCTCCCAGCCGTAGTGGTTCTGCTGGCCGAACCGTACGCCGGTGATGCCCTTGCGGTCGGCAAAGCCCATCTTCGGGCCGTAGTTAACGTGGCCCATATTCTCAACGAGTATGTCGAGCCGAACCTTCTCCCCGACGCCGAGCCCCAGCTTTATCTCGTCCGAGCGCCGCGAGCGCTCGACAATGCCCTTCATCACGCCGTCTATATACACAGTAGCGCGGTCGTGGACGCAGTCAAACCTCAGCGGCAGCTCCTCCTGCGGGCCGCGCACCTCGGTTGAGTACAGCGTAAATCCGTACCCCTGCCCTATCTGCTCCATAAACTTTGGCGCGGGCGTCCTCACCGGCTCGGATATGTCCCTATACACGTCGAGCAGGGACGCCTTCTCGGAGAGCGTCACCTTTCCGTATGCCTTCTTCTCGGAGTTCTTCGAGGTGAGCGGCGGCAGAGCGCCGTACTTTTCCTCGATTATCTTTCTTACCGCATGGTAGGCGGGCGTCATGTCGCCCGCCTCGCTCAGAAGAGCGTTGTAGTCGTAGCTTGTAGTGGTGGGCTGATAGCCCTCGGCGTAGTTTGCGCCGTTCATGAAGCCGAAGTTCGTCCCGCCGTGGAACATATAGAAGTTCAACGACGCGCCGCAGTCGAGCATGTCGCGGAAAAGTCCCGCCATCTCCTCCGCCTCGCGGACGTGGTGCTCCTCGTACCAGTGGTCGAACCACCCGCACCAGTATTCTCCGCACATGGACGGCTGATTTGGGCGGAACCTTGTGAGCATCTCAAAGTTCTGCTTAGGTTTAGAGCCGAAGTTCGCGACGCACAGATGCTCCGGCAGGGTGCCGCCGTTCAGCATGAACCACGTAGGCCCGTCCGAGGTGAAGAGTGTGCAGTCCACGCCGCACTCGCGGTAGATATCCACTATCGCGCGGAGATAGTCCTTGTCGTCTCCGTAGGAGCCGTACTCGTTCTCTATCTGCACCATTATTACGTTCCCGCCGCGCGTGCAGAGGTGCGGAGCAACGCGCCGGAAAAGCTCGGCGTAGTAGCGGCAGACCTTCGAGACAAACGTCCCGTCGTTACAGCGTATGGTCATACCCTCATAGGAGAGCAGCCACGCGGGGAGGCCGCCGAACTCCCACTCCGCGCATATATACGGGCCGGGGCGGAGTATGACGTTGAGACCGAGCGACTCGGCCGTCTCGATGTACGCCTCAATGTCGAGCATACCCGAGAAGTCGAACACGCCCTCCTTCGGCTCGTGCAGGTTCCAGCAGGTGTAGGTCTCGACGGTGTTGAAGCCGCACTCCTTCAGCTTCAGAAGGCGGTCGCGCCAGTACTCGCGCGGGATGCGAAAGTAGTGCATCGCGCCGGATATTATGGTGTACGGCTCGCCGTCCATCAGAAATTCCCTGTCGTTATATGTAAGGATACCCATAGTTTTCTCTCCTTCTCGTATTTTTCTTATGAGTAGCGGCCTTCTCACCCGGAGTGTAGCATATTCCGCGCAGCGGGTCAATTCCCATGAAATATTTCAGCGCTTTCTACCAAAAAACCGACCGATATCATATCCTCCGTATGACCTCCACGCCCTACTCAAAACGTGGTATCTTCTCTGCGGACTCCGCCGCGGGCGTTCCTTTTCCGCAAGGCCGCGCCACGAAGTCCGTCTCCGCGCGGCGCACGAAAATTCCGGACGCAGAAACGCCCGGCTCCGACGGTCGGAGCCGGGCGCGTATGTATGTTTTCGGCTACTTCAGCCTCTCAAGCCTCTCGCGGTAGGACATGTAGCTGCCGTAGGTCTCCGCGTTCTTCACCGCGTCGAGTATGGCGGCCTCCGCCGCGTGCGCGGCGAGGATGCTCACCGCGTCCTGGAACGCCGGCACCTTCCCACTGCACATCGCGAACACCGTGTCTCCGTCCGCTATCGAGTGCGCGGGGCGGATCGCCCGCGCTATCGCGTTGTGGCCCTGACCCGCGAGGCGCTTCGCCTGCGCCTTGTTGAGGGCGGCGTTCGTGATGATGCATCCTATTACCGTGTTCCCGCCGACGCCCGCCTCCTTCGGCGGCTCGCGCATAAGCATCAGCCGCTCGCTCGAAGCAAAGGCGAGCGAGCCGTCCTCCCGCGCGCCCGCGACTGTCTCGCCACGCTCGAGGACGTCCCCCACGCAGTTGACGGCAAACACCGCGCCGACGAGGAGGTCGCCGTTCCTGTAGGCCGCCGCGCCGACGCCGCCCTTCATCGCGTTCTTCGGGCCGTTGCACTTGCCGACGGTCGCGCCGGTCCCCACGCCGAAGTTTCCGCTGCGGAACGGCTCGCGGCGGAAGGCGCTCTCGCCCGCGGCTCTGCCCATGGCGGCGTCGGGGCGCACGTCGCTCTTTCCCACTCCGAGGTCGAAGAGTATCGCACTGCACACGTTCGGCACGACGGTGACGCCCATGTCCCTGCCGATATGCTTCTCCTCGAGCAGGCGCATGAGCCCTCCCGCGGCGTCAAGCCCGTAGGCACTTCCGCCGGAGAGCAGTACTGCGTGGACGACGCGGCGGTTGTTTATCGGGTCGAGCGCGTCGGTATCCCGCGTGCCGGGCGACCCTCCACGCACGTCCACGCCGCAGAACGCGCCCTCCGGCGCGATTATCGCGGTGCATCCGGTCATGGCGTCGAAATCCTGCGCGTTCCCTATGAGAAAATCCTTCAGCTCGGATATGTCCGCTTTTTCCATGCTACTCACCCAGCGCTTTCTTCACTGCCGCGAGGATGACGTCCACCTCCGCGAGTGCGCCCTTCCCGAGGTCGCCGCACGCAAGGCGCGCCTCTCTCGGCTCGATGAACTCCACGCCGAACTCCCCGAGCGTGCGGATGTTCCGCTGAGTTATCGGGTTCTCGTACATCGCGGTGTTCATAGCGGGCG
>CANPWY010000176.1 GCA_947585215.1 uncultured Clostridia bacterium
ATGCTCACCTCGCACGGCGTCTACACCCTCACCGAGCTCCGCAGCCGCTACGAGATAATCCTCGAGAACTACTGCAAGACCGTCACCATCGAGGCAAACACCATGAGCGGCATGGCAAGGACGCAGATAGCTCCCGCCGTCGAGGCGTACTCCGCCGAGCTTGCGGGCTCTGTCGCGGCGAAGCGCGCCGTCGACCCCTCGATAGAGTGCGCCTACGAAACTGCGCTTGTGCGTAAGCTCAGCGGCCTCCTCGACGGCATAGCCGAGGCCGCCGACGCGCTCGACAGTGCCGTAGCCGAGATAGGCTCCAAGGGCGAGATTGGCGACGAGGCGAACTACATCCGCGACGTCGTCATCGCGAGGATGGCCGACCTCCGCCGCGTCTGCGACGAGGCCGAGACCGTCACCTCAAAGAAGTACTGGCCGTTCCCGTCTTACGCGGATCTGCTCTTTAGTGTGCGGTAATACTCCTCCTGAAAAACTCCGCCGTGCCGGATACCCGGCACGGCGGAGTTTTCTGTTTGGTCAAACAAGTTCCACTTTAGCAGGCTACCGTCTGGCGGGGTCGTCATGAGCTGGACGTACCACGCGCACTCCCTGTTATCGGTTGTCACTAGTCTGTTCTTTCGACACAAAGCAGGTACAGGAAGCGGTACTCATCTTGCCCGTCTTCCGCGAGAAACCAGACGCCGTCAACGGGAATGTATCCCCCAGTCTCAAGAGTACACGTCACGCTCCACCCGTCTCCCGAGGCGGAATAGGTTCCCTCACGGGGGCGGGTCACATTATCTATCACATTCTCCCACTCGCCCAGCGCCACGGCGCCGTGTCCCGTAAAGGCGTTCATCATGGCGGTTATCCTGTCTGCCGGTATAACTATCATATGCCTTGCCGTGTCTGCCCCTTCGTCAAGAGCCGTATATGTGTAGGTGACAGCCTTCAGCAGGTCTCCCTCGGTCTCGTACTCGAACCCGGCAGCGTCGGCATAACTGACGTTTGCGCCGCGTTCCGGTGTTCCGTCGTCCGCCATTCTTTCGTCGGACGGTTCAAGGCCGACAAAGTCGCAGTATTGGTTGTAATTTTCGGCAAACTCCGCTATCGTAAGATTTCCCGTATGAACAGGCCGCGCCGCCACGAATACCAGCCCGGCGGCGGCAAGGAGCCGGAGCAGATTTGCCGCCACAAAACCGGCGGCGCGGAGCTTGCTTCCCTTAGCGCTCCAGAAGCCGTAGGGGCTCCTTGCGGCGAAGTCGTCCCACACCTCGTCATCACTCTCCCACGGCTGTCCCCACTCATTTCGGCACCGCCTGTAGGCGAGGATGTTGGTTATGATTCCGACGACAGGCAGATCGAGTCCCATGCCGGAGATGATGACGTTTGCCGTCCGCCTCGCCGCCTCGTGATAACCAAGGCGGCTCCCGTCCGAGCGGGTGAGCCTCAGCCCAAGCAGCGCCTTTCCCGGCGTGGTACCCAGCTTCGAGAGGAAAACAGGCTCCGTAAGAAGCATCAGAAGCAGCGACACGGCAGTACCGAGGATGTTTAGAACGACCTCCCAAGCTCCGTCCGCCGCGGGGTTTACACGCAGGAGCGCGAGTATCACGATCCAGACAAGGTTACAGAGCGCATAGTCGAGCATCCTCGCGAAGTACCGCCTGAACGGGATAAAGTGCCGCACGTCCCGCACCTCCGGCTCGGGGAGCCGTGCCAACGGCGCGGCGTCTGCATAGCGTTCGGGTTCGAGACGTTCCCAACTCGTGTGGTCGCTCCTTATCCGCTCGCAAAGGGTCTCTGCGCGCTCTATGCGTTCGCGGTCGCCTTTGAGGCGCGCAAGGCATGCGTCGAGAACGTCGTCAAGCGGGCGCGTTCCGTTTTTCACCGCCGCGATGTCTTCTATCGGACAGTCCAGCTCCCGCAGAAGCTTTATCTTTTTTAGGTCTTCGAGGTCTTGGTCCGAGTAGTTCCTGTACCCGTTTTCTCCGCGTGATGGCGAGATCAGCCCCTCGCTCTCGTAATACCTGACGCTCGCGCGCGGGAGGCCGACGGCGGTCTCTACCTCTTTTATCGTCACCTTACCGCACTCCTTTCCGGGAAAAGGACTTCCCGTTTTGTACTATTATAAAGTATAAAGCGGGTTTACAGTCAAGAGGAAAATCGAAAATTTCTCGAAACTTTCCCCTATTATTGGATGAGGAGTTCGCCCCGAAGGGCGAACGCCTCATTGTTTTGCGCACTTATTCCTCCGCGAGCACCTTCACTATCTCGCCGACATACATGGTGTGGAAGTCCTTCTTGGGATAGTTGCAGTCGGCTATTTCCTTATCGGTGAAGCCTTCCTCCGTTATCGGCGCGGCGTAAAGCTTCCGGCAGACGAACACCAGCTTTGCCTCGGCAAAGTATGTTGTTCCGTCCTCGAATACCGGCGTGATACCCGCCGCCGCGACCTTGTCGCCGTCCCGGCCGGAGTGGGAACCGAGGTACGCGAGCGCCTCGTGGCGCTCCGGAGGGAACACCGACAGGGTGAACAGCTCCTCCCTGTCCGCAAACTCCTTTGTGTAGCGCTGAGGACGGATGAAAACTATTGCAGTCGGCAGGCCGTGGCCGCCGACGCCGGGACGTCCCCACAGCGAACCGAGATGACCCCACGACGCGGTCATCGTGTTGTAGCCGCGCTCCTTGTTCCCCGCCGTGATGAGCCACCAGTCGCTGCTCACCATCGTCATCGGGTTGAGGGCGAGATCCTTCAGAGACACTTCTTTCATACGTTGCTTCCCCTCTCTGCATAAGAATTAGAATTCACGCGATACATCCGAAAATAAGTATGCTCGGTGCGCGGGATTTATCCTGCGTCCGCCGCCGCAGGCTCGGTTTTGCGGAGCTTCGCGCGGACGTAGAAGTAGTACGCGATGCCGCTCGCCGCCGCAAAGACCTTCGACACCGGCCACGCCGCGAACAGCACGTCCACGGTGTGCCAGTGCTGGAACACCGTGTATATCCAGATTATTCGGAGCACACAGACGCAGAATATCGTGCTTATCGTCGGATAGAGCGAGCGCCCCATACCGCGCACGACGTTTGCCGGGATGTTCATTATCGCGTTCGTGAAGCCGAAGACGCAGAGAATAAACATTATTTGCTGTGCAAGCGAGATGACCTCCGGGTCGTCGGTGTAAATGCGCAGAAGCTGTGGGGCGAATATGTAAGCGGCGACGCCGAGCACGAGGCTTATGCCGCACCCCATGCTGAGCGTATAGGCAAAGATCTTGTCGATACGCTTGTAGTTCCCCGCGCCGTAGTTCTGCCCGGTGAAGCTTATCGACGCCTGCGCCAGAGCGTCTACTGCGACATAGCAGAACGAGTCGATGTTGTTTGCTATCGTGCTTGCCGCCATCGTCGACTCGCCGAACCGGTTTATCGACGACTGTATGAGCATATTCGCTATCGAGAAGGCCGAGCTCTGTATCCCCGCCGGGATGCCGACGCGGAGTATGGCTATGAGCTTGCTCTTGTGTATGCGGAGCCGTCTCAGTTCGATGTGATAGTCGGTGTTCGAGCGCACCATCGTTATTATGACGAGCACCGCCGAGAGAGTCTGTGATATGGATGTCGCGGCCGCAACGCCGTCCACGCCCATCTTGCAGACTATGACAAAGAACAGGTTGAGTATGACGTTCAGCACGCCCGCCGCCGTGAGGTAGTAGAGCGGACGGCGCGTGTCTCCGAGCGCGCGGAGCACCGCCGCGCCGAAGTTGTAGACCATCATGCTCGG
>CANPWY010000177.1 GCA_947585215.1 uncultured Clostridia bacterium
GCGGGATAGACGGCGTACTCGCCGTAGGCGTAGTGCGCGTCGCGCCCCGCCTCGCCGGTGCCGCCGCCCGGCCAGTGCTTGACCATGGTGTTGACGCTCTCACGTCCCCAGCCGTTCTTCTCGCCCTCGGTCGTTTGCATGCCGTCGCAGTAAGCCTTGACGAATTTCTTCGACATCTCGAGATTCTCGCCGAGAGTGTCCATAAAGCGCATCCAGCGCGGCTCGGTGCAGAGGTCTATCTGCGGGCCGAGCGCCGTGGTGATGCCGAGCGCGCGGTACTCGCGGCTCGCGTCCTCCGCGAACTGCTTTACGACGGCGGGGTCAAACGTCGCGGCAAATCCGACGCCCTCCGGCCACTTGCTGACGTCGCCGCCGGCGTTGCGGAACTCCTCGCCGCCCTCCGAGCCCTTCGCGCCGTTGCGCGGGTCGGTGGAGATGTTGACCGGTATGCCGAGGCGCATCGATTCGGCGTTCTTCTGAAGCTCGTTTGACCACTTCGCGGCGGTCTCCGCGTTCTTCACCTGGGTCATGAGGATGTGGCGGATGTGGTCGGCGGACATGAACTCCTTCTGCTGGTCGGAGAGCTCCCACGGCTCCTTGCCGCTCTCGGCAAAGCTCTTGCCGTCAAACGTGCCGCCGAACGGCCCGCCCGCGACCGGCGGGACCATCTGGTGCGGCGAGTAGAGCATGAGACCCGCAATTTCCTCGACGGTGAGGCGCGAGGCAAGGTCGCGCGCGCGCTCCTCCGCGGAGAGGCGCCAGTCCTCATAGGGAAGCAGTTCGCCGGTCTTTGCGAGGTCCTTGAAGAGGAGGCCGTCCTTCTCGATGAGCTCCACGCCCGAGCCCTCGCTGTAAGCGAGCGCCCTGCCGTTCTCCTGCTCGACGCGGACGATGCCGTCCTTTACGGTCTTTTTCACTGCCAAACGTATCACTCCTTTTTCCCGCGCAGGGCGGGTATATATACGGTAAATCTGTTTTGATTATAGCAGATTCCGGAGAATTTGTAAACACGGCACAAAAAGAAACGGGCGCAATTATACGCACCCGTTTGCTGAAAAGCTCCGTATGGAAATAAGCGGCCTCGGCCTTAAATGTCTGTCACGGCGCACTGCGCCGTGATGACATGCAGCGTCCCGCCGTCCACCGTGAACCTGACGTTGAAGCCGCCGTAGCTCATGCCGTAGACGCGCTCGGGGTCGTGCTGATAGCGCGGGCGCGGGTCGAGCGAGAGCAGCTCGCGGACGGCGGCGCGCACTTCCTCCGGGAGCGCCGCCTCGACCGCCGCCGGCATATCGACCGAAAGCCGCTCCGGCGCATCGCCGGCGAAGCCTCCGGCGGCGTCCGGCACCGCGTCGGCGTAGGGGAGGTAGGGCTTGACGTCGTAGACCGGCGTGCCGTCGAGAATGTCCGCGCCGGAGACGACGAGCGTATCCCCAAGTCCCTCAACGCGCTCTATCCGCTTGAGGCGCACGACCGAGAGGGCTATGGGGTTCGGGCGGAAGGGCGAGCGCGTCGCGAAAACGCCCATACGGGCGTTTCCGCCGAGGCGCGGGGGGCGCACCGTCGGCGACCATGTATCGCGCGCCGCCTCCGAGAACTCCCAAATGAGCCAGATGTGCGAGAAGCCCTCGAGCCCGCGCAGAGCCTCCGGCACGCGGTACTCCGGCTCGAAGACGACGCGCGCCTCGCTGCTGTCACTGAGGCCGCTCTGGCGCGGGATGCCGAACTTCTCGGAAAACCCGCTCCGCACCCGCGCTATGACTTTCATCTCCATCAGGCGCGATCCTCGTCGAGGTAGCTCGCCTCCATGTCCGCCATGTGGAGCAGAACGGCAAGCGGACAGCGCTCGAAGATGCGGCTTATCATGAAGTCGCCGCCCTTCACGGATGTGTCGAAGCCGCCCATGTGGGCGCGTATAGATAGTATCTCGTCCTGCGTGAGGTGCATGAAGTTCTGGAGGATTATCACCGACTTCTCGCCGTGGCCGCAGGGGAACTTCTCGTCTATCTCGTAGACCTCCTTGCGTACCCAGCCGCCGTTCTCCTTGACGTTGCGGTAGCCCTTCCGGTAGAAGTTGACCTTGCAGACGTCGTGAAGCAGGGCGGAAATGGCTACCGTCTCCTCGCTCCACTTCGAGCGCTCGCCGCGCATATCGAGAAGCGCCGTGAGGCAGTCGTAGACGCCGAGGGAGTGGCGGAGAAGTCCGCTCTCCTCCGCGCCGTGGTAGCGGGTGGAGGCGGGCGCCGTGAAGAAGTCCGAGCCCTCCAGCCACTCGAGGAGCTTGTCCGCTCCCTCGCGGGTGATGTTTTTCGTGTATATGTCGATAAATCTCTCACGGTCGGTCATATTCTCACCTCTCAAGCTCGTCCGTGAAGTAGGCGTTCGAGTCTGCAGGACGACCCTTTTCGTCCACGACATTTACGCGGACGTACACCGCGTCCTGCGGGACCTCGTACTCCGCCTCGGTTATGGGATTTTCGTCCGTGCCGTAGTAGCTGTATGTGTGGCGCGTGGCACAGCAGAAGCTGATCTTCCGTGCGGGGGAGGTGCGGACGTGGAGCTTCCCGTCCTCATACCACAGCTCGCGTATCTCCGGCCCCTGCGAGGCGTAGAAGTTCCCGAGCTCGAGGGCGCGGGTTATCTCGCGGTACTCGAGCTTTTCCGCTTTTATCATCGTGAAGCCGCCGCAGCTGTCGCAGTACGGCCCGTCCTCGGGGAAGATGTTGTGGTTGTCGTCGGCGGCGATGCAGAAGATGCGCCTTCCGGCGCGGAGCAGGTCGTCGTATACCTGCGGGTCGTACTCCGGAAAGCCGCCGACGAGGCAGGAGTAGTTCGCTATCTCGAGGGCGTTCATGCCCTCGTAGCCGATGTAGTCCGAGTAGTTCTCAAGCGACCAGCGCGGGTGGTTGTAGGTGACAAAGAAGCCGTTCTCTCGCGCCTTTTTCATCATGTCGGAGACGCCCTCGTGGCTGTACACGCGGTCGTAGTTCTCGTTATCGTCATGCACGGAGCGGTCTACGTATTTCGGCGCGTTGCCGAAGAGATAGCGGTCCTTGTGCCAGCAGACCTGTTTCAAATTGTCCGGCTCGAGCGCGATGAGGCACATGTGGCAGGTCTTAGTCTGCGAGAAGGGCGCGGAGGTCGGCTCGTTCACCTCCATCTCGTAGCTGTTGAGGGGCAGGAAGTCCGCGTCCCGCAGCTCGGGGTGGGGTATGAGTATATCGTGGTCGGTGAATGCCACCACCGAGTAGCCGTGCCGCTTGTAGAGCTCCTTCACCTCCTCGGGGGTGAGGTGGCCGTCGCTTATGGTGGTGTGGCAGTGCAGATTTGCCTTGTAGAACCGCCCGGTGGGCGGCAGCAGATACTTTTTCATATTTGAAGTGCTCCTTTCGCCGCATACAGTGCTTAACTAAATTCTAGCACACGCGGCGGCGGGCGGCAAGACATTTTCGCCGGCCGCGATTGACAGCCCGCGCGGGATGCGGTATTATTTAGGCACAAGTGAACGGAACGCCGCGGGTGTCAGGCGCGCCGCAGGGCGCGCAGGGTGAAAAGGGAAGCGGGTGAGAGTCCCGCACGAACTCGTCGCTGTGAAGGAAGAGCTTCGTCCCCGTGGGGAAGACCCATGTAATGTCATTGGCTTATGCCGAGAAGACGGGACGGCGCGATGACGCCAAAGTCAGAAGACCTGCCCGGGGTGATATTGTGGAGCCGCGAGTAATCGGCGAAAACAAGGACTGTTTGCAG
>CANPWY010000178.1 GCA_947585215.1 uncultured Clostridia bacterium
AGTATCGAAACCGTCCTTTTCATCATACGTCCTCCGTGTTACCTGTTTCGCGATTTCATCACTCTGTCCATCTCGCGTTTTGCGTCCCGCTCGGCTGCGGCGGCGCGCTTGTCGTGCAGATGCTTGCCCTTCGCGAGAGCTATTTCAACCTTCACGCGCGGCCCCTTGAGATATACCGATATCGGAACGAGCGTATATCCGTCCTGCTCGACCTTTGCCGCGAGCTTCCATATCTCCCGCTTGTGCAGGAGCAGGCGCTTCGGACGGAGCGGGTCGCGGTTGAAGATGTTCCCCTTCTCGTATGGGCTGATGTGCATCCCGCGCACCCACATCTCGCCGTCCTTCACGGTGCAGAACGCGTCGCGCAGGTTGACGGCGCCCAGACGTATCGACTTCACCTCGGTGCCGTACAGCTCCACGCCCGCCTCATACCTGTCTTCGATGAAATAGTCGTGGAACGCCTTGCGGTTAGTGGCAAGGCTCTTGATATTCTCTTTCCCGGCCACGGAACCGCCTCCTTTTTTAATTCGTATGCCGCCGCTCAGACCTTCACCCGCACGGCCGCCTCGAGGACGTCGACGCCCTTTGTGTCGTCGAGCGTGCCGTTCAACACGAGGTCGGCGTGCCAGCGCGTCGGCTCGATGAGCTCGTCATGGCGGTAGCGGACGGTATCGAGATAGCGGTCGGTGACCTCGTCCATCGTCTGCCCGAAGCTCATGAAGCGCTTTATGCGGCGGACTATCCGCTCGTCGCTCCTGAGGTCAACGAACACCTTGAGGTCAAGTCTATCTCTGATTCTATCCAGATGCAGGGCAAATAAACCCTCGATTATCACGACGTCCGCGTCGGAGTCGCACGCCGCGTCGAAGTCCGCATACATCCGGTCGAGTTCGAGCGCGTCCGGGTGATTGTGCTCGACGTACACCTTCCGCGTCACCGGCGCGACGGTGTTTATAAACGGACGGCGGAAATAGGCGTCCATGTGCAGGACCGTGACCTTGAGGCCGTCAAGACGTTCGGCAAGTCTCTCCGCCGCCGTGCTCTTGCCGGAGCAGGTGCCGCCGGCTATTCCCACTATGTACGGCATTCCGTTCGCCCTCCTTTGCCCGAAGATAAATCTAACCGTTCAGAACTCTATCCTGTGAAGCACCCACTGACGGAGCGCCTCCGCGCCCATCCCCCGATAGAACTCGAGGGACGGACTGTTCCAGTCGAGGCAGACCCACTCCATTCGCGGGCACCCTCTCCTCTGCGCCTCGGCCTTCAGATACTCGAAGGTCTGCGTGCCGAAGCCGCGTCCTCTGTACTGCGGGCGGACATATATGTCCTCGAGGTACAGTCCCGCGCGACCCTTGAAGGTCGAGAAGTTGAAGCAGTATATCGCGTACCCGACCGCCTCTCCGTCGAGCGTGAGGAGCAGAGCCTCCGCCTCGTGACGGTCAAATATCGAGGCTTCAAGGGTCTCCGCCGTGGCTGTCACCATGCCGGTCATCTTTTCGTACTCTGCAAGCTCGTTTATAAGCGCCATAATGAGCGGCGCGTCTCCGCGCTCAGCCGCGCGTATCTCAAACGGCATATCATCCCTCCAAGCGTCGAATTACATTGTAGCATATTATATGAGATTTGTCCATAGAAAAAGTTCAGCGCGCAAGCCACGCTATGGCGCGGGCGAGCCGTCCATCCGGGTCCTTGAAGTGGCTCCCCGGCTCGTTCCTGAAAACGACCCGTTCCGCCGAAGCCAGGCAGAGCCGCTTCGTGCGCTCTGTTGCCTCCGGATTTGCCGCCATCAGCGGGTCACGGGTGTTCTTCTCCTTGCCGCCGAGGCTGAGGTAGACCGCGCCGCGCGCCGGGTGCTCCGCGAGAAATTCGCACCAGCCGGGGTACCACAGCGAGCCGGAGCAGCTTCCGCAGCCGTCCGAGAGTCCGAGCGTCAGGTGGAGGTACATCGCGGCAAGCCCGCCAAGAGAGTACCCGACGATGTACACCACGCCGGGACGCAGCTCCTCGCGGAGCGCTTTTATCGCCTCCGCGACGCTAAGCCCGAATTTGTCCACGCCGCCTCGGAAGGCGCGTCCGTTCGACCCGTCCGCCGGCCACGGGGTAAAGTCGCCGTCCCAGTCCACATCGCACGGGACGGCGAAGTTTGCAGGCGGCACTCCCTCCGCCGAGAGCTTTGCGAAAAACTCCTCCGAAAGCTCGTCCTCGCCCGCGAGCAGAATAACGAGCGGAGCGCCGTCACGCGGTTCCCCGAAGCGTTCCGTGCGCCATTCTCTGCCTCCGAAGCTTCTCATCTGCGTATGTACTCCCGTCAAATCCGTAATGTTAATTGCTTTACGCTGTTTGCGCTACGTGAAGTTGTTTTGCTTTACAGTGTTTTGCCACCCATCCACTGGTGTCCCGTGACCTCAAACCCTATCCGGCTGTACCAGTCCACGAGCTCGACATACCGCAGTTCGACAGACTTGTATCCTCTGTCCTTCAGCCACCGACACCCTTCCGCGACCATGCGGAGGCCGGTTCCCTTTCGTCTCGCTGCGTGAACGACTCCCACGCACCCCACCGAGCCGACCGCTTCCCGCTCCGGGTGGAACCTGCCCTTGCCGAGTATCAGAAAGCCTACCGTCTCGCCGTCCCGGCGGGCGATCATCACCGGGTCTGCGCAGTCTTCAAAGATGACCGTCCAGTCCGGCTCCGCGTCCTCCACGGCGCGGAGCACCGACGCTTTCTCCTCCGGGCGGGCTATGCGGAACTCGGTCCCCTCCGGCGCGGGATATATTTTCAGCGAATCAGCGTCGAATTCATCAAGAAACATCCCCATATTCGCGCTCGTCCACTCCGCCGAGTACCCGCGCTTTGAAAAGAAGCTCACCGCGTCGTGTCCCTCGACCGGCACTCCCTGGAGGATACTGCCCCCGAGCGTCACGCTTCCGCAGCCGTTCTTTCGGATGATGCGCTCGCTCTCGGAAAGCAGTCGCGAGCCTATGCCGCGGCGGCGATATCTCTCGTCCACGCAGAGCAGGGATATAGAGCTCTCGTGGATAAGCGAATAGCCGACGAGCGCGCCGCCGTCGCGCTCCTCGACTATTTCCGCCTTCTCCGGCGCGGTCAGCTCGCGGAATATCTCAAACGTCGTATTGTAGTCCGGAAAACAGCTGTTGTACAGCGTAAAAAGCTCAGAAATTTTATTTTCCATCATGTATTTTCCCTCCGTCCTTGCGGTCTTGATTGCCGGGAAGCGGCACCGCTTCCGTTCAAAGTATTAAATATGCAATTCCCTCTTGCATTTTTGAAAAAAAGCTGTATTATTATAAGGTATGTCCGAGTGGCCGGGGCTTCCGCTCTTTCGGTACACGGTCTATTATATCGGGCGCACTTTCCAATGTCAACAGTATGAAAGGAAGGTTTTATGCAGAAAATCAAGATATCGACCGACTCGACAGCCGATATTCCGAATAATTTTTGTGAAGAGCTGAATATCAGCGTCCTCCCGCTGACGATACTCGTGGACGACAAAGAGTACCGCGACGGCATCGACATAAGCAAGGAGGAGTTCTACAATATACTCGACACTGCGGCGACACTGCCGGTATCCAGTCAGGTGACGTCGGTGCTCTATGCGGAGCTCTTTCTTGAGACGTGGAAGGCGGGCTACACCGACCTCATACATATTTCGATAAACTCCAAGGGCTCCGGGACCTATCAGGCGGCGGTCATTACGCGCGATAT
>CANPWY010000179.1 GCA_947585215.1 uncultured Clostridia bacterium
TCCTTGTACTTCCAGTGCGCCGCTATGCCGTACTCGGCGGTGTGGTGCATCTCCCAGGTGCGTATCTGCACCTCGAATGGTATGCCCTCGCGCCCGATGACCGTCGTGTGGAGCGACTGGTACATATTCGGCTTCGGCGTTGAGATGTAGTCCTTGAAGCGTCCCGGCATCGGCTTATACAGGTCGTGGACTATGCCGAGGACGTTGTAGCAGTCTACGACCTCGTCCACGATTATCCGTATGGCGTAGAGGTCGTATATCTCGTCAAGCGACTTGTTCTGGTTGTACATCTTGCGGTAGACGGAGTAGACGTGCTTTATCCGGCCGTGTATCTCCGCCTTTATCCCGTTTTCGCCGAGACGCGCCTGTATCACCGACGTGACGTGCTCGAGGAAGTCGTTGTAGTGGCTCTCGCGGTCGGTGATGACGTCCACTATCTCCTTGTAGCCTATCGGGTCGAGGCACCGGAGCGCTATGTCCTCAAGCTCCCACTTCACGCGGGACATTCCGAGGCGGTGAGCGAGCGGCGCGTATATCTCCATCGTCTCGAGCGCCTTCTCGCGGCGCTTCGGCTCGCTCCACGCCTCCGCCGTTCTCATGTTGTGGAGCCTGTCGCAGATCTTGATAAGTATCACGCGGATGTCCTTCGCCATGGCGAGGAACATCTTGCGGAGGTTTTCCATCTGCTCGTCTTCCTTGTAGGTGTACTGCACGCGCGTCAGCTTAGTGACGCCGTCCACGAGCAGAGCGACGTCCTCGCCGAAGCCGTTCGCCACGTCCGCGTAGGTCATGGACGTGTCCTCTATTACGTCGTGCAGGAGCGCGGCCTCGATGCTCCGCGCGTCAAGACCCACCTCGAAGGCTATCTCCGCCACCGCTTCCGGGTGCATGATATACGGGTCGCCCGAGCGGCGGAGCTGTCCGTCGTGAGCGGCGCGCGCGGTCTCGTAGGCGCGGCGGATGTCCGCCGCCGCGTCCGGATGCAGCTTGCCGCACTTTGCCATGAACTCCTCGAACCGGGCGTTCACATCCTCTACCGTCATCGGTTTACTCATCGGCTTCTCCCTCCTCCCCGCTGTTCATCAGCTTTTTCAGGCGCAGAATCACCGGCGCCGTGTTCAGATCGGTCGGCTTCCTCTCCCCCATACGGACAGTCGCCATCTCCCCGTCGCGCTTATACTCGAGGCGTTCCTTCTCGGCAAGCGCCTTGAGACAGACGAGCAGCTGTCCGTAGCCTATATCCACATGCTCCGCACAGCGTATCCTGCGGCAGAGCGAGCTTATCCTTGCCCGCGTCGCTCCGTCCTCGCCCGCGCTCGTGCGGAGGTATCGAAGCACCGCCACGACCCCGCGCACCTCCGGCATGAGCCGCGCCGCCTCGCTCGGTGCGAGCTCCGCTCCGGCTCTCAGGAGCCGGTAGAGCTCGAACTCGCGGACGTACCTTCCGTACTCGTCCGGCGGCATACGAAGCGACTCCAGTATGAGCCGTACCTCACCGCCCTCCGTTATCGAAACCGGGTCGACGCACACGAGCGCATCTCCCGAGTCGCCGTCGCCGACGTCGCCGCGGAGCGCGTCCCGGCTGAAGCAGAGCGCGTGGAAGCTCCTTCCGCCGGCGTTTATCCTCATTCTCGCGCCGCGTCCCTCGCGCATCGGCATGACCTCGCAGATCTCCGCATCCTTCAGTATGAATATCGGCATCGGATTTGCCGCCCCGAACGGACCGAGCTCCGCGAGCCCGCGCACGAGCTCGGGTTCGAGCTCGTGCGGAAGTATCTCCGCATCCACGTCTATGTGCGCGGAGACAAGCGCCGGCGCGGTCTCACCGACTATCTCCGCAAACAGCGGTATGTTCTCCTCTCTTATGGTGAAGCCGACCGCGAACTCGTGCCCGCCCCAGTTCTCAAAGAGGTGCGGCGCGCGCTTCATTATCTCGAGTATGTTTATGCCGTAAAAGCTCCGTCCCGAGCCGCGCCCAATACCGTCCTCAAGGCAGATGAGGAACACCGGCCGCGCGAATGCCTCCGCAAGGCGGCTCGCGACGATGCCGACTATCCCCTGGTGCCACCCGTCGCTCGCGAGCACGAGCGCCCTGCCGGGACGGTCCCCGGCGCTCTCCTCGTTCAGCATGGCCTCCGCCTTGGCGTAGATCTCCTCGAGCATATCGTTTTCGAGCTTCTGGCGCTCGCGGTTGAGCTCGCAGAGCTTCGCCGCAAGCTCCTCCGCGCGGCGGACGTCATCCGTCATCAGCAGCTCGACCGCGTCCTCCGCACTGCCCATCCGTCCCGCGGCGTTGAGGCGCGGAGCTATCGAGAAGCCGATAGCGCTCTCGTCGAGCCGTCTCTGCTCCCCGAAGGTCTCCTCCGTCAGGGCGCGAAGTCCCGGCCGGCGGGACTCGGAAATTCTCTGCAAACCATGATATGTCAGCGTCGCGTTGACGCCCACCATCGGCACCACGTCCGCTATAGTTCCTATCGCCGCGAGGTCGCCCACCGCGTCCATGAGCTCCGCGAGCCGGTCGCGTCCCTCAAACGCGAGCATCAGCATGAATGCCACGCCTACGCCCGCAAGCGGCTTGAACGGATACCCGCATCCCTGCCTCATCGGGTCCACCACCGCGTCCGCCTTGGGCAGGCGGCCGGGGCACTCGTGGTGGTCGGTGACGATGAAGTCAACACCGAGCGACTTTGCGTACTCCACCTCGTCGTGCGCGGTGATGCCCAGATCCACCGTTATCACAAGCGTGACGCCGCCGCGCGCGAGCTCGTCTATGTGCTGGCGCGCGACGCCGTATCCGTCGTCAAACCTCGTGGGTATGCACACCGAGACGTCCAGCCCCGCCGCGCGCAGACGCTCGCAGACGAGGCAGGCGGCGGTTATTCCGTCCACGTCGTAGTCGCCGTAGACGGCGCACTTCTCGCCTCTCTCCACGGCCGCGCGCAGACGCGCCGCCGCCTTCTTCATTCCCTTCATCAGCATCGGGTCGGGTATGCTCTCGAGCTCCCTCGAAAGCACCGCCCGCACCGCCTCCGGCGAACGCACCTTTCTCGCCGAAAGAACGCGCGCGGCAAGGAGCGGCACGCCGCTCTTCACGAGCTCGCGTTCCGCGCCCGGATCGTTCTGTCTGAAGATCCACCGCTTTGTCATGGTACCGTTCTCCCGGTCTGCTTATTTCAGGACGGCTGCTTTGTCCTGAGTTCTATCAGCGGCAGGTGCGGAGGGTTAAAGAGCCGCCGCGTCCATCCCGTGTTCCCGAGTCCCCGGCTTGTCACGAGATCCATGCCGTCTATGTCGTAATGCCCGCTCGTGTGCTGCGGAAGGAGCTTCATCGAGGGACCCACCAGTCCGTCTGTAAACGGCAGACGAATGAGCCCTCCGTGAGCGTGCCCCGCGAGCATTATATCGGTCCCGAGCGCGCTCGCCTCCTCCGCCCGGCTGTACCGGTGGTTGAGCATCAGCAGGAAATCCGGCTCCCTCTGCTTTGCAAGCCTCACAGCCTCTTTCATCGTTATCATGTCGGCGCGGCCGTTCGGGTCGTCCACGCCGAGGAGAGTTATTTTGTCGCCGTTCCGCTCGAGCTCGACTGCCTCGTTCTGGAGCACCGTCACCCCGGCGCGCTCGAGCTCCGCCGCCACCGGTGCAAGTCCCTCCTTGTACTCGTGGTTGCCCGGAACGAAGTAGCACGGCGCTATGTCCGCGAGCTTCCGCGCCGTGGCGTAGACCAT
>CANPWY010000180.1 GCA_947585215.1 uncultured Clostridia bacterium
AACATGTTCTTCTTGTACGCCTCGACGCCCGGCTGGTTGAACGGGTTGACGCCGAGGGTGTAGCCCGAGATGCCGCAGGCAAGCTCGAAGAAGTAGACGAGCTCGCCGTAGTTGTGCTCGTCGAGCTTATCCATCGTGACGAGGATGTTCGGCACACCGCCGTCGACGTGCGCGAGCGCGACGCCGCGCCGCGCCTGCTCGTTGACGTAGTGCAGGTCGCGTCCCGCGATGTAGTTCAGGCCGTCCACGTTCTCCTCGGTAGCCTCTATCGTGACGTTGCCGTTCGGGTGCTCCATCTTCACGACGGTCTCGAAGATGTTTCTCATACCCTCCTGGATGTACTGACCCATCGAGTGGAGGTCGGCCGTGAAGTCACAGCTTGCCGGGAATATGCCCTTGCCGTCCTTGCCCTCGCTCTCACCGTAGAGCTGCTTCCACCACTCCGCCATGAAGCGGAAGGCAGGCTCATAGCAGGCAAGGATCTCGGTGGTCTTGCCCGAGCGGTAGAGCGCGTTGCGCGCGGCGGCATACTGCCAGACCGGGTTCGAGAAGGACTTCTCGGAGAACTCCGCCATGGCGCTGTACGCGCCCTGCATGACGGCGTCGATGTCTATCCCCGCGGCGGCCATCGGCAGCAGGCCGACGGCGGAGAGGACGGAGAAGCGTCCGCCGATGTTGTCCGGCACGACGAAGGTCTCATAGCCCTCGACGGTGGCGAGGTTCTTGAGGGCGCCCTTCGCGGCGTCGGTCGTGGCGTAGATGCGGCTCTTTGCGCCCTCCTTGCCGTACTTCTTCTCTATCAGCGCCTTGAAGATGCGGAAGGCGATGGCGGGCTCGGTGGTCGTGCCCGACTTCGAGATGACGTTTATCGAGAAGTCGCGATCGCCGATGAGCTCCACTATCTCCTCCGTCGCGGCGGCGGAGATGTTGTTGCCGGCAAAGAAGATATCCGGCGTGTTCTTTTTCTTGAGGTTGTAGTTCGGGCTCTTGAGGAATTCTATCGCGGCGCGCGCGCCGAGGTAGCTTCCGCCGATGCCGATGACGACGAGCGCCTGCGAGTCGCTCTTTATCTTCTCGGCGGCCTTCTTTATGCGCGCGAACTCCTCGCGGTCGTAGTTCTCGGGCAGATGGAGCCATCCGAGGAAGTCGCTCCCCGCGCCGGTGCCGGCCTCGAGGGTCTCGTGCGCGGCCTTCAGCTCCGCCGAAAGCGCCTCAATCTTCTCCTTGCTCACAAACTGGAACACGTTGGATATGTCGGTTCTTATCATGTTTTTGTCCTCCCCTGAAAGTCGACTGCGAAGCTGAGCTTTCCGAATCGACGGACGCCCGCAATCGCTTTATTTTCGGTAATATTATTGTAGCCCAAATCGTGCCAAATTGCAACATTAATCTCTTTGGCAAATATATCGGAAAGGCATCGAAAGGAGCTCAAACGTAGTTCCCGCAACCGTTTGAGGAATCCGCTTCTTCGTCAATTCCTGTTCTGATAATTTTGTCAACCCCTTTTGCGAATTTTTATATAAGCCAGATTATCGTCCGAGCACGCTCCGCGCGGCGCAAAGCGCCGCCCGCGCCGGTTCGCAGCGGTTGATGTTGCCATAGGCAACATCGCGCAGGCAAATTCTGCACTGTGTTTGGCTTTGCTCGCGAAGCGGGTAAAGCTCACGAGGGCTGAATATGTGCCAATGAAGAATTGGTGGGCGCCCTCGTGTTCCGCACGAGCATTTAAATGGAAAGGGCTCCCAAACGGTGCAAAGCGCCGTTTGGGATAAGCGAGCGGAGCGAAAAGGGCGTTATTTCCTGCCGCAGAACTTCCTTCAGAGAATTACATTATCCAGATTATCGCCAATATCAGCTCCGCGAGCGTCAGCGCCCACACCGACGCCATAAGGTATCCCTTGCGTATCTTGTGGTGCGCGGCGTAGAAGCCGATGAGCACCCCGACGCCTCCGAGCGTCGCGGCAAAGAACACAAACCTCCGCTCGGGCACGCGGCGCTCGTGCCGTATCGCCGCGCGCTTATCGAGGAGCGTCACCGTAAGCGACACTATGTTCCATATCACAACGGCAACGGCAAACGCCGCGGCCGCCGGGACGTTTGTCGAAAGAAAGCTCTCCGGCATACGCTACACCGTGCGTCCGCGCGCGGGCAGGACATGTCCCTCGAGCGCGCCGTCCTCGCGGACGGAGGTTATCTTCACCGGAAGTATCTTCCCGTGCTCGCCATGCGCCGCGACCTCGAGGTAATTCTCGCTGTGGCCGCGCTCACCGCCGCGCTCGAACAGGACCTCGAGCGTCCGTCCGACCTGCCGCTCGAGGTACGCGCGGCGGCATATCCGGGCGCACTCCGCCGCCTCCTGCGCGCGGCGCGCCTTCACGCCGTTCGTTATCCTTCCCGGCATCCGCGCCGCCGCCGTACCCTCCCGCACGGAGTACGGGAACACATGCACCGCCGCGAACTCTATCCCCCGAAGGAAGGCGAGCGTCTCCTCGTGCTCCTCCTCGGTCTCGCCGGGGAAACCCACGATGAGGTCGGTCGTGAGAGCCGGGTCGAAGAAGCGGCTCCGCAGCTCCTCCGCGACTGCCGCGAATCCGTCCGGCGTGTATTTGCGCCCCATCCGCCGCAGCACGCCCGCGCTGCCGCTCTGGAGCGACAGGTGGAAGTGCGGGCAGAGGTTCGGTATCTCCGCAAGCCGCCGCACCGTCTCGCGGTCGAGGCGGCTCGGCTCGAGCGAGCCGAGGCGTATCCGCGCGGGACCCGCCGCGCGTGCGGCGGTCTCCACGAGCGTGGCGAAGTCCGCGCCTATGTCCTCCCCGTAGCTTGAAACCTCAATGCCGGTGACGACTATCTCGCGGTACCCCTCCTCCGCGAGGCGCGCGGCTTCGCGCGCGACGTCCTCGAGCGGAAGCGAGCGCACCGGTCCGCGCAGATAGGGTATAATGCAGTATGTGCAGTAGTTCCCGCAGCCGTCCTGCACCTTGAGGTAGGCTCGCGAGTGTCCGTCGAACGCGCCGGCCGGGAGCTGTTCTATCTCGCGGCGCGCGCGGGGATCGCCGACCGTGCCGGCGGCGCGGACGTCTCCCTCCGCGAGGCTCTCGATGTACTCCACCACCGCGCGCCGCTCCCCCGCGCCGCCGACGTAGTCCGCGCCGAGGGCTCGCGCCGCCTCCTCGTCCGCCTGAGCGGCGCACCCGCAGACGACTATCTTTGCCGACGGGTTCAGCTTCTTCGCGTGCCGCACCGCCTGACGGCTCTTGCGCGCGCTCTCTCCCGTGACGGCGCAGGTGTTTATGACGACAACGTCCGCCTCCTCCGGCGGCGCGGTGACGTGCCCCGCCGCGAGAAGGAGGTTCTCCATTGCCTGCGTCTCATATTGATTTACTTTGCATCCGAGCGTGACGAAAGCTGTTCTCATTCTACCGTCCCCCGTGCGGTCGTATGTCCCTCTTCGTTGCGAAAAGCCAGAAAAGCACAATATCAACGCCGAAAAGTTTGTGCGAAAGTGCGATTGCAAATTCGTTTCGCCGCCGATATAATATGTGGTGTGAAGGGGAAGTGACAAAACGACGCCTGTTTTTTCTTTATCTGCTTCTGATTATATCATTTCGGAGCGGCGTCTTCAACACGAAAGGAGGATTTTCGCATGACGGTCTTTACGGTTCTTCTGAGTTCCATAAACGATGTCAA
>CANPWY010000181.1 GCA_947585215.1 uncultured Clostridia bacterium
TCGCAGCCGCAGGGCGCGCTCTCGCCGAAGCCGCGCGACACCGGGAAGAACTCGTCGGTGGGGAAGGCTATCCGGCCGAACAGGTCGCAGGGGTTCTCGTCCGAGGAGCAGCTGCACTCCTTCTCGGGGATGCAGAAGTCGTAGGCGGGCATGAGAAGCTGGCTGTCCCGCTCGAGGCGGATGATGCTGAACTGTCCGAGCGTGACGTACAGGCGCTTCTCGCCGTCCGAGCTCGTCACCTCGTCGTCGAAGCATTCGCAGACCGCGCGCGGCACGTCACAGCAGCCGTGTTCGGGCAGGTCGCAGCCGCAGGTCTCGACGAGCCTGAGGTCGAGGACGATAGGCTCGACCGTCTCCACGACGGCGGTGGGCATATTCGTCCGCATGATGTGCTGTGCGTCGCGGTCGTTCTGCGCGGCGGTGGAGGTGAATATCTTCGCGCTGCCCTCGCTGCCGAAGAGCATAACGCGCTTGGAGTAGGACGCGAGGCCGCATATCTCGGCGGGGCGTCCCGTGCCGCAGTAGGCGTCCGCCGTGATGCGGTAGAAGTATTTGACGTCTATCGTGTAAAAGCCCCGGTTGAAGGTGACCGGTTCGACGTCGATGTATACGTTGAGCAGCTCCGCGCCCCGTGCCTTGACGCTCACGGCGCGGTCAAGGACGGCCTGGCTCTCGCGCGTGGGCCATACGCGCAGATCCTCCTCACAGTCCTTGTCCCGGCAGCTGTCATAGACCTTCTTTGTGTGGATGCATACCGTCTCGCACGCGCCGCCCTTGCCGGGGTCGGAAGCGTAGGCGCCGAGCGGTTTGCAGATGTTGTTCTGCCCCATAGCAGTGCCTCCAATATGCTTATTCGAGGGTTCCCTCAGGGCTCATTGTATGCCGCGCGCAGGAAAGGAGTGAGTCGCGGCGGACGCCGCTCGTCGCTGCAAATCGCGGGCGCGGATTTCATCCGCGCCCTTACCAATTTGCAGCGAGACCGCCGGACAGAGCGGAGCTCTGCCGGCGGCAGGCGCTGCGCTACGCGCCGAGTTTTTCCGCCTACGGCGGAAAAATCGACGCACGCTCCGCGAGAGGAGTTTTTTCCGACGTACACGCCGCCGGAAAAAACGGATTTGACTTTATTTCGCGCCAAAGGCGCGAAACTCTGCGAGGCTGTCGGCGGGACGTCGGCGCGAAGCGCCGTTCCGCGCCTGTTCGCGCGGTTAAATTCAGCGCACAGCGCTGAATTTGCGGAGCCCCGATTCATTCGGGGCGAGCATTTCAATCAAAGGGCTCCCAAACGGCGCTCTGCGCCGTTTGGGAATTTGCAAAACCCGCGTTGCTGTGCTACAATATCCGCATACAGAGTATGCGGCGAGAGAGGTGAAGTGAGCCTTGGAGAACGTGAGAATAGCCGTCTGCGATGACTCGCGGGAAGACCGGGAGTACATAGCGGCGCTTGCCGGAAGGTGGGCGGCGTCCCGCGGCCTCGGATGCGTGACCGAGACGTTCGAGTCGGCGGAGAACTACCTTTTCCTCCGCGAAGACGGGAAAGGTTGCGACATACTGCTCCTCGACATCGAAATGGGCGGCATGGACGGCGTGACGCTCGCAAAGAGCATCCGCCGCGAGGACGAGACGGTGCAGATAGTCTTCATCACCGGCTACACCGACTACATCGCGGAGGGGTATGAGGTGTCAGCGCTCCACTACCTCATAAAGCCGGTGTCGGAGGAGAAGCTGTTTTCGGTGCTCGACCGTGCGCTCCGCCGCCTCGCGCGCGAGGAACGGACGCTCACTCTCGAGACGCCGGAGTGCACGGCGCGCGTTCCGCTGAGAAGGATACGCTACGCTGAGGTTATGCGGAACTACGTCACCGTCCACGCGGAGCGGGACTACACCGCGCGGATGACGCTTTCGGAGCTCGAGACGCGGCTAGACGAACGGTTCCTGCGCGTGGGGCGCTCGAGCGTCGTGAACCTCACGGAAATAAGCCGCGTCACCCGCACGGAGATAGTCCTTGAGAGCGGCGAGCGCCTGCCTCTGCCGCGCGGCGCATACGACGCGGTGAACCGCGCCATGATAGAGTTGGAGTAGATACTATGGGACTTTTCGAGAAAAGGATAGACCGGAAGGTCGCCGCGTACCAGCGCGAGCTTATAGAGACGCACTATGCCGAGGTCGAGAACATGTACCGCAGTATGCGCGGTTGGCGGCACGACTACCGCAACCACATCCAGACGATGAAGGTCTACGCCGAGAACGGCGACCTCGAGGCGATAAAGCGGTACCTCGACGAGCTTGACGACGACCTCACGGCGGTGGACACCGTCATAAAGACCGGCAACCCTATGACCGATGCCATTCTCAACAGCAAGATCTCGCTCGCGCGCTCGAAGCATATCGATGTGCGCGCGGACGCGCACATCCCCGTCCTGCTGAAAATATCCGAAATCGACCTCTGCTGCATCATCGGCAACCTCTTTGACAACGCGATAGAGGCGTCGCTCGAGCTGCCGGAGGATAAGCGGATGATACGGGTGTACATGGATATGAAGGGCTCGAAGCTCTACATCTCATTTACGAACTTCACCGCGGGGAAGAAGCTCCGGGGCGTCTCCGGAAGGTTTGCGAGCACGAAGGGACGCGACCGGGGCCTCGGACTCGTCCGCGTGGATACGATAGTGGAGCGCCTCGGCGGATACCTCAGCCGCGCGAGCGAGGACGGAGCGTTCACGACGGAGGTGCTTCTGCCGCAGTCGGCGGACGCCTGAGTGCAGTTCGTCCCCGCAGGAGTGCGATTCGTCCCCCGACGGAGCGGTCGGGGGATGTTTTGTGCTATGATTCTCTCAAGGCGCGGGGCGGTATCTCCGCGCGGAAAGGAGAGACGGAATGAAACAAAAACCCAAATACGGTATGTGGACGGTGCTCCGCTTCATGCACCGGTGCGCGTGGGAGAGCCGGAAGGTAGTCCCGTTCCTCGGGATATTTCTCGCCCTGCTCACAGTGGCGCGGAGCGTCACCGAGCTCTTTCTCGCGCCGGAGATACTTGCCCGCGTGGAGAGCGGCGCGCCGCTTCATGAGCTGCTGGGGACGATAGGTGTGTTCGTCCTCGCGCTCATAGCGCTCGCTGCCGTGGGCGGCTACGCCAACGTGAACGCTATATGGCCGCGGATGAACGTCCGTCTACGCGTCATGCGGCTGTGTACGGACAAGTCGGGGGAGATGAGCTATCCGCTCACCTCCGACCCGGAGGTCCTGAAGCTGCGGCAGGCGGCGATCATGACGGTTCACAATAACGACGCACCCGCCGAGAATATATGGGTGACGCTCGAGGAGCTCACAAGAAACATCGCGGGATTTGCTCTCTACCTATTTATCATGCGGAGCCTGCACCCGCTGCTTATCGCGGCCGTGCTCGCGGCGACGGTGCTGAGCTTCCTTGCCGCGCGCCGCGCGCAGGCGCTGAATTACGCCGACCGGGACGAGATAAACAAACAGAACGACCGCGCGGAGTACATCACCACTGTCGCAAACGACGTCACGACTGCAAAGGACATCCGCATTTTCGGCCTCGCCCCGTGGCTGAAGGAGGTGCGGGAGGACGTCATCCGCGCCATAGACGCGCTCGCCGTGAAGCGCGAGAAGCGGCTGTTCTTTGCAAACCTCGCGGACGC
>CANPWY010000182.1 GCA_947585215.1 uncultured Clostridia bacterium
GAGGCGCACCGCTTCGCGATAACCTACAACCGCGAGCTGCGCTCAAAGAAGCTCCACGGCTCGGAGCTCGAGAAGATAGAGGGCATCGGGGAGAAGCGCCGCACCGCGCTCCTGAAGCGGTTCGGTTCGGTAAAGAAGATAAGCGCGGCGAGTGCGGAGGAACTGGCGGAGACCGTCGGCCCCGTCGCCGCCGGAAAGATAAAAGCGTACTTTGACGAGAAGGCGCGGAAAAGTGAGGAAAAGGAATGAGAGTGATAACCGGAGAGGCCAAGGGACGAAACCTCAAGACCCTTGACGGGCTCCACACCCGTCCGACCGCCGGAAAGGTCAAGGAGGCGATGTTCTCAATACTCCAGTTCGACCTAGAGGGACGGCGCGTGCTCGACCTCTTCGCCGGGTCGGGTCAGCTCGGAATAGAGGCGCTGAGCCGCGGCGCGGCGGAGTGCGTGTTTGTCGATAACGACCGCGCGGCGCTCGCCGTCGCGCGGGAGAATGTGACAAAGTGCGGATTTCTCGACCGCTCGAAGCTCATCCTCGGCGACTACGCGGGGTATCTCAAGCGCGGAGAGAAGTTTGACATCGTGCTTGTCGACCCGCCCTACGCCGAAAAACTGTGGAAGCGCACCCTCGAACTTGCGGCAAGGTTTGACACGCTCGAATTTGGTGGTATAATAGTGGTTGAGAGCGAGTCGAAGGATATGCTCCCGGAGCGGGTCGGAGGACTCGTCCGGGGCAGGGAGTACGGTTTCGGACGCACGAAGCTCACGGTCTACACCCGCAGTGAGACGGAGGAGGATGAGGGCATTGACGGCGATATATCCGGGGAGCTTTGACCCGGTCACGCTCGGACATCTCGACATAATCGAGCGCGCGGCGAAGATTTTCCCGAGGGTAGTGGTCGCGGTGATGCACAACGGTCACTCCGGCAAGCAGGGGCTCCTCAGTCCGGAGGAGCGCGCGGAGCTCATTCGCGAGGCGACGGCGCACCTCGACACGGTCGAGGTCGTCGTGGACGGCGGCTTCACGCGCGACCTCTGCGCGAGGTACGCTCCGTCGGTGCTCATTAAGGGTGCGCGGAGCACGCGGGACTTCGAGTATGAAGAGGAGATCGCGGCGGCGAACCGCACCTTCGATATCGACACGCTGATACTCCCCGCGCGCGCGGAGACCTCGCAGATAAGCTCGACCGTGGTGAGAGAGTTCCTCCGCTACGGCGCGGACATATCGAAGTGGGTCCCCGAGTGCGTGGAAAAGAGACTTTCGGCTAAGTACGGCAGGAAATAACAAAACGGGAGGATAAAAATATGGCCGGTCATGACGTAGATGAACTGATAGAACTGCTCAAGAATGCGGTGCAGGACGGATTTTCGCTCGGAAGGGCAAAGTGCGTCATAGACCGCGCCCAGTTGTTGGAGCTTATCGAGGATATCGAGAACAGACTGCCCTCCGAGATAGAGTCGGCCCGCAATATCGTGGCGACGAAGAACGAGATACTCGGCTCCGCCAAGCGCGAGGCGGACGCGATAAAGCGCGCCGCCGAGGAGCGCGCGCGCCAGATGGTAAGCAAGGACGAGGTCGTCGTCGCGGCGCGCCAGAAGGCGAGCGAGGTAGTGAACGCCGCCGAGCAGAAGAGCAAGGAGCTCCGCATCGCCACCAACAGGTATGTCGACGACGCGCTTGCCCGCGCGCAGGAGGCTCTCGAGGAAGCGCTCGGCGAGGTCAAGACCTCGCGGGGAAGCTTCAAGAACGCAAGCAAAAGTTAAATCTTTCGCGGGAAATAGGTCGCGGGCAAAGCCCGCGACCTATTTCCCGCGAAGCCGTCGGACAGAGCGAAGCTCTGCCGGCGGCAAACGCTCCGCTGCGCGCCGAGTTTTCGCCTTAGGCGGAAAATCGACGCATTCCCACGCGGTCGGCGACCGCGTGGGAGCCCTTCCGATTAAACGTGCTCGGGCGAATGAATCGCCCTGCGCGAAGTTGCTTGCCAAGGCAAGCAACTTCAACCGCGCGAACCGGCGCGGACGCCGCCATTGGCGGCGTAGAAAGCTGAATGTGGTAAAGGTTCGCGGGCGTATGGCGCCGAAAAACTGATTGAACCAGAGTTCGCCGCCTGCGGCGGCGAACTCTGCGAGACTTTTTAACCAACGCATAAAGGACAAGAACAGCCCGGACGGGAAACCGTCCGGGCTGGTTTTCGTTTTGCGGAAAAGTGTGGGGAGGCAGACGCCGAAATCGTATATATGTACGAGCAAAACACGAACAAGTGTTTTGAGTTACGGAAATCTCTACGAAAAAACCTCTATTTTTACATATCACTTGAGAAAAGTTAGAAAAAAACACTTGCAATTTTTCCTCAGCCTGTTATACTAAAAGGGCAAGGTGGGGAATAGTGGTGATTTTACCCCATATTTCGGTGAGAGGTGGAAGATGACAGGCAGTTGGAAATGCACACTGGACGCTAAGGGGCGTCTTGCTGTACCCGCGAAGCTCAGAACCGAGCTTGGCGAGCGTTTCTATGTCACAAAAGGCGCGGACAACTGTCTTTCCGCTTACTCCGAGACCGAATGGGCGCGTATGGCGGACAAGGTGTCGCAGATGCCCTCCGCGAGAGCGAGGGTGCTGAAGCGTATGCTTTTCGCGAACGCCGTCACCTGCGAGCCGGACGGTCAGGGGAGGATCATCATACCCAAGGAGCTGAGAGAGTACGCGTCGCTCGAGCACGACATCTCGTTTATCGGCGTGGGCGAGTGGGCCGAGATCTGGAACTCAAAGACGTGGGAGGAGTTCAACAACTCCATGACCGCCGAGGATCTCGCCGCCGCTCTGGACGGTTGATATGGAGACGTTCTCGCATAAGCCGGTGATGCTTGCGGAGTGCATTGAAGCACTCGCGGTAAAGCCAGACGGCGTATATGCCGACCTCACGCTCGGCCGCGCGGGCCATTCCCGCGAGATCGCGCGCCGCCTCACCACGGGACGTCTCTACGGCGTCGACCGGGATGCGACCGCGATAGTCGAGGCGGGCGAGCGGCTGAGGGAGTTCGGGGAAAAGGTCGAGCTCCTGCGCTGTGACTTTCGGGACGCGGCGGACGAGCTTCGGAGCCGCGGCGTCGAAGGACTGGACGGGGTGCTGATGGATCTCGGCGTCTCATCGCCCCAGCTTGACGACGCGTCGAGGGGATTTTCCTATATGGCGGACGCGCCGCTCGACATGAGAATGGACAGGAGCGCCGGTCTCAGTGCGGCGGAGGTCGTAAATGAGTGGCCGCAGGAGGAACTTACGCGCATACTCCGCGACTACGGCGAGGAGAGGTACGCCGCGCGGATAGCGGCGGCGATAGTCGCGGCGAGGCCGATAGAGAGGACGCTCGAGCTTGCGGACGTGATACGCGGGGCGATGCCCGCGGCGGCGCGCCGGGAGGCACAGCATCCCGCGAAGCGGAGCTTCCAGGCGATACGGATAGCGGTAAACGACGAGCTCGGAGCGCTCGAAGCGGCGCTCGGAAGTATATGGGAGCTTATGCGGCCGGGAGGAAGGCTCGCGGTGATGAGCTTCCATTCGCTCGAGGACAGGATAGTCAAGAGCTTCATGCAGGAGAAGGCGAAGGGCTG
>CANPWY010000183.1 GCA_947585215.1 uncultured Clostridia bacterium
TCGACCGTGCGGAAGCCGACGCGCATCGGCGCATACGAGCCGTTCGAGGAGACGACGAGGGTGTAGAGATTGGGTTCCTCGGCGCTCCAGAGCTTCGGAGCTTCGATGTCCATCGTGAGGGTGACTTCACCGCCCTTGGTGTCGCCCTCGGCCTCGCAGACGACGGCGTCGCCGTCGTAGAGGCGCGCGGCGACATGTCCGTCGCCGCCGAGCTTAACGGCGCTCGTGAGGTGACCGTGCATGTCGGCGCGGGTGTATATGTCCGCGATGTACCCCTCCTTCGGAGTGGCGGTGAGGTACACGTCGCGGAAGATGCCGCTCATGTGCATCATGTCCTGCATTTCGAGGTAGCTCCCGTCCGAGAAGCGGACGACCTTGACCGCAAGCAGATTCTCGCCCGGCTCAAGCAGGTCGGTGACGTCAAACTCGGCGGGGATGTGCGGCCCCTTCGAGAAGCCCGCCTCCTTGCCGTTGACATAGAACCAGAACGCGCTGCCGACGCCCTCAAAGGTCATCGTGACGCGCTTGCCCTCGAAGCGCTCGGGCAGGACGAAGATGCGGCGGTAGAGGCCGGTATCGTTCTCGTCCGGGACGTAGGGCGGGTCGATGGGATGCAGGTACGGCATGGAGGAGTAGATGGGGTGCCCGTAGCCCTGCATCTGCCAGCAGCCGGGCACGCGGATAGAGCCCCAGTCCTCGAGCGGGACGTAGTCGGGCTGTTCCCAGCCGTCCGGGGCGAGCAGAGGCGACTCGACGAGGCTGAAGTCCCACTCGCCGTTGAGATTGAGATAGTCGCGGGAGAGGGCGCGATCCATCGTGCGGGCCGAAGCCTCATCGTGATAGAAGAACACTCCCGCGCGCGCAGGCAGGCGGTTCAAGTGCTGTACCGACGGGTCCTGCCATATCGGTTTTACGGACATACAAAGTTCCTCCGTTTCTTTTTAATATTTCTTCGGCGGGGCTATTTTTGTGCAATATCTACAGACAGCGTGGCGTATTCCCCACCAATTTACAATTATATACTAAATCAAACGCTTACTAAAGTCAAGAGAACTGCGGCGCGCCGTCCGATTTGAACAAAAGTACAGCCGATTTTTTCCAAGGATGCGAAATAATTGAATGAATAACTGCACGGAGCGGCGGGAGCCACGGTAAAGGCCGGATAACACTTCGTATAAGTGTGACCTCAACCGGTCGAAAACTGCCGTGACGCGCACAAATTGTCGAAAGCGGAATTTTTGGCAGAAGATGTCATTTCGCCGAAAAAACTCGATTTTACGCAAGAACAGAGAAAATCCGCCACTTCCGGGGCGGATTTTTGAGAAAGAATAATAATGTGTCCGGTGGACATAAAAAATAGCAATAAAGCTACAACAAGAAGTTATTCACATTATCCACAGACTTATCAACAACGGCGAATACCTTGCGCCGCAACGGCTTCGGGGAAAATTGAGGAATATTTCCAGAGCCCGAAAGCGCGATTTCGTTTCCGTACAAATGTGACGCAAGTTTACATAAATAATGAATATGCCCGCCTCGCCGACTATTTTCGCCTGAGGGGAACTTTTTTGCGCGCGTCGGGCGAAAAGAAAACGCCCCCTCGGACTGTCCGAGGGGGCGCGGGTTCACTTGTCGTAGCCTGTGACGCCGTTTGCGTCCATCCATCCGCGCTTGGCGTCCATGAGGCGCTCGAGGGCGGCGTTGCCGCCGATATAGCGGTCGAGAGCGAGAAGGTCGTTGTAGGTGAGGGTGGGGTAGTCGTCCCGGCCGTAGCTTCCGTCCGGGAAGCGCGCATAGTGCAGGTTGCCGTCCGGACGTATCCAGTCCTCCGCGGTATCCTCAATGCCGAGGAGCATGCGGCGGGCGACGTCCTCCGCCTCGGGTATGCCGGAGCAGTAGAGCAGAAGTATCTCCGCAAGCTGATGGTTGAGGGCGCAGTGGGTGCGCTTCGAGCCGTCCGGATGTGAGTAGTCATCCACGAGGAGACCGCCGTTCGCTGTCTCGGTCGAGCGGGTGAGCGCGTGGAAGCAGAGGTAGAGAACGTAGTTATCGGCGCTCTCGACAAACGTGTCCGCGCCCAGCTTTTCGCCGAGAGCGAGCAGACCCGTGGCAAAGTCGGTGTTGAAGCGGGTGTCGTGGAAGCCCGCGCCCATGCCGTAGTCCCGCCCGAGCCATCCGCTCCGTGGTGCCGTGGGGATAAACCCCGCCTCGGAGCTTGCGTCAAACGTGCCGCCAAGCAGTTCCGGCGGGATGCTCTCGGGGTACTCAAAACTCGGATAGCGAAGGGCGTCCGGAGAGTCGACGAGCTCGGCGAGGGTAGAGAGCTCGAGGTTGCCGCGCTGTATGTCGAGCATAGCCGCGGCTATCCAGAGCGCATCCGGGTCGTCACAGCGGCGCGCGAGCTTTACCGGGATGTAGGCCGCGGGGAGAAGGTAGAAGCTGCCCTCGCCCGCCGTGGAGTAGTCGGCGGGAGTGGTGTAGTAGTAGCCGGAGGGTGCCATGCGGTTGTCCGCGCCGAACTTTTCCACCGTGCAGTCGTAGAGCCACTGAGGGACGTCCTCGCCTGCGGGGAAGGCTCCCTCCGACGCATAGACCCACCAGATGGATTGAGCGTATCCCTCGTCCTTCGGCCTGTCGAATTCCAGAGTTACGCTGTTCCGGCGGAGCGACGCCGTGCCGTTGTGCTCCTCGAGAGCGGTGATACCGAACGGGTCGTTCGGTGTTCCCTCGATGACCGCGCCGAGCGGAGCTTCGACGAGCATCCCGAGTCCGCCGGGACCGCTCTGCACGAGGAGCGGTGAGCGCTCGTCGTCCGGGTTCAGACGGACGGCGGACGCGCCCGCGCCGCAGTCGAGCGAGAGCGTGAAGGGAATGCGGCTCGTCTCGCACCAGAAGACCGAGCCGTCCGGGAAGATGAAGGCGCGCGCATAGCCGCGGGAGCTGTTCACCTGATAAGAGCGGACCTCGCCGTACTTCGTGGCGATGGGGTCGAGACGGTCGATAAGCGCCCGACCGGTGCCCGAAAGAAAGCCGGCAAAGAGCGGTTCTTCCTCCAGAAGCGCGCGGTCCTCCTCCGATATGTCCTCCGGAAGCGCACCGGGGGAGCCCGCAGGCTCGGGGAGAACAAACAGGACGAGTGCCAGCAGACCTGTCACGGCAAGCACCGCGAGCGAGGCGAAAAACATTCTCCTTTTCATTTTACGCTCCTTCCCGCACCGGAACGGTGCGCGGCTCCAGCAACTCCGCAGCGGAAGTTCTTGACGATGAATTCCTTTGGGAACGCGCGCTGTTTATCCGATAACGTAGCCCGCGACGAGGCGGAGCGTCGCCTCGATGCCGCGGCGGTGTGTCCGCTCGTAGCCGTGGCTCGCGTAGACGCCGGGACCGATACAGGCGTGGCGGAGGTGGTACCCAGCGCCGACGGCGGCGTCCGCATCCGAGCCGTAGAAGGGGTAGACGTCGAGCGCGTGGGGAATATCGTCCCGCACGCAGACGTCCTTGAGGGCGGAGACGAGGCCGTAGTCGTAGGGCCCGCCGCCGTCGAGGACGCATATCGAGACCTCGCGCTCGGTGCAGGCGAGGTCGTCCCCGAC
>CANPWY010000184.1 GCA_947585215.1 uncultured Clostridia bacterium
TCAAGAACCGCATGACCGACCAGCCGTCCCCGCAGAAGCGCGGTGTTTGTACCGCGGTGCGTACCATGACCCCGAAGAAGCCGAATTCCGCCCTTCGCAAGATCGCGCGTGTTCGTCTTTCCAACAGCATGGAGGCCACTGTGTACATTCCGGGCGAGGGTCACAACCTTCAGGAGCACTCCGTCGTTATGATTCGCGGCGGACGTGTGCGCGACCTCCCGGGCACGCGTTACCACATCATTCGCGGCACGCTCGATACTCAGGGCGTCGCGAACCGCAGGCAGGCCCGTTCCAAGTACGGCGCTAAGCGCCCGAAGAAGTAAGGCCGCAGACAATGTCATTTCACGCGGGGCTATTTGCTCGCGTTTTATATAAAACGTGGGCGCTTTGCGGAAAGACAGATTTTTCGAGTACCTATGATCTCATATTCTTTGTGAAGGAGGGAAGATAAGTGCCCAGAAGAGGATTTGTCCCCAAGAGGGACGTGCTTCCGGATCCTATGTACAACTCCAAGGTTGTTACGAAACTTATCAACAGTATCATGCTTGACGGCAAGAAGGGTACCGCCCAGAAGGTCGTCTACGGAGCATTCGACATCATTCGCGAGAAGACCGGCAAGGAGCCCGTTGAGGTTTTCGAGCAGGCTCTTGAGAATGTCATGCCCGCGCTCGAGGTAAAGGCACGCCGTGTCGGCGGTCAGAACTACCAGGTCCCGGTCGAAGTCAGGCCGGAGCGCCGACAGACCCTTGCTCTGCGCTGGATAACCCAGTTCTCCCGTACCCGCAGCGAAAAGACCATGAAGGAGCGTCTCGCGGCCGAGCTGATGGACGCTACCAACGGACTCGGCGCATCCTTCCGCCGTAAGGAAGAAATGCACCGTCAGGCGGAGGCAAACAAGGCGTTTGCCCACTATCGCTGGTAATTTGTTATAAGGAGAACGACCTAGCATGGGAAGGGAATACCCACTTGAACGAACCAGAAATATAGGCATAATGGCGCACATCGACGCCGGCAAGACGACCTGCACCGAGCGTATCCTTTTCTACACCGGAAAGAATTACAAGCTCGGCGAGACTCACGACGGCTCGGCGACGATGGACTGGATGGAGCAGGAGCAGGAGCGCGGAATCACGATAACCTCCGCCGCCACCACCTGCTTCTGGAAGAACAACCGTATAAACATCATCGACACCCCCGGCCACGTCGACTTCACCGTTGAGGTCGAACGCAGCCTGCGCGTGCTCGACGGTTCGGTCACGGTCTTCTGCGCGAAGGGCGGCGTTGAGCCCCAGAGCGAGACAGTCTGGCGTCAGGCAGACCACTACGGCGTTCCGCGTATGGCCTTTGTCAACAAGATGGACATACTCGGCGCTGACTTTTTCAATGTTGTGAACATGATGCATGAGCGTCTTCACGCGAATGCGATACCGCTCCAGATACCGATCGGCGCGGAGGACACCTTCGTCGGCATTATAGACCTGCTCGAGATGCGCGCCCATATCACAAGCGACACGCTCGGCAAGACCTTCACCGACGAGGCGATACCCGACAATATGCAGGCTCTCGCCGAAGAGTGGCACGACAAGATGATAGAGAACATCAGCGAGCTTGACGACGAGCTCACCGAGAAGTTCCTCATGGGCGAGGAGATAACCGTTCCCGAGCTCAAGCGCGTCATCCGCAAGGCCACGATAGAGAACCGCATGGTGCCGGTGCTCTGCGGCAGTGCTTACCGCAACAAGGGCATCCAGCAGCTGCTCGACGCGATAGTCGACTATATGCCCGCCCCGACCGATATCCCGGCCATCAAGGGCACGAATCCGGAGACCGACGAGGAGGAGGTCCGCCATTCGGACGACTCCGCACCCTTCTCCGCTCTCGCCTTTAAGATAGCCACCGACCCGTACGTCGGCAAGCTCTGCTTCTTCCGCGTCTATTCCGGCACGGTCACGGCGGGCAGCGCCGTCTACAACTCGGTCAAGGACAACCGCGAGCGCCTCGGACGTATCCTGCTCATGCACGCAAACCACCGCGAGGACATCGAACAGGTCTACAGCGGCGACATAGCCGCCGCCGTCGGCCTCAAGAACACCACCACGGGAGACACGCTCTGTGACGAGAAGCATCCCATTATCCTCGAGTCGATGGAGTTCCCGGAACCGGTCATCCGCGTGGCCATCGAGCCCAAGACGAAGGCCGGCCAGGAGAAGATGGGCATCGCGCTCGCAAAGCTTGCCGAGGAGGACCCGACCTTCCGCACCTACACCGACGAGGAGACCGGACAGACGATAATCGCCGGCATGGGCGAGCTCCATCTCGAGATAATCGTCGACCGTCTGCTCCGCGAGTTCAAGGTCGAGGCGAACGTCGGCGCGCCGCAGGTCGCTTATAAGGAGACCATCCGCAAGAGCGCCAACATCGACCACAAGTACGCGCGTCAGTCCGGCGGCAAGGGCCAGTACGGCCACGTCAAGATCATCGTTGAGCCGAACGAGAGCGGCAAGGGCTTCGAGTTCATAAACAATATCGTCGGCGGAGCAATCCCGAAGGAATATATCCCCGCCATCGAGGACGGTATCACTTCCGCGATGCAGTCCGGCGTGCTTGCCGGGTACAACGTCGTCGACGTCAAGGTCACGCTCTATGACGGCTCCTATCACGAGGTCGACTCGAGCGAGATGGCCTTCAAGATCGCCGCGTCCATGGCCTTCAAGGAGGCCTGCCGTCAGGCGGACCCGGTGCTTCTCGAGCCGATAATGCACGTGGTCGTCATCGTGCCCGAGCAGTATATGGGCGACGTCATCGGCGACATCAGCGGCCGCCGCGGGCAGATAAACGGCATGGAGACCCGTGCCGGCGCCCAGGCGATAGACGCGTTCGTCCCGCTCAGCGAGATGTTCGGCTACGCCACCGACCTCCGCAGCCGCACTCAGGGCCGCGGACAGTACACGATGGAGCCGAGCCACTACATCGAGGTGCCAAAGAGCATCCAGGAGAAGCTCGTCGCGTCGCGCCACAGCGGGAATTAAACGTTTCAGGCTACGTTTTTTCAAAAAACTATTGCAATATTTACCCCTTTGCTGTACAATGGTTTTATACCGCAGGAGGGTAACCTAATATTTGTCTGTTAAGGAGGACAATACTCATGGCAAAGGCAAAATTCGAACGTACTAAGCCGCATGTCAACATCGGCACTATCGGCCACGTTGACCACGGCAAGACCACTCTTACCGCCGCTATCACCAAGTATCTGGCTTTCAAGGGCCAGGCTCAGTACGAGGCTTATGATATGATCGATAAGGCCCCGGAGGAGCGCGAGCGCGGCATCACCATCAACACCGCTCACGTCGAGTACGAGACCGACAAGCGCCACTATGCGCATGTCGACTGCCCCGGCCACGCCGACTATATCAAGAACATGATCACCGGCGCTGCTCAGATGGACGGCGCTATCCTCGTCGTCAGCGCGGCTGACGGCCCGATGCCCCAGACCCGTGAGCACATCCTGCTCGCCCGTCAGGTCGGCGTTCCGACGATGGTCGTTTACCTCAACAAGTGCGACCA
>CANPWY010000185.1 GCA_947585215.1 uncultured Clostridia bacterium
GAGAGCGGACGGCTGAAGAAGGCGCTCGCGGCGTCGCTCGTCCGCCTGAGCGCGGAGGACGGCGGCGAGACCGTCGGCATGGTGCGCGTCGCGGGAGACGGCGCGTATGTGTTCGTCATAGCCGACCTGCTCGTCCGCCCGGACAGGCGGGGCGAGGGGATAGGCTCGGCGCTAGTCAACCGCGCCGTCGACCTCATATCCGAGATGCTCCCCTCCGGTACGTGGGCGACGGTGACGCTCGTCGCCGCGAGCGGCCGCGAGAGCTTCTACGAGGGGCTGGGCTTTCACAGATTACCCAAGGGCGAGGTCGGCTGTGCCATGCAGGCGTATGTCCGCGGGACGAAGCAGACCTGAGACAGAGGCGTAGTGACCTTCTCGGAGCCGTACGGCGGCGAAGAATGGCGCAAAACCCCTTGACAAACCCAAAACCCCGTGATATATTTGTACCGTTAAAGGCTTTGACCGGGACAACGGCGCGGGTTCTACCCCTCCAAAGAGAGCGGGGGCATGGCTGAGACCTCCGTGTGGGGCGCGCGCGCATACCGCCCGCGAGCCGCCTCCCGAAACGCGCGGCGGAGTAGGCGAGGACGTGTCCGCGCGTTACAGCGGAAACGAGCGGCGTCCGAACAGCGTTCGGACGCAATCAAGGTGGAACCGTGAGGATCATCCCCACCCTTGAGACGATATTTTCGTCCCGAGGGTGGGTTTTCATTTCTCGGGAAATACTTCGGAAGAAGGAGGACGTTTTATGAACATCATTCTGAAGGACGGCAGTCCGCTCACCGTCGCGGACGGCGCGAGCGCCTTCGACGCGGCGAAGACTCTAAGCGAGGGGCTTGCCCGCGCGGTCTGCGCCGCCGAGATAAACGGCGAGGTCTGCGACATCCGCACCGAGCTCCACGAGGGGGACAAGCTGAACCTCCTCACGGCAAACGACCCGGACGGGCTCCATACACTCCGCCACACCGCCTCGCACATCATGGCGCAGGCGGTCAAGCACCTCTATCCCGAGGCGAAGCTCGCGATAGGCCCCGCCATCGCGGACGGCTTCTACTACGACTTCGACGTTGAGACTCCGTTCTCGCCGGAGGACCTCGAGAAGATAGAGGCCGAGATGAAGAAGATAATCAAGCAGAAGATACCGCTTGAGCGCTTCGAGCTCCCGCGCGCCGAGGCGCGGAAGTTCATGGAGGAGCGCGGCGAGCCGTACAAGGTCGAGCTCATTGACGACCTGCCGGAGGACGCCGTCATAAGCTTCTACAAGCAGGGCGACTTCACCGACCTCTGCGCCGGCCCTCACGTCCCGGATACCGGACGTCTCAAGGCGTTCAAGCTGACGAGCGCCACCGGCGCCTATTGGCGCGGCGACTCGAACCGCAAGATGCTCTGTCGCGTCTACGCCGTCGCGTTCGCGACAAAGGACGAGCTTGACGAGCACCTGCGCATGCTCGAGGAGGCGAAGAAGCGCGACCACCGCCGCCTCGGCCGCGAGCTCGGACTGTTCGCGTTCTTTGACGAGGGACCCGGCTTCCCGTTCTTCCTGCCGAAGGGCATGATGCTGAAGAACCGCCTCATCGACTACTGGCGCGAGATACACAAGCGCTACGGCTACGTCGAGATAAGCACGCCGATGATGCTCAACCGCGGCCTCTGGGAGCGCTCCGGCCACTGGGAGCACTACAAGAACAACATGTACACGACTGTCATTGACGACGTGAACTTCGGCATAAAGCCGATGAACTGCCCGGGCGGGATGCTCGTCTATGCCTCCGAGCCGCACTCCTACCGCGACCTGCCGCTCCGCTGCGGCGAGCTGGGACTTGTCCACCGCCACGAGCTCTCCGGAACGCTCCACGGTCTCTTCCGCGTCCGCTGCTTCACGCAGGACGACGCGCACATCTTCATGACCCGCGAGCAGATGAGCGACGAGATAAAGAACGTCGTCCGCCTCTTTGACGAGGTGTATTCGCTCTTCCAACTGCCCTACGAGATAGAGCTTTCGACCATGCCGGAGGATCACATCGGCACCGTCGAGGAGTGGGAGGAGAACCAGAACATCCTCCGCCAGGCCATCACCGACATGGGCAAGACCTACGTCGTAAACGAGGGCGACGGCGCGTTCTACGGCCCGAAGCTCGACTTCCACATTAAGGACTGCCTCGGAAGGACCTGGCAGTGCGGCACTATCCAGCTCGACAGCCAGCTCCCCGAGCGCTTCGAGCTCGAGTACACCGGCGCGGACGGACAGAAGCACCGCCCCGTGATGATACACCGCGTCGTGTTCGGCTCGATAGAGAGGTTCATCGGCGTGATAACCGAGCACTTCGCGGGCGCGTTCCCGACGTGGCTTGCGCCGGTACAGGTGAAGGTTCTGCCGATAACCGACCGCGCAAACGACTACGCCTCCGCGCTCCGCGAGAAGCTCGAGGGTGAGAAGATTTCCGCCGAGGCCGACCTCCGCAACGAGAAGATAGGCTACAAGATCCGCGAGGCACAGATGCAGAAGATACCCTACATGCTCGTCGTCGGCGACCGCGAGGCGGAGAACGGCACCGTCTCGGTCCGCACCCGCGCGGGCGAGGACATGGGAGCCATGCCGTTCGAGGACTTCCTTGCCATAATCAACGAGAAGATTGCGACCAAAGCGATAGACTGAGCCTAAAAGGTCACAGCCGGATAAAATCGCCTGACGCGGTTTACAGGCTGTCATAAAGCGGTGTGCTGTTTGAGCTTGTCTTTAAGACGGGCTTTAGCAACGGAAAGAAACGCTCCGGGCGAGTACAAAATCGCCGGAGCGTTTTCTGTTCGAGGTGGGCAGAAACTTCGGAAAAATTCGATCAACCGTTTTACTGGACAGTAGATTTCTTCACATTTGGGTGGTATAATTATCAGATGTCGGGCAGGTGACTTCCCGACAAATCGGAATTTAGCTGGAGATACTATTATGCTGAAAAAACTCAATCTGATTTTGAATACCATCATAGGTTCATTCATTGGAGTGTTCATCGGACACGGAATATATGTACTCTGGGATTTTAAGGCACACCCCGATTTATATGCCATGCAGTCCGCACCATGGTACACAAGCATTATATTTTATGGTATAGTAACGGTTGTCGCTTTGACTGTAGCTATTATCATAAAGCTGATTATCCGAAAGAAGATAAAGAAACAATAAATTCCCGTTTGACGAGCTGTTGCAAAACCCTTTAGGAACTAAGGGGCGCACTTCTATACATAGTCCGGCGGCCATGTATCGTGCGCTCCGCGAGGCTTCATCTCCGACAGCAAAAAGTTAACCTCCGAGAGGTTTCGTCGCTTCGCTCCGTCAAGGGGTGCGGGTGTCCGGTGGACACCTCTGCCGAAGGCAGAAGCACCGACCGAGCCGGCAGGCGAGACCCACACTCCCTTGCACCGCTATAGCGGCTGTCCCCGGTGTACTAGCCGAACAGATAAACCCGCTTCGCGTCTTTACCTGTTCGACAAGTCTGGAAAGCGAGTTGAATAATTGTGAGAGGTATAAGCATGAATGCACAGGAATTATACGAACTTGCCATGA
>CANPWY010000186.1 GCA_947585215.1 uncultured Clostridia bacterium
ACGTCCCTTATCGACGCGCTGTCGGTAAAGAGCATCACGAAGCGGTCGAGGCCGATGCCCATGCCGCCCGTCGGCGGCATGCCGTACTCCATCGCGGTGACAAAGTCCTCGTCTATCTCGAACTCGCCCTCGACGGCCTTCTTCTTTGCCTGCTCTATGAAGCGTCCGCGCTGGTCTATCGGGTCGTTGAGCTCGGTGAAAGCGTTGCCGAACTCCCAGCCGTTTATGAACACCTCGAAGCGCTCGACGAGCCTCGGGTCGTAGCTCGTCCGCTTCGCGAGCGGGCTTATCTCTACGGGGTAGTCGCACACGAACGTCGGCTGAATGAGGTTCTTTTCGACGTACTCCTCGAAGAAGAGGTTGATGATGTCGCCGCGCTTGTGCTCCTTCTCGTAGTGGAGCTCGTGCTCGTCGGCGGCGCGCTTCGCCTCCTCGTCGGTCTGAATGGTGTTGAAGTCCACGCCGGAGTATTCCTTCACGGCGTCTATCATGGTGATGCGCCTGAACGGGCTTGCTATGTCTATCTCCTTTCCCTGATAGACGAGCTTCCCGTCCGGGCAGAGCTCCGCGCCGACAGTGCGGAACATCGTCTCGCAAAGCTCCATCATTCCGTGGTAGTCGGTGTAGGCCTGATACATCTCGAAGCCGGTGTACTCCGGGTTGTGGCGCTGGTCCATTCCCTCGTTGCGGAAGACGCGGCCCATCTCGTACACGCGCTCAAATCCGCCGATGATGAGCTGCTTCAAGTGAAGCTCCTGCTCGACGCGGAGCACCATGTCGATGTCGAGCGCGTTGTGGTAAGTGTGGAAGGGACGCGCGGCGGCGTTCGTGGGCTTGTTCTGGAGGACGGGCGTATCGACCTCCATGAACCCGCGCTCCTCGAGGACGCGGCGGAGTATGCCGATTATCTTAGCGCGCTTCACGAACGTGTCGCGCACGTCCTGGTTCATTATGAGGTCGAGGTAGCGCATACGGTAGCGGAGGTCGGGATCCTTCAGCCCGTGGAACTTCTCGGGCAGAGGATGGAGCGACTTCGCAAGCAGCGTGACGTTCGTCGCGCGGACGGTTATCTCGCCCGCGTTCGTGCGGAACACCTCGCCCTCGACGCCCACGATGTCGGCAATATCCGTCTTCTTGAAGCGGGCATAGTTCTCCTCTCCCACCATATCCTGACGGACGTATATCTGAATGTCGCCGTAGCGGTCGGAGAGGTGGCAGAATGCGGCCTTGCCCATTCCGCGCTTGCTCATGATGCGCCCCGCTATGCGGACGGTCGTGCCCTCGAGCTTCTCGAAGTTCTCCTTTATCTCGACGGAGTGCGCGTTCTGGTCGTAGGTCTTTATCGCAAACGGGTCGCAACCCTCCTCCACAAGAGAGGAGAGCTTGTCCATGCGTATCTGCTGCTGCTCGCTTATCGCCGTATTCCTGTCCATACTCTTTATCCTTTCGTTTTCAGCGGGTTATGCTCACTATCTCTGCCGTCGCGAGCTTCCCGCTCGGAGTCTCGTAGCTTATCTCGTCGCCCGCGGCGGCGCCTATCAGCGCGTGGCCGAGCGGGCTCTCATCGGAGATTTTGCCCTGACGCGGGTCTGCGTCGTTTGAGCCGACGATGCGGTAGGTGAACTCGCGCCCGTTCATCGTGATGACTACCTCACAGCCGACGTCGACGCGCTCGCTGCCGCCGTCCTCGTCGATGAAGACGGCGTGGGCAAGAATGTCCTCTATCTCCGCTATGCGGCTGTACAGCTTGCCCTGCTCGTTCTTTGCCTCGTCATATTCGCTGTTCTCGCTGAGGTCACCGAAGGCGCGCGCGGTCGCTATCGCGTCCGCGACTTCCTTCTCGCGCACCGTCTTGAGATACTTCAACTCTTCTTCGTACTCGTGGTACCTGTCGCTTGTAAGCTTGTGGATTTTCTGGCTCTGCTGATTCATATTGACCCCGCCTTTCGATTACTCGGGCGGCGGACTTCCGCCGCCGCAGAGAAGTTTTCCGCTTCCCGGATTTCAGCGTTCCAAATTGCATTATAATGAGAAAACGTCAAATTGTCAATAGCGTTTGCGAGGCGGACGTCTTTTATCCCGACCTCCTCCGGCCGCATCGCGCCCGCCTTCAGCAGTGCGGACGCCACGCGCTCCGGCGGGTAGACGCTCCCGCTCACCGCCGGCGGGAAGGAGTATTTCAGGCTCTGCACGACCTCCAGCCCCATTTCCGCGTGCGGGACGTATCCGACCGCCGCTCCCCTGCCGAGCGGCGTCCACGGCTCCGCTAGGAGCAGCTTCACCTCCGCCGACGCGAGCGCCGCCGCGTCCGTCCGCACCGACAGTCCGAGCGACCACCGGAGCTCGCGGGCGTAGTCCTCCGCCCCGAGAGGAAGCATCACCGCGACGCTTCTCACACACGCCGCGAGGCTCTTCACCGCCGCGTCCGGCTCCCGCGAGCGGCGGCGCGCGACCACGGCGGCGCTTTCCGCGCCGCGAAGGCGCGCGACCTCCAGCGCCGTCCGAAGCAGCATCGCCTGCTCGAGCGGCCGTCTCTGCGGCGGCGGGACGCCCCGCGCCGCCATTTCACGCTCAAGGCGCGGCGAGGCGGACACCGCCTCGCGGACGCCGCGCCCGCGCAGCAGCTCCGCCGCCGCATCCAAAGCTTCGGCGTCCCGCGCGGGGTCGCCGCACACCGGCACGGACAGTTCGAGCGCCCGCACTCCGAAACGCACTACCGCGTCCCATCGGAGCTCGGGCGCTCTCATTCTGCGAAATATTCCCCGGCGCTCGGGCCGCGCCGCGTGTTCAAGAATAAGCGTAAGCATACGCCATACTATGCGGCGCGGGAGAGAAATATGCCGGGACTTATTACACCCCCGCGTCGACGGCTATCGCGTCGTTCATCAGGTCGAGCGCCGCAGTGAACTGCGTGTCGTCCTCGCGGTCTATGAGGTAGAGGTTCGTATCGTCCTCCTGCTCCACCTCGAGGTCGAGCGGGACGCCGGTGCCGATAAGGCTCACGCCGGACGGCGTGAAGTATTCGCTTATCGAGATGTTCATGGCGCTGCCGTCCCCGAGGGTGCGGGTCTGCTGGGCGTAGCCCTTGCCGCTCGTCTCGACGCCGACTATCATCGCCTTGCCGTACTCGCGGAGCGCCGCGCCGAAGAACTCCGCCGCAGAGTAGGTGTTCTCGTTGACGATGACGACCATCGGCAAGTTCACCTCGTGCTCCGCGTCCGAGTAGTCAACGGATTCGTTCCCCTGCTTGTCCCTCATTATAAAGAGCTTTCCCTCCGGGCAGAGCAGGTCGAGCATCTTCACCATCTCGTTTTTCATACCGCCGCCGTTGTTGCGTACGTCGAAGATTATGCCCTTTACATCCGCCGCGACGAGGCGCTGTATCGCCTCCTCGAAGTAGTCGGAGGCGTGCTCGTCGAAGTTGTCTATCTTCACGTATCCGATATTGCCGTCGATAATCTCGGAGCTCACCGGGTTGTAGATGTAGCTTGCGCGCTCTACCGTGACGTTGTGCTCCGCCGTCTCTCCCGCGGA
>CANPWY010000187.1 GCA_947585215.1 uncultured Clostridia bacterium
AGCTCCTCCTGCGTCCGGAAGCCGAAGAGGTCGAACGCGTCCTCGCGTATCGACTCGTGGATGTAGAGCCGCGCGGTCTCGCCCGTGCGGAGCTCGGAGAGCGTGGTGAGCGTCGTCTGTATGCCGTAGCCGACGCCGCCGACGTCTATGACCGCGAGCCCCGGCTCTATTATCGCTACTTTACCCTCTATGTAGTAGAACAAGGTGTATACCTCCCGTAAGTTCTCAAAAATCGGTGAAAATTCCCCGAAAAAGCTATATCGTCGTCCCGTCGCTTGTGCCGCCGGAGGCGTGTGCGTAGCATATCGCGACGGCGAGCGCGTCCGCCGCGTCGTCCGGACGGGGGAGCGCGTCAAGCGCGAGCAGGCGGCGGGTCATCTCCATCACCTGCTTTTTCTCGGCCGCGCCGTAGCCGGTGACCGCCATCTTCACCTGCATCGGGTTGTACTGGTATATCGGCAGGTTCGCGCGGCGGCACTCCAAAAGGAGCACTCCGCGCGCATGCGCGACGGCAATGCCGGTCGTGATGTTCTTCGAGAAGAACAGCTCCTCCATCGAGACGGCCTCCGGCCGGAACATGTCGATGAGCTCCTGCATGTCGTGCGATATTTCGAGCAGGCGGAGACTGAGGGGCTGGTGCGCCGCCGTCTTGATTATCCCGTGGCGGACGTGGCGGAACCTGCCCGCCTCGTAGTCAATGACGCCGTAGCCCACCGTCGCGACGCCGGGGTCTATTCCGAGTATCCTCATCAAAATACCTCGTCCCGGGCAGAACGCCCGATATTTTATGCTTTCAGGAACCTCTCGAGCGCGAGCAGAACGCCGAGCTTTCCTGCGGGCCACGTCAGTCCGCCCTGAAGAAACGCGCGGTAGGGGGGACGCACCGGCCCGTCGCAGGAGAGCTCTATCGACGAGCCGCCGATAAACGCGCCCGCCGCCATTATCACGTCACAGTCGTAGCCGGGCATCGGCCACGGCTCGGGGGTGACGAAGCTGTCCACCGGCGCGCCGGACTGTATCCCCTCGCAGAACGCGCGGAGGCGTTTCGCACTGCCGAGGTCGAGCGACTCGATGATGTCGTGCCGCTCCTCGAACGGTCCGGGGCTCACGCGGACGCCCTCTTCCTCGAGGAGCGCCGCCGCAAACGCCGCAGTCTTGAGAGCGGACGCCACCACCGACGGCGCGAGGAACAGTCCCTGAAAGAGCAGACGGTTCTGACCGAGCGTCGCGCCGACCTCGCCGCCGATGCCGGGGACGGTGAGGCGTTCCGCCGCGCGCGCGACAAAGTCGCGCCGTCCCACGACGTAGCCGCCGCACGGCGCAAGTCCGCCGCCGGGGTTCTTTATAAGCGAGCCGCAGAGAAGGTCTCCCTCCGGCTCGGACTCGTCCGCAAACTCGCCGTAGCAGTTGTCCACAACGACGTTTATGTCCGGGCGAAGCTCCTTTATCGCGCGGTAGAGAGCGGTTATCTCGGCGGCGGAGAGGCTTTTTCTTCCGGAGTAGCCTCGGCTCCGCTGAATGAGCACCGCGCCCGTATCCGGCGCGCGCACCGCGTCGAGGATGCCGTCTCGGTCGGGAAGCCCGTCCTCCGTCACCGGCACCTCGCGGTACTTCACGCCGTAGGACGCGAGCGTCCCGTGACCCGGCGAGTCTATGCCGATGACGCCGCGCATCGTGTCGTACGGCGCGCCGACGGCGGAAACGAGCGTCCTGCCCGGCTCGCACGCGGCGTAGAGCCCGCACGCTATGGCGTGCGTGCCGTTCGCGAAGCCTATCCTGACAAGCCCCGCCTCCGTGCCGAACACGTCCGCGTATATCGCCTCGAGCGCGTTCCGTCCGAGATCGTCGTAGCCGTAACCGGTCGAGCCGGCAAACATCGCCTCGCTCACCCTGTGGCGCGCGAACGCCTCAAGTATTTGCTCGGTGCGGATCTCCGCGGTCCTGTCGAAGGCGCGGAAGACGTCCCGGAGCCTTGCCTCGGCGCGCTCCCCGCGCTCTCGCACCTCACCGGAAATATCCAACATCAGAAACTTCTCCTTTTTGCGGGCGTCCGCCCCGTTTTCCGTACGTTTCAAAAACATAAATTTCTTTTGTCATACAAAAAATATTCTACCACAATTTGCGGCATAAGTAAAGCGGCGATATTACGCCGCCTTATCCGCCCCGCACCGCGTCGGTACTTTGCGCCGCCACCTCGACTTTCATTTTCAGCCTCGCAGAGTTCGACGCCGCAGGCGGCGAATAGAGTCAAATGTATTTTTCCCGACGGCGTGTACGTCGGGGAAAATACCTCTCGCGGAGCGTGCGTCGAAGACGGCGAAGCCGTCGAGGCGCGTAGCGGAGCGCGTGGCACCGGCAGAGCTCCGCTCTGTCCGGTGCTTTCGCGGCGAATTGGTAAGCGAGCGCAGCGAGCGCGATTCGCCGCGAAAGCCACACGCGCTTAGCGCGTGTGGCTGCGGAACCCGTCCCCCAGCACCTCATGCGCATCCATGATGATGAGGAACGACTTCGGGTCTATCTCGCGCACGAGCTTCTTGAGGTCGGCTATCTGCCGGCGCTTTATCGCGCAGAGTATGACGTTCATTTCCGCGCCGGAGTAGCTTCCCTCGCCGTGCAGGAGCGTCGCGCCGCGGTCGAGCTCGCGGTCTATCGCCTCCACGACCTCGCGCGTCTGCTGCGTGATGATGTACGCCACGCGCGCGGAGTCCGCGCCGTAGAGTATCCCGTCAATGACGAGGGTGGAGATGTAGAGCGCCGCCACGGCGTAGAGCGCGTAGGTGATGTGGCCGAAGGAGAGCGCGGCGAGCGCGATTATCGTCGTGTCAACGACGAGAAGCAGCCGCCCGACCGACAGCCCGGGGAATTTGTAGGTGAGAAGGCGCGCGGCAATATCGCTCCCGCCGGTCGTCGCGCCGCGCGTAAAGACTATGCCGAGCCCCGCGCCGAGCAGCACGCCGCCGCTTATCGAGGCCATGAGCGGGTCATCGGTGTACTCGTAGAGCCCGTGGAACACGTCGATGAGCACCGACGAGATGACCGTTCCCCAGAGCGACTTTATGAGGAAGTCCTTCCCCTCTATCCTCCAGCCCATGAGAAAGAGCGGCGCGTTGATGATGAGCACAAGCGTACCGACCGGCAGGAACGGGAGCTGACGGTTTATCACCATCGCGAGGCCGCTCGCGCCGCCGGGTGCTATGTCATTCGGGTCGAGGAAGATGTCGAACGCGAGCGCGTAGAGCGCGCTTCCGAGCGCGATGACGACGAAGTCGAGCACGCCGGTGCGCAGTATTTTCGGTTTCTGCATTGTCGGAAACCCCTTATCTGAAGTATCTTACAGCTGACGGGAGGTGAACCCGTGGGTTTGCACCCGTCAGCTATATATCGAGCGACGCCTGAACCTCACCCACGTCCTCCGGGCGGAGCAGTGCGCCCGCGCCGGGAAGCGCCCTCGTGCGGTAGCGCGCGGGGTTCAGTATGCCGCTCTCCTCCGCGCGTTCGACGCGCGCGAG
>CANPWY010000188.1 GCA_947585215.1 uncultured Clostridia bacterium
AGCATTTCAATCGGAAGGGCTCCCAAACGGCGCAAAGCGCCGCTCCGCGCCGGTTCGCGCGGGTGATGTTGCCGAAGGCAACATCGCGCAGGCGGAATTCATTTCCGCCGAGCATTTCAATCGGAAGGGTTCCCAAACGGCGCAAAGCGCCGTTTGGGATAAAACGGGCTGCGGCAGCGGCTCCGTTTTGAGTATACGACATCTTTTGGGAGATAAATTATGAAAACAAAACTCAGTCAGGTCCTGGAGCACTGCCTTGACGGCAGAGAGATAGCGGTCTGGGGGACGCCGACGCGCCGCCTGCTCCGCGAGCTAGAGGGGAGAAGCTGGCACGTTGCGGACACGGTAGACGTAGAGCGGGACTACGTCGTCGCCGTCACAGACGGCGACCTCGACGACTTCCTCGAGGACGCGGCAAGCGTCGGAGCCCGCGACGTCCTCGACTACATCTGCTTTGAGGACGAGGGTAAGGAACTCCCCTTCGAGTGGGAGTTGTACGGCACAAAGATAGGCCGCCAGAGCTACTTCGGCGTGCGCGTCGTAGACGCGTGCATAGACGGATACATCGAGAGCATCGGCCGCTACACATCGATAAACAGCACGGCGATGATACATGTCGATCACCACTCGAACATGAGCTTCATCAGCGACGAGGTGGAGGACTTCTTCACGGAGGAGAACCGCCGCCGCTTCCGCGAGCGCTGTGAGGCCGACCCGAAGCATCCGTACATGACGGGCAAGCCGAAGCTCGTCATCGGAAACGACGTCTGGATAGGCGGCTACGCCTTCATCGACTGCTCAAAGGTGAACGTGATAGGTGACGGCGCGGTGATAGGCGCGGGCGCGGTCGTGACGCACGACGTTCCGCCCTACGCCGTCGTCGTGGGCGTTCCGGCACGGATAATGCGGTACAGATATACGCCCGAGATGATAGAGACGCTCGAGCGCGTTAAGTGGTGGGACTGGGACGCGGAGACGCTGAACCGCAACGCGGACGCGCTCCTCGACCCGGAGGTTTTCATGCGCCGCTTCGGCGGGAAGAAGTGACCGCGCAAAAACCTCTTGCAAAGCGCGGCGGCGTGTGGTATACTGCCGAAAATATATTTTTCGGAGGGACGCCGCATGAAGCACTATAAATGCTATATCTTCGACGTGGACTACACGCTCCTCGACTACGGCGCAGACAAGCGGGACGTCTTCCGCGCGCTCTTTGCCGGGGAGGGGATGTTCCTCGAGCCGGAGACGCTTGAGCGCCTGTGGGAGCGGGACGGCTGGTGGTGGACCTTCCACGGTCTCGACCGGGACGGCGACGCGGAGGTGCAGCGCACCTACCACGAGCGCTACTGCCGCTTTGTCTGCGACGAGCTCGACGAGATGCGCCGCGAGTACGGCTTCCTCGCCCCGACGGACGAGCTCGTGCGCCGCTATTGGGAGCTGATGTCGCGCGGGCGGAACGCGTACCCCGAGGCATGGGACGTCCTGCGGCGGCTCCGCGAGGACGGAGCCGCGCTCTACGCCGCGACGAACGGCTTCGAGGCGGTGCAGACGGCGCGCCTTTATGACTTCCTCCCGTACCTCGACGGAGTGTTCGCCTCCGAGCGGATAGGCGTGATAAAGCCGAACGCGGGGTTCTGGGAGCATGTCTTCCGGGAGGTGCCGTTTGAGCCGCGCGAATGTCTCGTCGTGGGCGATTCACCCACGGGCGACATAGAGAGCGCGGCGGCGTTCGGCGCGGACACCTTCCTTGTCGACCGCGCGGGACGGCGTCCCGCGAGCCGCGCGACCTATACCGCGCGCAGTCTCGCACCTCTCGCGGAGCGGGGAGAGTAGCTGCTTGACGTGCAGGGGGTCAGCAGTTCGACCACGCGCCTTGCGCCGCTCGCGGAGCGGGAGAACAAAGCATAGAGGGCGGCGGCGCGGAAACTCCCGCGCCGCGCATACGATACGGAGGTTTTGCATTGAAGACAGACAGGCTTCTCGGGATAGTTTCGCTCCTCGCGCGGCGCGGCCGGATGACGGCGGCGGAGCTCGCGGAGCGCTTCGAGGTGTCGACGCGGACGATAAACCGCGACATAGACGCCATCGCCCGCGCCGGACTGCCGATAGTGACGCGGCAGGGAGCGGGCGGCGGGATATCCCTCATGGAGGGGAGCGCGCCGGAGGTTATGCGCCTCGGCGAGCGCGAGCTTTCGATGCTGCTCGCGGGGCTCGGGTCGCTCGAGAGCGTGTCCGCGGCGCGCGGAGCCTCCGAGCTGAAGGCTCGCCTCGGCGGGGAACGCGGCGGGGACGCAAAGGTGTCGGTCGACCTCGCGTCCTTCTACCACGACGACCACGCGCGGAAGCTCGCGCTCTTTGAAAACGCGATAGACGAGCGGCTACGCGTCCGCTTCCGCTACTGCTACGAGCGCGGGGACGAGGAAAAGACGGTCGAGCCGTACAGCGTGGTCTTCCGCTGGGCGGACTGGTACCTATTCGGCTACTGCCCCGCGAGGGAGGACTTCCGCCTCTACAAGCTCCGCCGCCTCTATGACGTGGTCCTGACGGGCGAGCATTTCGAGCGGCGAGAGGTGCCGCCGGAGAAGCTGAACTTCGGCTCGAACATCACAAATGATTACCCCTTCACCGCGGTCTACGAGCCGAGCGAGAAGTTCCGCCTCGTGGAGGAGTGCGGCCCGAATTCGTTCGAGGTGCTGGAGGACGGACGCCTCGAGACACACTGGGCGTTCTCGCGGGAGGAGGACGCCGTGCGGTGGCTTCTCGCGTTCGGGGACAAGGTGACCGTCCTCGACCCGCCGGAGCTCGTGGAGCGGATACGCATGACGGTGCGGAGCCTCCGCGCAAAGTACGGCGTATGAGCGCGCGAGGTTCGACAATTTCGAATATTTTTCGGGGAACATGACATTACGCTGTCGTGTTCCCCTTTGTATAATGTAGAAAACATGGCGCAAAGCCGCGCCGAAGGAGGGTATTATATGGCGTTTACATTCACCGAAAAGGTCGACAGCTGCTGCGGCCTGCACTGCACCGGCTGTGAGTTCAAGGAGACGCACGGCTGCAAAGGGTGTCTCGAGACCGGGGGACACCCGTTCTACGGCGAGTGCTCGATAGCGCTCTGCTGTCTCTCAAAGGGGCTCACACACTGCGGCGAGTGCGAGGAGATCCCCTGCGAAAAGCTCATGCAGTGGTCCTGCGACCCGGAGCAGGGAGATTCGCCGTGTGGCGCGCGGATAAACCAGTGCATCCGCTGGGCGCGCGCCGCGGGGAAGTGACGTCGCCACAGCAACCGGGAGAGGGCACACGCCCTCTCCCGGTTCGTTCCGACGCTATAACTCGAATATTGGCCGCGGCCGTATACGGAACTCTTGACATCCGCCGGAATGAAAGCTATAATATAATTTGGCAGCACGAAACGGCAGGAAGCCGGAACAGGACACGGGGCATACTCTACTGTATACAACGAAGGTATACACGTCTGCATAAGCGG
>CANPWY010000189.1 GCA_947585215.1 uncultured Clostridia bacterium
GAGTGCGGCGCGTGGTCGGTGACGATGGCGTCTACCGTCCCGTCGCACACCGCGTCGAGCATGGCGGCGCGGTCGCGCGCCGTGCGGAGCGGAGGGTTCATCTTCGCGTTTGCGCCGAATGCCGCCACCGCCGACTCATCGAGCAGAAGATAGTGCGGGCAGGTCTCGCAGGTGACCGGCGCGCCGAGGCGCTTCGCGCGGCGGACGAGCTCGGCGGAGACCGCCGTGGATATATGCGCTATGTGGACAGGCGCGCCGGTCTCTATAGCGAGCGCTATGTCCCGCGCGGCCATAGATTCTTCCATATTTGTTATCATGAGGTCGTCCCCGAGGAGCGGGTGCCGATGCGACGCGGGGTACGGCTCCGTGAAGCCGAAGTCCTCGCAGTGAGATATGACCGGAAGTCCGAGCGGCTTTGCGCGGAGCATCGCCGCGCGCATCAGCTCGTCGCTCATGACGGGGACGCCGTCGTCGCTGAACGCGGCGGCTCCGGAGTGAGCAAGCGCCTCGAAGTCGGTAAGCGTCTCGCCCTTCTCCCCCGCGCTTATCGCCGCTATCGGCAGGACACGCACCGGGCTCGCGGCGGCGGCGCGGTCGAGTACGTATCTCACACGCTCCGGCGTGTCGGTGACGGGCTTTGTGTTCGGCATACACGCGACGGCGGTGACGCCGCCGGCCGCCGCCGCACGTCCGCCCGACTCTATGTCCTCCTTGTACTCAAAGCCCGGCTCGCGGAGATGGACGTGCATATCGAGAACGCCTGCGGCGGCGGTCATGCCGCGCGCGTCCAGCGTTTCACAGCCCGGCGGCGGAACGAGCCTCGGTCCCGAGGCGAGTATTTTTCCGTTTTCGAGGATCAGCTCTAGCGGTTCTCCCCCGGCCGTCCTCGCGTTTTTGATGTAAAGAGCCATTCTGTCACCCTCCGGCAGCCGTCCGGCATACATAATAATCTATTATGAATTATAGCAGAACAGGAAAGCTCTGTCTATACCGATTCGCTCACTCTATCGGCAAAAACTGCACGCTGAGATCCCGCCGGTTCCGGGCAAACTAGTTCCAAACAGAGAAAGGATGTGGAGACAATGATGTGTTTTCTCAAGGGTCTGATGCTCGGCGCGCTTGCGGGACTTTGCGCGGGGCTCTCGGTCTCGCCGCACAGCCGCCGCAAGCTCATGCGTTCCGCGCCCTGCCGCGCGCTCCGCAGCGTGTGCTGCAAGGTCGAGAGTTTATTTTAAGTCGCGGAAAATCGCGCGCTGTGCAAGCGGGGAAGCCCCGCGTCCGAGCGGGCAGAGCCCACACCCATATAGCGGGGGTCGCCCCCGCGCCCATCTAGCGGGGAAGCCCCGCGGGCATTCGCGGGGCGCGACCCCGCGTCCCTAAGTGAGGCAGAGCCTCACCGGCACTTTGCGGGGGCTGCGCCCCCGCACCCATCTAGCGGGGAAGCCCCGCGGGCATTCGCGGGGCGCGACCCCGCGTCCCGAAGTGAGGCAGAGCCTCACCGGCACTTTGCGGGGGCTGCGCCCCCGCGCCCCCATGTGGGGCTTTGCAGCCCCACACCCCTGCGTTACTTTTTGCTCGCGCAAAAAGTAACCAAAAAGCGCGCAAAGGGGAGAAAACCCATGGTTTTCTCCCCTTTGTACCCCTCTTTCCCTTGACCGGAAGGCTTCTACCACGCCGGGCGTCTGTCCGTAGCTTAGTACCAGCGTCCCCGCTTATACTTTCGCCTAGAACCGAAAGCTCCGCTTTCTTGAGATAGTATCTGCATTACGCTTATAGCGTGAGCGTAGGACCGGACTTTTTGACTCTACTACGCAGGAACTGTTCGATGTTGTCGAATGCGGTGGGAAAGTCGGATGTTCCCCCCAGAAACTCACCCGGTGGGATGATGGATTTGTTGGATACAGAGTTTGCCCTGTTATGTGGGTTGCGGTTGTGTGTCTGTGTTGGGAGAGGGATTATTAAGGGAGAGGGCGGAGCCCTCTCCCTTAAGCGCGTTTTTGGTTACTTTTTGCGCGAGCAAAAAGTAACGCAGGGGCGCGGGGCGGCACAGCCCCGCCGGGGGTGCGGGGGCAGCGCCCCCGCAAGGTGTCGGTAGAGCTCCGCTCTACCAAGGACGCGGGGGCTCGCCCCGCAGATTCCTGCGGGGCTTCCCCGCTATACGGGTGTGGGCTTTGCCCGCTTGAACGCGGAGGTCACCCCGCGGATGCCCGCGGGGCTTCCCCGCTATACCAGTGCGGGGCGGCACAGCCCCGCGATTATCCGTATATCAACCTTTCAAGCGTGACGCTGCCCTCCGTGCAGGCGACGCGGACGGTGGTCTCCCCCGCCGCGCGGAGCGACGTGCGGACGGTGTTTCCCACCCGCGTGAGCGCGAGCTGCGTGCCGTCCTGCGTGAGCGCCGTCGCGCCGACGCTTTTCTCCGACATCTCGAGCGTGAGCGCCGTACCCTCCCGCGCGCCGAAGAATGTGTACTCCACGCTCTCGCCTTCTCGAAGCTCCAACCGGAGCGCGTCCCACGAGCAGTCGAAGCCGAAGCGCCGCTCGGGCCACTTCTCCGGCTCGACTATCCTCACGCCCGCGCCGCGGCGGTAGCCGCAGAGCGCGTCCTCGCGGCAGTGTCCCACCGCCGCGCCCTCGTCGAAGTCGACGGCGCGGAGCGAGCACCCCGGCCGGCGGAACACCGACGCGGTGACGCGCGGATTCTCCGTGCAGTTCTCGAGAAGCATATTTTCGAGATATTCGTCAAACATCGCCCGCGCCTCTTCATAGCTCGGACGCTCGCCGCCGTTCGCGTAGTCGGTGAATTTCTGCCAGCCGCGCGGCATCTTCACCGAATAGGGCGAGTTGTCGGTCTGCATCTTCTTCCACGGCCAGACGTTCACGCCTATTCCGTACCGGAACGCAAGCGGGTAGAGCGCCGCGAACCACTCCGGCGTGTTCTCGCCGGTCTCGCCGAGCCAGAGCGGCTTGTTCCACCGCTCGGAGAGCTCGAGCCACTCGCGGTAGGCGCCCATGTCCGGCATGACCGCGTAGCGGTGGAAGTGTATTACCATATTATCATCATAGTTCTCGCAGAAGACGGCGGGGTTCGTCGCCCAATGGTGACCCTCTATCGAGAACATGTGCCTCTTGTCATACTTGCGAACCTCCGCTATGGCGTCGCGGTAGAACTGCCTCAGCTTCGGCAGGAGATGACCCGTCGGGTGGGTGGAGCCGTTGTGTCCGTCCGGACGTATCGGCTCGTTCAGGAGGTCATAGCCGCCGACTATCCACCGGTCGGCGTACCGCCGCGCGAGCTTGCCCCAGAGGGCTATAATTTTTGAGGATGATGAAATCGTACTTTTCTAAATGAAAAAAGACGGTCAAAGGCGGTTTCGAGGTTGCCGAAAATTTTTCAAAATTTTTTTGAAAACAGTTCCGCTTAGACCCCCTG
>CANPWY010000190.1 GCA_947585215.1 uncultured Clostridia bacterium
CTCATGCCGTGGCGGGCGGCGATGTCGCTCCAAAGGTCGCCCTCCTGCACGGTGTAGGTCATGGTCTCGACCGAGTTGGAGTGGATGATGTCGCTTATCTCGTCAAGCGAACGGCGGTTCTCGCTTGCGGTATACTGGAGAGTGACGGCGATGTTCTCAAGCAGCTCGACGCTGTCCGCATCCCGTGCGGACGCCTCGGCGGAGGCGAGCACGTCGGCGGCCATCTTCTCGAGGGCTTCTCCGTCCTCATTGGCGCCGATGATCTTGCCGTCCACCGTCATGACGTAGAGCTGGCTTATCTCGTCGATGTCGCCGAAGAGTGCGCGTTCGATCGACGCGGTGTCAAGCTCGCCGCCCTCCTTGGCAAAGAGGTCGAGCCGATAGGTGACGTCGGTATCGAGGAAATAGGGTCTGCCGAGTATCGCGCCGGCCTTTGCCTCGACGCTCTCTATGACCTCGTTGAACTGCTCGCGGTCGCGGACGTAGCCGACAGGTTCCCCGTCCACAAGCACCTCGAGGCCGACGCCGACGAACGCGCCGGTGACGACGAGCGCCACCGCCGCAAACAGCACCGCGACGCCCGCCGTGCGCGGAAGAGTCTCGCGCCGGCCGCCGCCGGAAACGGCGGAGACGGCGCGGAACGCGGCGCGGCGAAGTGCCTCGCCGACGGACACGGTCTTCTCGCGGACAACAGCCGCCGCCGCGCGGACCTTCATGCCGACGGCACGGAGCGGACGCGCCGCCGTGCGGTTCTTTCTCGATATTTCTCTATTTTCTTTTCCATCGGAGGCGGATACGGTATTGAAATTTTCCGCGTCCTGATGTATAATTCTCTCGACCATAATTTTCTCCTTTTGTGCCTGCCTGCGTCATTTTCTCCCGTTTACGAGAGATTTATCTGTCTTTTATGACGCAAAGCTCAAAAAGTTACAAACAGTATCAAAACAGTTACAAAACGGTTACAAAAATATAATACCCCACATTTCACATAATGTCAAGCATTACCGCATAAATTTTTCTTCAGGCCGCCGGATTTCGCAGAATATCCCGCTTTTCCACAATATTTTCCACAATCCGTATGTGCAAAGAAGCCTCGGAGCCGCGCGTCGGCGCGGCGGGGTGGGCGCCGTTCTGTTACGGTTTTTGTAACAATCCCCTCTCACCGCGCCGCGATCTTACGGCGCGGTGAGGTTCGGATATCCCCGATATTATAATGTATAAGGAGCTGCGTACATGGACAACACAACAAACTTTCATTCTCTGGACGCCTCCGAGGTGCTTGAGGCGGAGAAGTCCTCTCCGCGCGGGCTTGACACCTCCGAGGCGGACGGACGTCTCGCCCGGTATGGCGAGAACCGGCTCGAGGAGGGAAAGAAGAAGTCCCTCTTCTCGCGCATAATAGATCAGTTAAAGAACCCGATGATAATCGTCCTCATCGTCGCGGGCGCGATAAGCGGAGCCTTCGGCGAGTGGGTGGATATGCTGATAATCTTTGCCGTCGTCGCGCTGAACACCGTCATGGGCATCGTCCAGGAGGGCAAGGCGGATGCGGCGATAGCCGCCCTCAAGAGCATGACGAGCTCGACGGCGAAGGTCCGCCGCGACGGAACTACCGTCCTGCTCCCGGTGGAGCGGATAGTCCCGGGCGACATAGTGGAGCTCGAGGCGGGTGACTGCGTCGCGGCGGACCTGCGGCTCATCGAGTCTGCGTCGCTGAAGATAGAGGAAGCCGCGCTCACCGGTGAGAGCGTCCCGGCGGAGAAGGACGCCTCCGCGCGTGTGGACGCATCCGCCGTCCTCGGCGACAGGGTGAATATGGCCTACAACGGCACCTCGGTCGTCTACGGACGCGGAGCCGGCGTCGTCGTCGCGACCGGCATGAACACCCAAATGGGTCACATAGCCGGCTCGCTCCTCGCGGCGGAGGAGAAGCAGACGCCGATACAGAAGAAGCTTGCCGAGCTCTCGAAGGTGCTCACCGTCTTAGTGCTTGCGATATGCGTCGTCATAATGGCGGCGACGCTTATACGCGACTGGCGCTCCGGCGTACTTAGCGCCGTCTCCGCGATAGACGCGTTCCTGCTCTCGGTGTCGCTTGCGGTGGCGGCGATACCGGAGGGACTTCCGGCGGTCGTCACAATAGTCATGGCGCTCGGCGTCGAGCGGATGGCAGACAGGGGCGCGATAATCCGCAAGCTCCCGGCGGTCGAGACGCTCGGATGCACACAGATAATCTGCTCGGACAAGACCGGAACGCTCACTCAGAACCGCATGACCGTCGTGAAGGTCGCGACAGTGGCGGGACTTTCTGACGCGGACGGCATCTCGGCGGGGCTTGTCGTGGAGCGCCTCGTCGAGGCGATGGCCTTCTGCAACGACACGCACCGTTCCCCCGAGGGTCTTGTCGGCGACCCGACCGAGACCGCGCTCGTGGCGTTTGCCGACAGGCTCGGCTACCCGGTGGACAAAAAGCTCGCCGCCGCCCCGCGCTCGGGCGAGTATCCGTTCGACTCGGAGCGCAAGCTGATGACTACCTTCCACGCAACGCACGGGCAGTTCATCCAGTACACTAAGGGCGCGCCGGATGTCCTGCTAGACCGCTGTGACCGCATCCTCACCGAGGACGGCATCGCGGATATGGACGACGAGACCCGCGCACTTATACGCGGCATGAACGATCAGATGGCGGGGGAGGCCCTGCGCGTCCTTGCCGCCGCGATGGAGCTCCGCGAGGCCGTGCCCGCATCGAACGAGCTCGGCGAGTACGGGCTTGTGTTCCTCGGCATGTACGGCATGATAGACCCCGCGCGGCCCGAGGTTAAGGACGCGGTCGAGGTCTGCCGCCGCGCCGGCGTCCGTCCGATAATGATAACCGGCGACCACAAGACTACCGCTGTCGCGATAGCGCGCGAGCTCGGCATCCTCCGCGAGGGACAGCTCGCCCTCACCGGTGCGGAGCTCGATAGGATAAGCGACGAGGAGTTCAAGGCGACGGTAGAGCGCTACTCGGTCTACGCGCGCGTGAGCCCGGAGCACAAGGTCAGGATAGTCGAGGCGTGGCAGTCGCGCGGCAAGGTCTGCGCCATGACGGGCGACGGCGTCAACGACGCGCCCGCGCTCTCCCGAGCGGACATCGGCGTGGGCATGGGCATCACCGGCACCGACGTCACAAAGAACGTCGCGGACATGGTCCTCACCGACGACAACTTTGCCACGATAATCGTCGCCGTCGAGGAGGGACGCAAGATCTACGCGAATATGCGCAAGTGCGTCCAGTTCCTGCTCAGCTGCAACCTCGCGGAGGTGCTGAGCGTCCTTGTCGCGACGCTCTCCGGCTTCTCGCTTCTGCATACCGTCCAGATACTCTGGATAAACCTCGTCAGCGACACCTTCCCCGCGCTCGCGCTCGGCATCGAGCCGGC
>CANPWY010000191.1 GCA_947585215.1 uncultured Clostridia bacterium
ACGATAATGAAGGTCATAGTCGGCCTCTGCCATGCCACGGACGGCACTGCGGAGGTCTTCGGCCACTCGATAGAGCGGGACTACGAGGCGGCGGCAAAGCACATTGGCGCGCTCATAGAGTCCCCCGCGCTCTACTACAACCTCTCGGCGGAGAAGAACCTCCGCCTCGCGGCGCGTGTTCGCGGCGCGGGCGCGGAGGACATCGCGCGGGTGCTCGCGCTCGTGCGGCTCGACCGCTACGCGCGCGACAAGGTCGCGCGCTTCTCGCTCGGCATGAAGCAGCGCCTCGGCCTCGCCTTGGCACTCCTCGGAAGTCCCGACCTTCTCGTCCTCGACGAGCCTACGAACGGCCTCGACATCGAGGGGACGGTCGAGGTGCGCGAGCTGATACTCCGCCTCGCCGCCGAGCGCGGACACGCCTTCCTGATAGCGAGCCATCTCGCAAGCGAGATAGAGCGCACCTGCAACAAGGTGGCGATAATCCACGAGGGCGAGCTGCTGAGCTTCGTTTCGGTGGCGGAGGCCGTCCGCCGCGCGCCGACGCTCGAGGACTACTTCCTCGCGGAGGTTCGTCAGAAGCGCGGCGGCGCGGTGATATAAGGAGGGGTCGGTATGCAGCTTTTCGGAAGGTCATACCGCTGCGAGCTTATAAAACTGCTCGCGCGGAAGAAGTTCATAGTTTTCCTCGCGCTCGAGGTCGCGATATGCGGCATCGTGCTTCTCGTGCAGCTCGCTGTCGAGCACGTGAGCGGCCTCGCCTTCAACGTCAACCTCAGGATGATGCTCCTCGGGTTCTTCATCAGCGCGTACATACCGCTTGTGAGCTTCATGGCGGTGTGCGACCTGTTCTCAAGCGAGATTCAGGACGGCTCGCTCCGCGCCTCTCTGCTCCTGCCCGCGAGCCGATTCAAGGTATATCTCGCGAAGGCGCTTTCGGCGTACACCGTGGCGGTCGTCTACCTCTTTTCGCTCTTTGTGGTGACCGCTGTGCTCGAGCTGTCCTTCGGTTCGACGCTGCACGGCTTCTTCGAGAGCTTCGGGAGCTACCTGCTCGACGCGATACCCCTCGCCGTCGTGATACTCATGGCGGTATTCTTCAACCAGATACTCCGCTCGCCGACGCTTGCGATGCTTCTCTGCATCGGTGTACTTCTGGCGGCGTATATCGTGAACATCTTCCTGCCGCAGGTCGGCGCGATGCTTTTCACGAGCTACGGTCAGTGGCACAATCTCTTTATAGGCAAGGCGCTCCCCTTCCTGCCGATGATGATGAAGGTAGGCCTTCTCGTCGGCTATGGAACGGTGTTCTTCAGCGCCGGATACTACATCTTCGAGCGCAGGGATATGTGATATGTCGCTTAAAAAGAGGCTCGTCATCACGATAATACTGATGGTTCTCATCCCGGCGGCGCTGCTTCTGCTCATCGCCGGGGTGATGTATTCCGTTTTTCTGCTCGGCGGCGGCGCGGCGCCTCCGCCTGAGACCATCGTACTCGATGATGAGTTTTTCGCCCAGGCGCTCGACCCGGGGAGCCGCATCTTCCGGCTCGCGGTCATCTTCGTCGTATGCGCGATAGTGATACTCGCCGCGTCGTTTGTCGCGGGCGTGACCTACATCTCGCGGAAGATCCTCCCGCCGATGGAGGAGCTTGCGCGGGCGGCGCGGAGGATAAGCGCGGGCGAACTCGAGTTTGAGATACTAGGCTCGAACATCTCGGAGATAAGCGACCTCTGCGGCGCGTTTGACGAGATGCGAAAACGGCTCCGCGACAACATCGCGGCGGAGCTCGAGCTTGAGCGCGAACGGAACCTCATGCTTGCGCACATATCCCACGACCTCCGCACGCCGATAACCTCGATACAGGGCTACGCGGAGGGACTTCTTGACGGCGTTGCCTCCACCGAGGAGATGCGGCGGCGCTACCTCGAAACGATAGTCGCGAAGTCCGGCTCGATGCAGAGAATGATCGAACAGCTGAGCGACTTCTCCGAGCTCGAGCTCGGGCGAATGGCGTTTGACTTCAGGAGCCTCGACATAGTGAAGTTTCTCCGCGCGATAGGCGACGATTACCGCACCGACATCGAGAGCGCGGACGCGTCTTTCTCGCTCTCCCTCCCAGATGAGCCGGTGACCGTCCGCCTCGACCCCGAGAAGCTGGGGCGGGTATTTTCCAACATACTCACAAACGCGATAAAGTACCGCTCGCCGGAGCGCCGCCTCGCGATAGCTCTTTCGGCGGAGCGGACGCCGACCGGCATACACATCACCGTCGCGGACAACGGCAAGGGCGTCCCGCCGGAGGATTTAGAGCGGGTGTTCGAGGGTTTCTACCGTGCCGACCCTGCGCGGACGGGCGGCACGTCCGGTCACGGCCTCGGACTCGCGATTTCGCGGAGGATAGTCCTCCGCCACAACGGCCGCATCTGGATGACCGCGCGCGATGGTGGCGGAAGCGAGATACACATCACACTGCCTAAGGAGGGTGAAGATGAAGATTCTGATTGTTGAAGACGACCGCTCCATTGCCGAGCTCGAACGGGACTACCTTGCCCTCGACGGCTACGACTGCGACATCGCAGAGGACGGCGTCACCGGTCTCCGCATGGCGCTCGGACACAGCTACGACCTCATAATCCTCGACATCATGCTTCCCGGCATGGACGGCTTCGAGGTGCTGAAGCGCATCCGCGCCGAGAAGGAGACCCCGCTCATTCTCCTCTCGGCAAAGCAGGAGGACTTTGACAAGATACGCGGCCTCGGCCTCGGCGCGGACGACTATATGACTAAACCCTTCAGCCCGGGCGAGCTCGTCGCGCGGGTCGGGAGCCACATCGAGCGATACTCCCGCCTCACCGGCGTGAAGCGCTCGAACATCCTCCGCATCCGGAGCCTTGAGATAGACCGCGACGAGCACGTTGTGCGCGCCGGCGGGAAGGCCGTCCCGCTCACGGCAAAGGAGTACGACCTGCTCCTCTTCTTCGCGGAGAACCCGAACCGCGTCTTCAGCCGCGAACAGCTCTTCGAGCGGATATGGGGCGAGGACTCGTTCGGCGACCTCGCGACGGTGACGGTACACGTCCGCCGCATCCGCGAGAAGATAGAGCCGGACGCCGCGAACCCGCAGTACATCGAGACTGTGTGGGGCGCGGGCTACCGCTTCCGCGCATGAGCGGCGGGGACTTCGTCCCGCGCCGCTGTGTGCTCTGCCCGAGGGAGTGCGGCGCGGACAGGACTTCGAGCCTCGGACTGTGCGGGGGCGGCGCGAAGGTGCGCGTGGCGCGCGCCGCCGCGCACTACTGGGAGGAGCCGTGCATCAGCGGCGAACGCGGCGCGGGCGCGGTGTTCTTCTCCGGCTGTCCGCTCGGGTGCATCTTCTGCCAGAACCGCGAGATAAGCGCCGGGAA
>CANPWY010000192.1 GCA_947585215.1 uncultured Clostridia bacterium
CGGGAGTACGGCATCCCGATAGTCAACAAGCGAATTTCGGTGACGCCGGTGTCCCTGCTCTGCGACGCGGTAGAGACCGACTATGTCGGTGCGTTCGCGCACACGCTCGAGCGCGCGGCAAGGACTGTCGGCGTCAACTACGTCGGCGGCTACTCGGCGCTCGTACACAAGGGCTTCACCAAGGGCGACCGTCGGCTGATACGTTCGATACCCGAGGCGCTCACCGAGACCGACTGCGTCTGCGCCTCGATAAACGTCGCGACGACGCGCGCCGGGATAAACATGGACGCCGTTGCGCTCTGCGGCGAGATAATAAAGCGCGCAAGCGAGCTCACGGCCGACCGTGAGAGCGTCGCCTGCTCGAAGATAGTCGTGTTTGCCAACGCCCCGGAGGACAACCCGTTCATGGCGGGCGCGTTCCACGGCGTGGGCGAGGCGGAGTGCGCGATAAACGTCGGCGTCAGCGGGCCGGGCGTCGTCGCGGCGGCGGTGAAGCGCGCGGGCGACTGCTCGTTTACCGAGCTCGCCGAGACGATAAAGCGCACCGCCTTCAAGATAACCCGCATGGGTCAGCTCGTCGCGGCGGAGGCGAGCAGGCGTCTTGGCGCGGAGTTCGGCATAGTCGACCTCTCGCTCGCGCCGACGCCCGCCGTGGGCGACAGCGTCGCGGATGTCCTCGAGTCGATGGGCCTCGAGACGGTCGGCACGCACGGCACGACGGCGGCGCTCGCACTCCTCAATGACGCGGTGAAGAAGGGCGGCGTCATGGCCTCGAACCACGTCGGCGGGCTCAGCGGGGCGTTCATACCGGTGAGCGAGGACGCGGGGATGATAACCGCCGCCCGCTCGGGCGCGCTCACGCTCGACAAGCTCGAGGCGATGACCGCCGTCTGCTCGGTCGGCCTCGATATGTTTGCCGTGCCGGGGGACACCCCCGCCTCGACTATCTCTGCTATCATAGCGGACGAGATCTCGATAGGCGTCATAAACAACAAGACGACCGCCGTGCGTATAATACCCGCCGCGGGCAAGACCGTCGGGGACGAGGTGAGCTACGGCGGACTCTTCGGCAGCGCGCCGGTGATGCCGGTCCACACCGGTTCGAGCGAACGCTTTGTCGCGCGCGGGGGAAGAATACCCGCGCCGATACACAGTCAGAAGAACTAAAGAAGTCGGCGCGAAATGTGCTCGGGCAATAAATTGCCCTGCGCACCCTTTCGCAAGTCCCAAACGCTCCAGAGGAGCGTTTGGGAACCCTTCCAATTGAAATGCTCGGCGGAAATGAATTCCGCCTGCGCGAAGTTAGCGGCTTCGCCGCTAACTTCAACCGCGCGAACAAGCGCGGACGCCGCCTTTGGCGGCGTAGACGGTTGGATGAGGTAGAGGATTCGAGGGCTCCGGATTGGAATAGGTTCGAGGGCACATTCTCTGCGAGGTGCTTGAAATACAGAAGGACGATACGGCGGAGCCGTATCGTCCTTCCGTTGTTTTGTGGGTGTGGAATGCGGAGTTCTGCGGTGAGGCGCGTCACAGCAAAGATTTCAGGAAGATAAAAACCTCCTTGCCCTTTTTGTTTTTGTAGCCGTAGCCGTCGGTCTCAAAACCCAGACTTTTGTGGAGGGCGATGCTTGCGGAGTTGTCGCTCCTTATCTGTTGCGACACGATCTTATATCCTTTGCGTTTGGCGGTATCCATGGCAAGAAGCATGGCTTCCTTTGCAAATCCCCGCCTCCGAAATTTCGGGAAGACCTCGGGACCTATCGAGACGACGCTGTCCGAGAGCCGATACAGAGAGACGGTGCCGACTATCCCGCCGCTTGTTATGGCGAACATCTCAAAATTCCCGCCATGGGACTCGGCGCTGTTCCATTCGCGGATCATCTTCGCGGCCTCGGGTGCGCCGATGCCCGTGAGCTTCGACAGGACTTCGGCGTCCGAGTCGTTGAAGTGTCTCAATGATACCATGCTTTGCCTCCCGACCTCTCAAAAAATCACGTTGCCGGCTGTGCCGCGGCCTCTTGCGCGTCGGCCTCGAGCGCCTTCTTCTTCCATCCGCTGAAGAAGTAATACAGCGCGTTCGGGACGATGCCGAGCACCCAGCCTATCGGCGCCGCGAACCACACTCCGCGCGCGCCAAAGAAATACGCGAGGACTATCGAGAGCGCAATCTTACTTATCAGCTCGACCATGCTCGAGACGACCGTCGGCGCGACCTTGCCCATCCCGCGCAGGCAGGAGGACGAGAGCCAGATGAGCCCGAGCGCCGGGAGGAAGCAAGCCTCGGTGCGAACCATATCGACGGCGCCGCTCACCGCGAGCGGACTCTCGTCCGCGTCGACGAAGATATTGGCGAGCGGCGGAGCAAACACGAGCATTACCGTCATCGCGACCGCGACGAGGCAGAGTATCAGCAGAGCCGCGCGTTTCAGGCCGTAGCCGATGCGGTCGTACTTCTTTGCGCCGTAGTTCTGCCCGGAGAACACCGAAAACGAGAACGCGAACTGCGAGAACGCCACGACGACGAGCTGTTCGACCTTGCTGCCTATCGTGAAGGACGCAACAGTGTCCGAGCCGAGCGAGTTTATCACGCGTGTGATGACGAGCATGCCGACGCTCAGCGCGAGGCTCTGCAGAAGCATCGGCGTGGAGATGCGCGCGAAGGAGCCGAGAAGCTTTCCGTCCGGACGAAAGTCGGAACTGGAGACGCGGAGATCGGGGTAGCGGAGCCACATATAGCCGAGGCAGAGCACGCTCGACACCGCCTGCGATATAACCGTCGCCCACGCAACGCCCGCGACGCCGGCATCGAGAGCGAGCACGAACAGGAGGTCGAGCGCGATATTCAGCAGACTGCAAAGTATGAGAAAGAAGAGCGGCGTGCGGCTGTCTCCGATGGAGCGGAGAATGGAGGAGGAGACGTTGTAGAGCATCACCGACACGCAGAGCCCGCAGGTTATGCGGATGTAGGTGACCGACCCGTCGATGATGTCCGCCGGGGTGTCGAGCAGCTCCATGAGCGGACGCGCCGCAAAGAACGCGAGCAGTCCGAGCACGGCGCTCAGCGCGAGCGCAAGATATATCGAGTGTGCGACGGTCTTCTTTATTTTCGCGATGTTCCGCGCGCCCCACGACTGTGAGACGAGTATCGAGACGGCATTCGTGACGGCGTTTGCGACCATCGTAAAGAGGCTGTATGTGGAGCTCGTCGCGCCGACCGACGCGAGCGCCGACGTGCTGACGAACTTGCCGAGCGTGACGGTGTCCACCATATTGTACATGAGCTGGAACACCGCGCCCACGAGCATCGGCAGAGCGAAGAAGACGAGCTGGCGGAGCGGGTCGCCCTGCGTGAGGTCGAGAGCAGGGGAGCTTTTGGTGTTTTTCATGAC
>CANPWY010000193.1 GCA_947585215.1 uncultured Clostridia bacterium
AGGCGCGAGGAGCAGAGCGGAGCGTTGCCGCCGGCAGGGCTTTGCCCTGTCCGGCGGCCTCGCGGCGAATTGGTAAACGAGCGAAGCGAGTGCGATTCGCCGCGACAGTCTGTCAAAAAAGTTCGTAAGAACTTTTTTGACAGACTGACAAAGGACAGCGCGGAAACGCTGTCCTTTGCGGATTTTACGGAGAAAAATATAAATTCAGGGAGGAAAACATTATGAAGATGCGTATGCCGTCGGTGCCGCTAATCACGGTCGACCCCTACTTCTCGGTGTGGAGCCGGGACGAGATAAACCGCCGGTGGCCGGTCCACTGGACGGGGAGCAGGAACGCCATACTCGGCACGGTCACGGTGGACGGAGAGACGCTCCGCTTCCTCGGCGGCGGGGAGGACGAGGCGATAGAGCAGAAGTCGCTCGACATAGACGCCGTGAGCACCACCGCCGTCTTCGCAAACGAAAAGATAGAGCTCACGGCGCAGTTCCTCTCGCCGCTGCTCATCACCGACCTCTACTATGCGTCGCGGCCGGTGAGCTACCTCGAACTGAGTTATAAGAGTCTCGACGGAGCGGAGCACGACGTCCGCGCGAAGGTGTCGGTCTCGGAGGAGCTTGTCCTCAACCGCGCGGGCGAGGGACGCGCCTGCTCGCGCGCGGTCCCGCTCGCAAACGGCTCCTGCGTCCGCATGGGAAGCGGCGCGCAGAAGGTGCTCTGGCGGAGCGGAGACGATGTGCGTATCGATTGGGGATACCTCTACCTCGCCGTCCGAGGCGCGGCGGAGACCGGAAACGAGGTCTTTGAGGACCTGTACGCGGTATACGCCGAGACGGAGCTGCGTCCGTCGGCGATCTTTGCCTTCGGGTACGACGACATATCGAGCCTCATCTACTTCGGCGAGCCGGTGAAGGCCTACTGGAAGAAGGACGGCAGGACGATAGAGCAGGTGATGGACGAGGCACTCTCCGACTACGAGGAGATCTCCGCACGGTGCGAAAAGTTCTCGCGTGAAATGCTCGGCGAGGCGGAGCGGAAGGGCGGGGAGAAGTACCGCGAAATACTCGCCCTCGCTTACCGTCAGGTGATGGCGGCGCACAAGCTCGCGCTCGACCCCGAGGGGAACGTCCTCTACATATCGAAGGAGTGCTTCTCGAACGGATGCGCCGCGACGGTCGACCTCACGTATCCGTCCGCGCCGCTCTATCTGCGCTACAACACCGAGTTGCTGCGCGGGATGCTCCGTCCGGTGCTGAAATACGCGCGGAGCGACGCGTGGGAGTTCGACTTCGCGCCGCACGACGTCGGGCAGTACCCGCTTCTGAACGGACAGGTCTACGGCGGCAACCGGCTCGAGTACCAGATGCCGGTGGAGGAGAGCGGGAACATCCTCATCGTCATGGTGGCCATGTGCGAGCGGGACGGGAACGCGGACTTCGCCGCGGAGAACATGGACCTGCTCGACCGTTGGAGCCGTTACCTCGACCGCTACGGTCTCGACCCGGAAAATCAGCTCTGCACCGACGACTTCGCGGGTCACCTCGCCCACAACGTCAACCTCACGATAAAGGCGGCGATGGGCATGGCGGGCTACGCGAAGATCCTCGCGCGGCTCGGCCGCGCGGACGAGGCAAAGCAGGCCGAAGCGAAGTCGCGGGAGTTTGCGGAGTCGATGCTCCGCCGCGCCGCGAACGGAGACGGGAGCTTCCGCCTCGCGTTTGACCGCCCGGATACGTTCAGCCTCAAGTACAACGCCGTCTGGGACCTGCTCTGGGGGACGAAGCTGTTCCCCGACAGCTTCTACGCGGGCGAGCTCGCACGGTACCGCCGCGAAGCTCTGCCCTACGGCATACCGCTCGACAACAGGGAGAAGTACACCAAGTCGGACTGGGAGATGTGGGTAGCCTGCTTCGGCTCGCGGGAGGACTTCGAGTTCGTCGCGGACCTGCTCTGGCGCGCGTACGACACGATGCGCACCCGCGTTCCGCTCACCGACTGGTACTACGCGGACACGAGCGAGCAGCGCGGCTTCCAGCACAGGACGGCGCAGGGGGGACTGTTTATGCGCCTAATGATGGAGTAGTCGCGGCAAATCGCGGGCGCGGATTTCATCCGCGCCCTTACCAATTTGCCGCGAAGCCGTCGGACAGAGCGGAGCTCTGCCGACGGCAGGCACTCCGCTACGCAAGTCCCACGTGGTCAGCGACCACGTGGGAGCCCTTTTGATTGAAATGCTCGTGCGGAACACGAGGGCGCCGACATATTCCTCATCGGAACATATGCAGCCCTCGTGAGCTTTACCCGCTTCGCGGGCAAAGCCGACCTTGAATGTGATTTGCCTGCGCGAAGTTGGCGGCCGTGCCGCCAACTTCAACCGCTGCGAACCGCGAGGGCGCAAACCAATTCCTCATCTGACATTTTACAGCCCTCGCTAGCAATATTCGCTTTGCGAATATTGCACAACATTGAGCTAATTAGAATGCGGAACTGCCTTCGGCGGAAAATCGACGCAAATCCCAAACGGCCAGTAGACCGTTTGGGAGCCCTTCCGATTGAAATGCTCGGGGCAAACACGAGGGCGCCGAGATATTTCGCGCCGAAACATATTCAGCCCTCGTGAGCTTTGCCCGCTTTGCGGGCAAAGCCCTACTTCGAATGTAACTCGCCTGCGCGAAGTTGCCTACGGCAACTTCAACCGCGCGAACCGGCGCGGTGCGGCTGCGCCGCCTTCGACGCACGCTCCGCGAGAGGTGTTTTTCCCGACGTACACGCCGCCACCGAAAATATTTGACTTTATTCGCCGCCTGCGGCGGCGAACTCTGCGAGGCTGTGCTGTTGCACAATTATATCGTCATAAATTCTTCAGCCAGTTTGCCGCCATATCGACCCACAGAGAGATGTTTGGATTCTCCCGGCACAGCCGCATTTCTTCTTCGTTTCTGTAAGACAGCTCGTTTGCGACGCTCATGCCATGCTCGCCGCCGGTGTACAGGTGCAGCTCCACGGGAATTTTCAGCTCGCACATCTTTTCCGCGATCATCAGCGCGTTGCGCACCGGCACATACTTGTCCTTCTGGTTGTGCCAGACGAACAGCGGACAGACGTGCTCGCCCACATAGTGGATCATGTCCAGCTGCGGCGGACAGCTCTTGGGGAACCGAGACGCATCGGGATTGACAAATTCCGGGTCGTTCCAGATAGTTCCGGAATTGTCCCAACAGCCATAGGCGATCACCGCGGCGTCCGGACGGATATACGTCGGCTCTACCCCAAGCGCCTGTGCGATCTGCGGGT
>CANPWY010000194.1 GCA_947585215.1 uncultured Clostridia bacterium
TCCTCCGAGCCGGACATGTACGCCCTGCCGCTGCCGGAGGACGTGCAGATACTCGGCAAGTACAACGAGTTCATCCCGCGCGGGCTCCTGCGCAAACAGTATATAGAGGACTTTCTTGACTTCGACGGACTCCGCCGCGACATGGCGGAGCTCGAACAGCTTGCAGACGGGGAGAATAGACAGCGGTGACGGGAGAAAAGTATGACGTGCTGAAGCGCTTCTTCGGATATTCGTCCTTTCGGAGCGGACAGGAGGAGCTCATAGACGCACAGATGGAGGGCCGCGACGTGCTCGGTGTTATGCCGACGGGCGGCGGAAAGAGCCTTTGCTATCAGATACCGGCGATACTCATGCCGGGGATAACGCTGGTGGTGAGCCCGCTCATCTCCCTGATGAAGGATCAGGTGACGGCGCTGAAGGCCGCGGGGGTCCCCGCGGCCTACATAAACAGCTCGCTCTCGGCGGGGCAGATAAACAAAGTCTATCAGAACCTGCTGGAGGGGAGGTACAAGATAGTCTACATAGCTCCGGAGCGGCTCGCGACCGAGGGCTTCCTCGCGACGGCGCAGAGGCTCCGGATATCGCTCCTCGCCGTGGATGAGGCGCACTGCATCTCCCAGTGGGGGCAGGACTTCAGACCGAGCTATCTGCGCATATCGGAGTTTGTCGGAAAGCTTCGCCGCCGCCCGGTAATCTCGGCCTTCACTGCCACCGCGACCGAGCGCGTGCGCCGTGACATAGAGCGCTCCCTCGGGCTGGACCGGCCGCTCCGTATAGTCACCGGCTTCGACCGGCAGAACCTCCGCTTCGAGGTGATGAAGCCGAAAAAGAAGGACGAGGCGCTGCTCGCGCTCGTCTCTGAGCGCGCGGAAAAGAGCGGCATCATATACTGTTCGACGCGGAGGGACGTCGAGAGCGTCTCGAGGATGCTCCGCGACGCCGGACTCCCCGCGACGAGGTACCACGCCGGCCTCACCGAAGAGGAGCGGCGGAACAATCAGGACGATTTCATCTATGACAGGTGCGGTATCATGGTGGCGACGAACGCCTTCGGAATGGGCATCGACAAGTCGAACGTCTCCTACGTCATCCACTACAACATGCCTCAGAGCATCGAGTCGTACTATCAGGAGGCGGGGCGCGCCGGAAGGGACGGCTTGGACGCGGACTGCATCCTGCTCTATTCCGCGCGGGATATACGGACGGCGCAGTTTCTCATAGAGCACTCCGGCGGGAGCGAGGAGCTTACCGAGTCCGAGCAGTCAAAGGTCACGGAGCAGGCGCTGAAGCGCCTCAGCGAGATGGTCGGCTACTGCGAGACCGACCGGTGCCTGCGGGGATACATTCTCGACTATTTCGGGCAGAAGCACCCGAAGACCTGCGGCAACTGCGGGAACTGCGACGGGTCGTTTTCCGAGAAGGACATAACCGGAGAGGCCGGAGCAGTCTTTGAGTGTGTGCGGCTCGTCCGTGAGAGGATAGGCTACTCACTGGGCTCGGCGAGGATAATGAATGTGCTCCGGGGAGGCCGGGACAAGGAGACCCTCGCCCTGGGGCTGGACAGGCTTCCGGTCTACGGAAAGCTCCGCGGCGTTTCGTCCGATGCACTGCGGGAGATGATGGAAAGCCTTAAAACACAGGGATACCTCAGGGTCGATCCCGTTCACGGAGCGCTCTTTCTCACGCCCCGCGCGGAGGACGCGGTGCGCCGCCATGAGACGGTCACGATGCGCGTCAGGGGAAAGAGCGCCGATTCTTTGTCCGCCGCAAAGCGGACGCCGGCCGGCACGGAGGAAGACGGACTGTACGCCGCGCTCCGCGACCTCCGCTACCGCGCGGCGAAGGAGGAGGGAGTGCCGGCGTTCGTGGTGTTCTCGAACGCCACGCTCCGGGACATGGCGGCAAAGAAACCGACGACCGAGTCGGAGATGATTTTGGTGGCCGGAGTGGGTCAGAAGAAGCTGCAGCTCTACGGCAAACGCTTCGCCGAGGAGATAAAGCGGTACCTCGGGGAGAACGGAGGCTGAACCGTGAGGGGGAGTCTGCGGTCGGTGCGGCCGCAGACTGCATGCGTAAGAGCGCTCCGCCCACCTGAGCATTTCAATTAAAGAGGTTCCCAAACGGCGCAAAGCGCCGCTCCGCGCCGGTTCGCGCGGCGATTTCGCCGCATAGCGGCGAAATCGCGCAGGCGGAATTCATTTCCGCCGAGCATTTTAAATAAAGGGGTCCCCAAACGGCGCAAAGCGCCGTTTGGGGAGAAAAACCCAACACAAATGCCGCGACTTTGTCGCGGCATTTGTGTTGGTCGGGATGACTGGAGTCGAACCAGCTTGACCTTGCTCCCAAAACAAGTGGGTGACCGTTACCCTACATCCCGTCACGACGGCGCAAGATCTCCGCGCCGCCGTATAACTATACCACATTTCGCCCGGACTTTCAAGTGGAAAACGTCCCGCCGCGCGCCTACGCCATAAATCGTACCCTTCCCCTTGCAAAACGCGGAAAACCGTATTATTATACTGTATAGAGTTCCAAATAAAACAAGGAGGTATCAGCCATGTGGAATGATTTCAACACCGGCGAGTACAGCGGCATGATTGCCGAGACGGTGCGCATTACCGGCCATAACGGCGACCCGATCACCGCCTACTGGTCGCGTCCGATAGGAAACGGGCCGTTCCCCGGCATCGTGCTCATCCCGCACATGCCCGGTTGGGACGAGTGGTGCCGCGAGACCGCGCGCCGCTTCACCGCGCACGGTTACAGCGTCATGTGCCCGAATATCTACGAGCGCGTCGGCCACGGCACTCCCACGGAGGTCGCGGCAAAGAGCCGCGAGCAGGGAGGAGTTCCGGACGCGAGCGTTATGGGCGACACCGCCGCGTCGCTCGGCTTTCTCAAGAACCAGACAAACTCGAACGGCAAGGCCGGCGTGATAGGAATGTGCTCCGGCGGACGCCACACCTTTCTTGCCGCCTGCACTCTCGACGGTATCGACGCCGCCGTGGACTGCTGGGGCGGCGGGGTCGTCTGCCCGCCCGAACAGCTCTCTCCCGCGCGCCCTGTCGCGCCGATAGACTACGCGGAGGGGCTCGGTTGCCCGCTCCTCGGCATATTCGGCAACGACGACCACAGCCCCACCCCCGAGGACGTCGACAAGACCGAGGAGGTGCTGAAAAAGCTCGGCAAGGACTACGAGTTCCACCGCTACGACGGCGCGGG
>CANPWY010000195.1 GCA_947585215.1 uncultured Clostridia bacterium
GACCTCACCGTCGTCGGCGTCACCGGCAGCTACGGCAAGACGAGCGTGAAGAACTACCTCGCGGCGCTCCTCTCCGCTAAGTACAACACCCTCGCGACGCCGGAGAACTACAACACGACGCTCGGCGTCGTCCGCACCGTCCGCGAGAGGCTGAAGCCCACGCACGAGGTTTTCGTCTGCGAGATGGGAGCGCGGCACGTAGGGGACATCAAGGAGATATGCGAGCTCGTGCATCCCGACTGCGGCATCATCACCGCCGTCGGCGAACAGCACCTTGAGACCTTCGGCTCGCGGGAGAACATCCGCAAGACCAAGTACGAGCTTGCGGACGCCATACCGCCCGACGGCGGGCTGTTTGTCAACATAGACAGCGATGGCATATCCGCCGAGCCGCCGAGACACAGACACTTCACCTACGGCCTCGGCGAGGGCGCGGAGTGGCGCGGTGAGGTCATATCCGTCTCCCGGAAGGGGAGCGCGTTCCGCGTGACCTCGCCGGACGGGGAGACGGCGGAGTTCGAGACGCCGCTCATCGGCGCGCACAACGTCCAGAACCTCGTGGGAGCCATAGCGTGCGCGTATTCGCTCGGCGTGCCGCTCGAGGATATGCGCCGCACGCTCCGGCGGCTCGAGGCGGTCGAGCACAGGATGCAGCTCATCCCGCGCGGAGACGTCACAGTCATAGACGACGCGTACAACTCCAACCCCGCCGGAGCCGCCGTCGCGCTCGAGACGCTGGGTCTCTTCGAGGCGCAGAGGATACTCGTCACGCCGGGGATGGTCGAGCTCGGCGAGCGCGAGAAGGAGCTCAACCGCGAGCTCGGCGAGCGCGCCGCCGCGCACTGTGACGCCGCCGCGCTCGTCGGCGCGAACCGCGCTGAGCCGATAAAGGAAGGTCTGCTCGCCGCGGGCTTCGACGAGAATAAGATATACGTCGCGCCGTCGCTTGACGACGCGATGAAGTGGGTCTACGCCCTTCCGGGCGCGGAGAAGGTCATCCTCCTCGAGAACGACCTGCCGGACAACTACTGATGAGAGGTGCAGTATGAACATACGAGTCGGACTTTTCTTCGGCGGAAAGAGCGTCGAGCATGAGGTCTCGGTCATAACCGGCCTGCAGGCCGCGCAGAACATAGACCGCTCGCGCTTCGACGTGATACCGATCTACATCACAAAGCAGGGAGAGTTTTACACCGGCGACGAGGTGGGGAGGATAGAGAGCTACCGCGATATTCCGACGCTGCTCCGCCGTTCGACGAGGATCACCCTCGTAAACGACAACGGGCGCGTCTGGATGGTGCGCTATCCCGCGAAGCGCTTCGGTTCGAGCATCGTGGGCGAGCTCGACGTCGCCCTGCCCGCCGTACACGGCACGAACGGCGAGGACGGGACGCTCCAGGGCTTCTTCAACCTCATAGGGTTGCCCTACGCCGGGTGCGACATACTTTCAAGCGCCGTCGGGATGGACAAATTCGTGCAGAAGTGCGTCCTGAAGGAGTGCGGCATACCCGTCCTCGACGCACTGCGGCTCCGCTCCGGCGACAGGGAGGCTGCGGAGAAGATAGAGGCGAGGTTTAAGTACCCCGTCATAGTCAAGCCGATAAATCTCGGCTCGTCGGTGGGAATAAGCGTCGCGCACGACCGCGCGGGGCTTGAGGACGCGCTTGAGCTCGCGGAGACCTTCTCGGACAGTCTGCTCGTAGAGCCCGCCATAGAGGAGCTTGTCGAGATAAACTGCGCCGTCCTCGGAGACGCGAACGGCGCCGTCGCGAGCGAGTGCGAGCGCCCGCTCGGCTCGGACGAGATACTGTCCTACGAGGACAAGTACGTCGGCGGAGGGAAGAAGACCTCCGGCGCATCGAAGGGAATGGCGACGCTCGGACGCGAGCTCCCCGCGAAGATTCCGGACGCCATGCGGGACGAGATACGCTCGCTTGCGCTCCGCGCGTTCGAGGCGCTGGGATGCAGCGGCGTCGCGCGCATAGACTTCCTGCTCGACGGCAAGGAGAAAAAAATATACCTCAACGAGTTCAACACGATACCCGGCTCGCTCGCGTTCTACCTCTTTGAGGCGGCGGGGATGAGATATCGGGATATGCTGACGCGGCTTATCGGCATGGCGCTCGGCCGCGCCCGCCGCGAGCAGAACATCACATATTCGTTTGACTCAAACATCCTCAGTTCCGCGAGCCTCGGAGGCGCAAAGGGGAGCAAGGGAGCGAAGCGCTGACGCTTTTCACGCCTAGCGAACGATAAAAGCACACCGCAAAACAAGAGTTTCGCGGTGCGCTTTTTTGATAGATGTTTTTCCGATTCGGATTTATATTTGAATTATAGAAGCTTTGTGCGCTTTGCGGCAAAGTCAGCACGGCGGAATGTCGTTCTCCGCGGGACGGAGCTCGAGGTCGTAGCGCTCTATCTTATAGTTGAGCTGTTCGAGCGCCGACTGCATATCGGCTATCCGCTCCATGAGCCGCGCCCGCTGTTCGACGAGTATGTCCCGCCGCTCGCCCGCGGTCTGCTCGCCCTCGCGGAAAAGCGAGACGTAGCGGACGAGAGCTTCAATCTGCACTCCCGCGCCGCGCATGCACTTTGCAAGCTCTATCCACCGGCAGTCCGCCTCGCTGTAGTCCCGTATGCCGCCGGAGGTGCGGCGCACGTCCGGGATAAGCCCTATTCGCTCGTAGTAGCGGAGCGTGTCCGGCGAAAGGCCGTACTTTTTGGATACTTCCGCAATAGTCATCTGTGTTTTACCTCTTTGCAAGAATGTTTCGCTTGCCGCGACGGGACTTCTCCCGTGCGCGGCCTTTTTCCTACTCGCCGAAAAGCGCGGCGGCGGCGCGCATGTTCTCACGCACCGAGACGCCGAACGGGCACCGCTCCTCGCAGGAGCCGCACTCGACGCACTCGCCCGCCTTGTGGTCGAGGAGCGCGTAGTGGCCGCGCACCGACGGTTCGTCGCTCCGCCGTGCGAGGTCGTAGTACTTCGTCACCGTGGCGACGTCGATGCCGACAGGGCAGGGCGCGCAGTGAGTGCAGTAGAGGCACCGTCCCTGCCAGTTCACGCGCGGGAAACCGGAGAGGGCGGCGGCGTAGTCGCGCTCCGCGTCCGGCGTGGATTCATAGGCAAACGAGTCGGCAAGCTGCTCCGCGTCCGCCGCGCCGGAGAGGACGCACGCGACCGCCGGACGCGTCAGCGCATAGTGGATGCACTG
>CANPWY010000196.1 GCA_947585215.1 uncultured Clostridia bacterium
GTCACCGACGAGCGCAAGGAGTCCTACAGCTTCTCCGACCCGTACTGCTACGACCGCACCGCCGTCATAGTCCGCGAGGACGACGACAGCATCACGAAGATGGAAGACCTCGCCGGCAAGAGCACCGCGAACACCATCTCGAGCACCTACGCCGAGATAGCCGAGGGCTACGGCGCGACCGTCACCGGCGTGGACGACTTCAACCAGACTATAGAGCTTCTGCTCCAGGGACGCATAGACGCTACCCTCAACGCCGAGGGCAGCTACCTCGACTACATCAGCGTCCACCCGGAGAGCCCGGTCAAGGTCGCCTGCTACAACTACGACGTCTCGGACATCGCCATCCCGATGCGCAAGAGCGATGACACCGAGTCGCTCCGTCAGGCGATAAACACCGCCATCTCCGAGCTCCGTGAGGAAGGGAAGCTAACCGAGCTCAGCATGAAGTACTTCGGCGTCGACATCACCGTCATGCCCGAGTGAGACGGTGCGTCCGCTCGGAACGTACTTAGTTCAGAATAACATTCGGGAAGGAGAGCAGCTTCGTCGGCGAGAACATCGAGCTTCTCGAAAACTTTCACCGCAGGAGAAGCTGCTCGACTGTCCCGACGCAAGACAAACAGTACAAGGAGGGTAAAACAATGCACACCTTTAACAATACACAAGACGACCGTATGGAGAGGGCAAAACAAATATTGGCCATGTTCTACTGTTCGGACAGAAGTCATGGCATCGAATGTCACGGCTCCGATCCGAAAAACCGCTGCCACGCTGAAAACTGCTTTGAGCAGAAAGCCGCGTAACTGCGCGTGAAAGGAATGGTCGCGGGGCGATCATAAACGATATTTCACCCGAAACGGAGAGTTGTTCGGGCGAGATGATGGAGGGGCAGTCATGGACAACAGGTTCACCGACGAGGACATGGAGCGCATCCTGCGCGACGCGGGATGCTGTGAAAAGCTCACGGCGGATATAGCCGAGTGCTGTCGCGAGGGGAAGCTTTGCGACGGCATACGGAAGCTGAGACAGCACCGCGCGGAGCTGCTCGAGGACCTTCACCGCGAGCAGAAACGGCTCGACTGCCTCGACTATCTCATTTTCATGCTCCAGAAGCAGAAGAACGAGTGCTGCGGAGAGGACAGGTAAGGCAATGCTGTTGAAAACACCTATAGAGATAGGCGGTATAACGCTTGCCAACCGCCTAGCCATGCCGCCGATGCAGACAGGGAAAACGCCGGACGGGAGCATCGGTCCGGAGCTTGCGGAGCACTACGCCCGCCGCGCGGCGGGCGGCGCCGTCGGGCTCGTCATAACCGAGCACAGCCGCATATCGTTCGAGGGACAGGCGGGACCGATGCAGATCTCGCTTGCCTCAGACGAGGAAGCGGAGGCGCACCTCCTGATAACCTCGGCGCTCCACGCCGCGGGCACGAAGGTGTTCGCGCAGATAAACCACGCCGGGAGCGCCGCGCCCGAGCAGTTCACCGGCGTCGCGCCGGTGAGCGCGAGCGCCGTCGAACGCAGAACGCGCGACGGCGGGGTCATACTCCCGCGCGCTCTCACCCGGGACGGGATAGCGGAGATAGAGGACCAGTTCGCCGCGGCGGCGCTCCGCGCGAAGAACGCGGGCTACGACGGGGTGGAGATACACTCTGCGCACGGCTACCTTCTCAACCAGTTCTACTCTCCGCTCACCAACCGCCGCACCGACGAGTACGGCGGGAGCGTCGCCGGGCGCGTGCGCATCCACGTCGAGACGATACGGAAGGTGCGCGCCGCCGTCGGCGCGGACTTCCCGATAGCCGTCCGGCTCGGTGGGTGCGACTACACTGAGGGCGGCAGCACGATAGAGGACAGCGTCGAGGCGAGCGTCCTGCTTGCGGAGGCCGGAGCCGACATGATAGACCTCAGCGGCGGCTTCTGCGGCTACATCCGCCCGGACGGATACCGCGAGCCGGGATATTTCAGCGACATGAGCACAAAGGTAAAGCGCGCCGTGAACGTTCCGGTGCTGATGACCGGCGGCGTCACAAAAGCGCCCGAGGCGGAAGTGTTGCTCGAGCGCGGCGCGGCGGACATCATTGGCGTCGGCCGTGCGCTCTTCCGCGACCCCGACTGGGCGCGGAAAGAGATGATTTCCGCGAACAGTCAGAACTGACTCGCATATTTCAGAGCATAAAAAAGGGACGGCGCTTCTGCACCGTCCCGATTTTTACCGTTTTGCAGCCGTGAGACTCAATACTCACTCTATCTCGAGGTGCTTCGCCTCGGGGAGCTCGACCTGCTTCTTCGGCAGGGTCAGACGCAGGACGCCGTTGTCATACTTCGCCTTTATCTTTTCGGTGTCGATGGCGGAGACATCGAACCGGCGGCTGTACCTTCCGTAGGAACGCTCCACGCGGACGTACTTCTGCTTCTTGTCCTTCTGCTCATGCTCCGAGTGACGCTCGGCGTTGATGGTGAGCGTGCCGTCGCTTATGTCGAGGTGGATGTCCTTTTTGTCAAAGCCGGGCAGATCCGCCTCGAGGACGTAGCTGTCGCCCTCGTCGGTGATGTCGGTCTTGAATTCCGCGATGTCGCCGCTGCGGAAGAAGTCGGCAAACGGCTCCTCGAAGAACCTTCTCTCAAGGTCTTCCATCTCACGGAACGGGTTGTAAGCTATCTCATTGTTGTGTCTACGGTACGGTCTGAGTTCAAACATAATAAATACCTCCTGAAAAATTCATTTTGTAGTTATTATGTCTGCCCTTCTGTTTATTATGCCGATGGGGTAGATCGGGAATCGGTGCCGGCAGCCCGCAGGACTCTAAGTCCTGACGCGTCTGCCGCCTTTTGCTGTGTGCCCATCGGAACCACCTTCTCTCTTTTTCGGTTATCATTTTAGCTCCGGCTTTTGGATAATGTGTTATCTGACTGTTAACAATTTGTTAACGCCAAATCCGCTCTCTTTGCGCACGCGGAGACCCTTGGAGTGCCTTTCTGTACGACTGTGAAGAATACGTCAAAGCCGGATTCACTGTTGCAAACGAGCCGAGTTCGGGATATAATCGACTCATACGGGAGACGTTTCCCACAGATAAAGAGGTCGCGCGGCGCAGAGCGCCGCTGATCGGACACACGGGAGGGGTGCGGTATGGACCGCTGCGGATGGTGCCTCGGCTACGACAAGATGGAAAAGTACCACGACGAGGAGTGGGGAACGCCGCTG
>CANPWY010000197.1 GCA_947585215.1 uncultured Clostridia bacterium
AGCTCCGGGTCGTTGCAGAAGGCGACGAAGTTCGGCGGCTTCACGCCGGTCTGGGTCATGTAGTATATCCTGAGACGGCGCCCCTTCACGCTCGGCGGCTGCATCCTCGCGACCGCCTCCGAGAGCACCTGATTGAGCTGACCCGTTGTGACGCGCTTTGCCGCGTTCTCCGCACAGGCGACGATGAGCGAAAAGAGAGTGCCGACGCGCTGACCCGTGAGCGCGGAGATGAATACCACCGGCGCGTAGTCCATGAACGGCAGCTCCGCGCGGAGCTTTCGCTCGAACTCCGCCGGGGTCTTTGTCGTCTTGTCGGGCACGTCGTCCCACTTGTTGACGACGAGCACCGAAGCCTTCCCCGCGTCGTGTGCGAGACCCGCGACCTTCGAGTCCTGGTCGGTGACACCCTCGGACGCGTCTATCATGATGAGACAGACGTCCGCCCGCTCGACCGCCATCCGCGTCCGCAGGACGCTGTACTTTTCGATGTTCTCCTCGACCTTCGACTTGCGGCGGAGGCCGGCGGTGTCGATAAAGTTGAACTTTCCCTCGCCGCACTCGAAGAAGCTGTCTATCGCGTCCCGCGTGGTGCCGGCGACGGGGCTCACGATGACGCGCTCCTCGCCGAGTATGCGGTTGACAAGCGAGCTCTTTCCGGCGTTCGGCTTGCCGATGACGGCGACGTTTATGACGTCGCTCTCCGCATCCCCGTCCTCCGAGCCCTCAAGATACTCGCAGCAGCGGTCGAGCAGGTCGCCCGTGCCGTAGCCCTGAAGCGCGCTCACCGCCACCGGCTCGCCGAGGCCGAGGTTGTAGAACTCGTAGAGCGCGGGGTCGGGCGCACCCGGCTTGTCGCACTTGTTGACGGCGAGGACCACCGGCTTCTGCGCGCGGAGGAGCATATCCGCGACGTCCTTGTCCGCCGCCGTCACTCCCACCGTGAGGTCGCACACGAGCACGACGACGTCCGCCGTCTCTATTGCGGTCGCCGCCTGCGAGCGCATGAAGAGAAGCATCTCGCTCGAGGTGTGCGGCTCGATGCCGCCGGTGTCCACAAGGCTGAACCGATGCCCCGCCCACTCGCTCTCCGCATAGATGCGGTCGCGGGTGACGCCGGGGGTGTCCTCCACTATTGAGATACGTTTGCCGACGAGCCGGTTGAAGAGATGGCTCTTGCCGACGTTCGGTCTGCCTACTATCGCTATAAGCGGCGTGCTCATGCGCTGCCTCCGAAACTGAAAATCTATTCTTCGCGGAGAACCGAGTCTATAAATCCTTCCTCGCTCTCCTGAACTATCACCTTTACGCCGAGCTCACGCTCGACGTCCTCCACAGTCCCGTCGTCGAGGAAGACGTGCTCCCCCGCGCGGAGCATGGCGGAGGGGATTATCAGCCGGCGCCCGAGCATATTGCCCCGCACCTGCTCTATGAGGTCGCGGCAGGTGACGAGTCCCGCGACCGTGATAGCTTCCCCGAAAAAGTGATTTACTATGGGTATGACCTTTCCACTGATATTATGACATTTCCCGCTCAAAAGGTCAACCGCTTTCGCTATGACCGGCGCAAAAAGAGTGCCCGTCGCGACGGTGAACGGCGTGCAGGACGCGTCCTCCGGCGTGGAAGCGAGCGACGCCTCGAACTCGTCAAGGAACATCGCCGTCATGCCGACGCCGTTCTCGTACTGCGGGAAATCCTCGTAGTACTCGTATGGCGGCATTTCGCGGCCCGCGAGGAAGAACAGCTCGTCCGAGCAGAAGAAGGTCCGCGCGCCGTACTTCTCGAGACAACGCTCGCCCCAGCGCTCGGCGCGCTCTATCGCGTCTTCGGCGTCCTCACGCGTCACGGGAGAGAGCTTCGTCAGTCCCTCGCGGTACTTCGTGAGACCGACCGGGACTATAGAACAGCTCGTGAGCGCCGGCGCGAGGGCGGCGAGGTCGCGGAGCGTCCGCTCCAGCTCCTCGCGGTCGTTCCAGCCGGGGCAGAGGACTATCTGCGCCTTTATCTCCACGCCGCCGTCAGCAAGCCGACGGAGGTACTTCAGCTTCTTGCCCGCAAAGCGGTTATTCAGCATCTTCGCGCGGAGCTCGGGGTTCGTGGTGTGGATGGAGATGTTTATCGGGCTTATCCGCATTTCGATTATGCGGTCTATGTCCTCGTCGGACATATTCGTGAGGGTGACATAGTTGCCCTGAAGGAAGCTTAATCGCGCGTCGTCGTCCTTGAAGTAGAGCGTCTCGCGCATCCCGGGCGGCATCTGGTCTATGAAGCAGAAGACGCACTTGTTGTGGCAGGAACGCGGGTTGTCGATGAGATAGCTCTCGAACTCGAGCCCGAGCGGTTCGCCGACGTCCTTGCGGACGCGGAGCTCGAGGGGCTTCCCGTCCCGCTCGACGTGGAGCAACAGCCTCGGCTCGTAGGAGCGGAAGGTGAGGTCGAGCACGTCGCGTATCTCGTACACGCCGATGGCGCGGAGGTCGTCCCCCGCGCGAAGGCCCGCTTTCCAAGCCGGGCCGTGCATATCGACGTGTGTGACCTTTGCCATGTATCCCACCTCGGAAAAGCAGATAGGGGAGCGGGCGCGCGCCCCTCCCCTGTCCGAAGATTTTTATCCTTACTTTGCCTCGACGTTGAGGACGGTACGTCCGTCATACGCTCCGCAAGCCTTACACACCCTGTGCGGCAGGCGATACGCCCCGCAATTGGGGCAGGTCACGAGGCTCGGGGTGGCGAGCTTCCAGTGCGACGAGCGGCGCTTGTCGCGGCGTGCTTTCGATACTTTACTCTTCGGGACGGCCATTTTTTGCACCTCCTTAAGGGCTTCGGCTTGATACTTTGTCCTTGTTGATGGTTATATGTTACGCGCTTTGCGCATAGCAAGCTGATGTTATTCCCCGGCGTCCTCCCCGCGCTTCCTTTCGAGAAGCTCGCGGAGCGAGTCGAGGCGGTGGTCTCCCTCCGGCTTGCATCCGCAGGGGCCGAGGTTGAGGTTCTTGCCGCAGGTGGGGCAGATACCCTTGCAGTCTTCACGGCAGAGAAAGAGCATATCGCTCTCGAGCACCATTGTGTCCCGCAGGAAGCTGTCGAGCTCAACCGCGCCGTCCGCGTCGGTGACGAGGAGGTCGGAGGTCTCGAGGTCGTCGGGATTTGCAACCTCGGTGACGACGGT
>CANPWY010000198.1 GCA_947585215.1 uncultured Clostridia bacterium
ATGTACGAGGACGGGCTCACCCGCGACAAGCCGTTCCGCAAGTGCGCGACCGCCGTCGGCGACGTGCTCGGACGCTACCACCCGCACGGCGACGCGTCGGTCTACGACGCGCTCGTGCGCCTCGCGCAGACCTTCTCGATGCGCTACCCGCTCGTCGAGGGTCACGGAAACTTCGGCTCGGTGGACGGAGACCCGCCCGCCGCGTACCGTTACACCGAGGCGCGCATGGCGCGCATGGCGGACGAGATGCTCCGCGACATCGAGAAGGACACGGTCGACTGGGACCCGAACTTCGACGAGACGCGGAAGGAGCCGCGCGTGCTCCCGAGCCGCTTCCCGAACCTGCTCGTCAACGGTTCGAGCGGCATCGCCGTCGGCATGGCGACAAATATCCCGCCGCACAACCTCACCGAGGTCATAGACGCGACGATATGCGTTCTCCGCAATCCTCACGCAACGCTTGAGGATTTGATGGAGTATATCAAGGGGCCGGACTTCCCGACGCGCGGGATAATCATGGGGCGCAGCGGCATCCGCTCCGCATACGCTACCGGGCGCGGGCGGATAATCATGCGCGCCCGCACCGAGTTTGAGACCTTCGGAAACGACCGCACCCGCATAGTCGTCACTGAGATACCATATCAGGTAAACAAGCGGATGCTGATAAAGACGATGGCGGATCAGGTCGAGGACAAGCGTCTCGAGGGCATCAGCGCGATACGCGACGAGACCGACCGCGAGGGTATGCGCATAGTCATCGAGCTGAAGCGGGACGCGAACCCGCAGATAGTCCTCAACCACCTCTTTGCTCAGACGCAGATGCAGTCCACCTTTGCCGTGAACATGCTCGCGCTTGTCGAGAATCAGACCCAGCCGAGGATACTGTCGCTTAGACACATTCTCGACGAGTACATTGCATTCCAGGAGGATCTCATCACCCGCCGCACACGCTACGACCTCCAGAAGGCGCTCGAGCGCGCGCATCTCCTCGAAGGACTGCTCATAGCGCAGGACAACATCGACGAGGTCATACGCATAATCCGTTCGAGCTACGACAACGCGCGCGAGAACCTCATGGCGCGCTTCGGTCTCTCGGAGGTGCAGGCGCAGGCGATACTCGAAATGCAGCTCCGCAGGCTCCAGGGGCTCGAGAAGGAAAAGCTCGAGACCGAGTACAAGGAGCTCGAGGAAAAGATAGCCTACTACCGCGAGCTGCTCGCGGACGAGGAGATGCTGCGCGGCGTACTCATAGACGAGCTCACCGCCATCCGCGACAAGTACGGCGACGAGCGCCTCACCGAGATACAGGAGATCGAGGACGAGATCGACGACGAGGACCTTATCGCCGAGGAGGACTGCGTTTTCACCCTCACGCACTTCGGCTACATCAAGCGCCAGACGCCGGACGTATACCGCACGCAGAGGCGCGGCGGGCGCGGCGTCAGCGCCATGACGACGCGCGAGGAGGACTTCGCCGAGACGATATTCCTCGCCTCCACCCACGACCACATCCTCTTTTTCACGAGCGCGGGGCGCGTCCTCCGCAAGAAGGGCTACAACATCCCGGAGAGCGGACGCACCGCGCGCGGCATGAATATCGTCAACCTTCTCCCGCTCGAGGAGGGCGAGCGCGTCACGGCGATGATACCGGTGCGCGAGTTTACCGCGAGCGAGTTTCTGTTTATGACGACGCGGAACGGCACGGTCAAGCGGCTCGTCCTCGACGAGCTCGAGACCGCGCGCAAGGCCGGCATCCGCGCCATCACCCTCGAGGAGGGGGATGAGCTCATTGACGTCCGCAAGACCGACGGCGGGCAGAACATGATAATCGCCACCCGCCACGGCATGGCGATATGCTTTGACGAGCGCGACCTGCGCCCGCTCGGGCGCGGCGCGATAGGCGTCCGGGGCATCCGCCTTGGCGACGGGGACTATGTCGTCGGCGCGGCAGTCGCGACGCCCGGCTCAGCGCTCCTCTGCGTCACCGACAACGGCTACGGCAAGCGCACCCCCGTTGAGGACTACATGCGCTCCTCCGACGGCGAAAAGACCCCGCAGAGGCGCGGCGGCAAGGGTCTCACGGCCTACCGCCTCACCGAGAAGACCGGTCCGGTGAGCGCCATAGCGGTCGTCTCGGGCGACGAGGACATCATCTCCGTCTCGGATGACGGCACCCTGATACGTATGCCGGTCGAGGACATCAACGTCTACGGGCGCGTGTCGCAGGGCGTGCGTGTGATGCGCGTCGCGGAGAGCGCGCGCGTGATAGGCATAGCGGCGATCGCCCGCGCGGACGACACGGAAGGCGGCGGCAACACGGATGCCGTCGTGGACGGCGTAGACAGCGCGGACGGCGCGACCGACACAGACAACAGCGATGACGCGGACGGCGAGTGACCGCGCGGGCGCTCACCTCGAAACGCCTCATAAAAATTCACCGGAGCGGCATGAATAATTCATGCCGCTCCGGTTTTTACGTCAGTTTACATATGTTTCGCCGCTGCCGGTCGTTATTATCGAACCGCCCAACTCAGTTATGTCGTTATACGCTTCGTTTTTCAGCAGAGAGGCAAGCTGCGCACATTCATCATCGCTCCTGATTTGCCGGTGAATGATTTCTTTGTACAGGCCAAATGTTACAGCTCTTAGCAGCTTGCCGGTCTTTACGTCATATATATCCTGCAAAACTCCGTCATTATACTCCTTGATATACCCCTTCTTTGAATCGAAAACCGTTAGTCTCGCTTCGCCGTCTGTATCGTAATAGATAACTCTCACGACGGCGTTTTCAATCGAATCGCCGATATAGCTATCACGGTATGCCGAGGAGCCGACAGGCGCCTCTTTCCAACCAACTTCAGGGCTTCCTATACTGCGAATGGCGTCATTATTGTTCAGAGATATACAGCGTTCAACAACATAACATCCCAACGCGACTGCGAACACCAACACAACAGATAAGATTATCCGTTTTCGCATATTCGGGCGCTCCTTTGTGAAAGACTAACCGATACAAAGTATAGGTACAGTGCAGAGCAAACAATTTATTTGCCAAACTCTCCTTTGCCTGCAATCCATTCTCCGTAGGCATTAATTACAGAGTCATAATTGTTTGCCGCCGTGTTCACAAAAGACGCATA
>CANPWY010000199.1 GCA_947585215.1 uncultured Clostridia bacterium
AAAAATGTGTTATCCTACATAAGCGCGACAAAGTCGCGTGAATCCGCACGCGTCCGTGGGCGAAAGGTCCGCAGGAAAGCGGTTAGCCGCCCTCATGGCGGGCGCGGAGGAAAAAACCTTAAGGAGGAAATCAGAATGGCAATCGTATCCATGAAGCAGCTTCTGGAGGCAGGCGTCCACTTCGGACACCAGACCCGCCGCTGGAACCCGAAGATGGCTCCGTACATCTTCACCGAGCGCAACGGCATCTACATCATCGACCTTCAGAAGACCGTCAAGAAGCTCGAGGAGGCGTACTATTTCGTGCGCGACCTCGCCGCGGAGGGTGAATCCATCCTCTTTGTCGGCACCAAGAAGCAGGCGCAGGAGGCCATCCGCGAGGAGGCGAGCCGCGTCGGCATGTACTACGTCAACGCCCGTTGGCTCGGCGGCATGCTCACCAACTTCAAGACCATGCGTCAGCGCATCGCCCGTCTCAACCAGCTCAAGAAGATGCAGGAGGACGGCACGTTCGACATGCTCCCCAAGAAGGAAGTCGCGGGTCTCCAGCTCGAGATAGAGAAGCTCGAGCGTTACCTCGGCGGCGTCAAGGATATGTCGAAGCTGCCCGGCGCGCTGTTCATCGTTGACCCGCGCAAGGAGCGCAACGCCATCGCCGAAGCGAAGAAGCTCGGCATCCCGGTCGTCGCCATAGTTGACACCAACTGCGACCCGGACGAGATCGACTACGTCATCCCCGGCAATGACGACGCTATCCGCGCCATCAAGCTCATCAGCCAGACCATGGCGAACGCCGTCCAGGAGGGACGTCAGGGCGAGGAGGTCACTCTTGACGAGAACGCCCCCGCCGAGGAGACCGAGACCGAGGAAGCAGCCGAGTAATTCTGCAACAATAACTATTCTGGAGGAATCGAAATATGGCATTTACAGCCGCTGATGTTAAGAAGCTCCGTGAGATGACCGGCGTCGGCATGATGGACTGCAAGAAGGCGCTCACCGAGTCGAACGGCGATATGGACGCCGCGATAGTTTATCTCCGCGAGAAGGGCCTCGCCGCCGCCGAAAAGAAGGCCGGCCGCGTCGCCGCCGAGGGCATGGTGCTTGCCGAGACCTATCCGAACGGCGTCGCCGTCGCGGTCGAGGTCAACAGCGAGACCGACTTCGTCGCAAAGAACGAGGAGTTCAAGAAGTTCGTCGCGAACGTCGCGAAGGTCGTCGCGGAGAAGAACCCCGCCGACGTTGACGCGCTCATGAATATGGACTATCCCGAGGGCGGCACCGTTGCCGACGCACAGCGCGACAAGGTCCTCGTCATAGGCGAGAACATCAAGGTTCGCCGCTTCGTGCGCTATGAGGGCGGCGTCACCGTTCCGTATATCCACGCGGGCGGCAAGGTCGGCGTTCTCGTCGGCATGGAGCTCGAGGGCATCGCCCCCGAGGCCGTCACCGAGCTCGGGCGCGACATCGCCATGCAGGCGTGCGCGATGAGCCCGAAGTTCCTGCGCAAGGAGGACGTCGATGAGGAGACCCTCCGCCAGGAGCGCGAGATACTGCTCGTCCAGGCGAAGAACGAGAACGAGCAGTCCGCTAAGCCGAAGCCGGACGCCATCATCGAGAAGATGGTCGACGGACGCATGAACAAGTACTACAGCGAGTACTGCCTGCTCGAGCAGGCCTTCGTCAAGGACGACAAGCAGACCGTCGCGCAGCACGTCGCGCAGGTCGCAAAGGAGCTCGGCGGCAAGATAACCGTCACCCGCTTCGTGCGTATGGAGCGCGGCGAGGGCATCGAGAAGCGCGAGGACAACCTTGCCGAGGAAGTCGCCAAAATGGTCGGCGGCAAGTAAGCGAAAAACCGATAGAAAAGGATGCTGTCACGAGACAGCATCCTTTTTTTGCGAAAAAAACCGGTGCTTTTCCGGCAAAAGCAAGACCCGCCTGTCGCGAACAGGCGGGTTTGATAATTTTTGAGCTGAAAAAATTTGCGAAAAACTCTACTTTTTGGCAAATCATAGGACAGCTGGAAGAGGCCGAAAATTCCCGAAAATTTTTATGAAAAAGGACTAGCATTTTCAATTTAATGGTGATATAATTAGGCAAAACGATGTGAGGGTCGAGTTTGCGGAAAAGTAGAGATTTTCGCAAACGCCGTGAAAGCGGCTGCTCCCGGCGCTTCGGGGCAAGGCGAAGCGTCGGGAGGAGGAGCTTTCTTACGGCTTCTCCGTCTCCTTTCAGAGTCTGCTTGGACAACGGTTTCCGGACTTGCCGCAGTCTGCGGAGCCGTTGTCCGGGCGGAGCAAGAGAGGGCGGAGAGCTGCGAAAAGGTCCCCCGCAAAAACAACATTTACTTGAAAGGAGTAAAAATAGCAATGAGCAAGAAAGTTTTATCCCTTGTGCTGGCGCTCTGCATGGTGCTGACGCTGCTGCCGACAGCGGCTTTTGCGGCGGCACCGAAGACTATTAGTAGCGTCGCTGAATTAGCGCAAGTTCTTGGTGATGAGAACGCTGAGGTCGATGGGAATACGGTAAAGCTCAAGAAGAGTATCGACGGACTTAATAAGGATATTCTTTGGGGTGGCTCCGACGTTACACTGGACGTAGGAGACTTCACACTTAATCTTGGGGAATTCAACGGGTCGAACTGTCAGATCTTGTTGTATGGCAATGGAGTAAGTCTCACAATTAAGGGCGGCAAGAACGGCGAAATTATTACCAATGGACAATATCCCACCATTGAAATGCACGGAAAGAGCACTCTAACCGTAGATGGTGAGCTTACCATTGAGAACCAGCACGCAGCTATCAGGAATGAAGAGGGTCTTGTTACCGGCGTTGCCATTAGTGCCAGCAAGGACAAGCGCACTCAAGAAGAGGCGAGTGCTCAAGGTTTGAGTGCTCAGGATGCTCAACCTAAGACGATTACGATTACCGGCGCTACGGTGAAAGGCGTTCGTGCCGTGAGTGTGGATGATGGTTCTACGCTGACGGTCAATAGCGGAACATTTGAAGGAACTGCCAAGAGCCTGGACGCCGGACCAATCACTTTGATGAACAGCTCGAAAGCTGTCATCAGCGGTGGAACTATCACAGGTCAGTATTCGGGCATTACGGTCTCGAACAGCACTCTGGAGG
>CANPWY010000200.1 GCA_947585215.1 uncultured Clostridia bacterium
GAAATAGTCCTCGAGCTCACGGTGTCCCGCCCGGCGCATCAGCTCCTCCGCCGTGTCCGTCTCTATGACCCTTCCCCAGTCGAGGAAGATGTAGTCGGTGGCGACGCTTTCGAGCCGCGCGAGCTGGTGGCTCGAGAGGAGTATCGTTACGCCGTCCTCGCGGCACTTTCTTGTGAGGAGCTCACAGATGTCGTCCATGCCCTCTACGTCGATGCCGCTCAGCGGCTCGTCAAGGACAAGGAACTCCGGGTCTCCGACCATCGCGAATGCGAGACCGTAGCGCTGGCGCATACCGGTCGAAAACTTTCGGACGCTCCTCCGCGCGTCCGCGCGAGACAGCCCGACCTCCTCGAGAAGACGGAGCGCGTCATGCTTCGGTGCGCCGCGCAGGACGCACTGCATCTCGAGGTTCTGCCGCGCGGACATATCCGCGTAGTACACCGGTTCCTCTATGAGAAACCCCGTCCTGCGGCGCGCACGCTCGAGCGCGGCGCGCCCTCCCTCGCCGAAAAGCAGCACCTCACCTCCGCTGGGGCTTGCAAGTCCCGCGACGATGCGCATGAGCGTAGTCTTGCCCGCCCCGTTGTTGCCGACGAAGCCGTATATCCGCCCGCGCTCAAGGACGATATTTACCCCGTCCAGCGCCGTCGCGCCGCGATAGTGTTTGACAAGGTTCCTCGTCTCCAGCACCGTGTTCATGTCGCTCCTCCCTTCTTTTTACCTTTGTAGGTAAATATAATCTACTTATAGAGTACACTATATTTCTGCATCTGTCAAGTGTTTATACAAAAATCGGGAGCCGGAAATTCCGACTCCCGTCTTCTATTCATCTCTCTCGTCCCGCTCGTACCGCTCAAGGAAGCTGTGCACCTCTCCCTCGCTCTTGTAGCCGGGGAAGGTGTCGAGGTGCACCGAGTGCATCGCGCTCAAAATGCTGTCCTCGACATACGGGTCATCGAGCTTCAGGCGCTTTATCAGCTCCTTTACCTCGAGGCGCTTCGAGCCACCCGGACTCTCCGGGTTCGCGGCGTTCTCGGTGAAGCGGCAGGCGCACCGTATGAACTCGAGGCCGTTGTACTGCGCCCACGCGATTATGTCCTCCTCGCGGACGCAGTAGAGCGGTCTTATCAGCGTCATGCCCGGGAAGTTCGTGCTGTGCAGCTTAGGGAGCATCCCCTGAAGCTGACCGCCGTAGAGCATGCTGATAAGCGGCGTCTCTATCACGTCGTTCAAGTGGTGGCCGAGCGCTATCTTGTTGCATCCGAGCTCCCGAGCTCTGCTGTAGAGGAACCCGCGCCGCATCCGCGCGCAGAGGTAGCAGGGCGACTCGCCCGCGCTCTCCGTCACCTCGAAGATGTTCGACTCGAACACGGTTATCGGAACGCGCAGACGGCGCGCGTTCTGCTCTATCTTCTCGCGGTTGTGGGCGCTGTAGCCGGGGTCCATGACGAGAAAGACCGTCTCAAACGGCACGTCACTGTGCCGCGAGAGCTCCTGCATGAGCTTTGCCATGAGCATTGAGTCCTTCCCGCCAGAGATGCAGATCGCTATGCGGTCGCCCTCCTCGACGAGCTTGTAGCGCTTCACCGCCGCTATAAATGGGTTCCACAGCTCACGGCGGAACTTCTTGATGATGCTCCGCTCTATCTGCTGCCAGTCCTCGAGCACTCTGCTCATGCCTTCTCCTCCCCGCAAATCGTTCCGCCGCCCAGAACGGCGTCGCCGTCGTACAGGACGAGCGCCTGCCCCGGCGTCACGGCGCGCTGAGGCTCGTCAAACTCGAGCCGCACGCCGCGCGGCGTCGGATACGCCGTCGCCGCCTGCTCGCGCTGACTGTAGCGCGTCTTCGCTCGGACGCGCGTCGGCGCATCAAGACCCGCTGTCGACACCCAGTTCATGTCGCGCGCGTACACCGTCCTGCGGAAAAGCAGTTCCTCCGGGCCGACCCTTACAATGTTATTTTCCATGTCCTTGTCGTAGACGTAGATCCTTTCACCTGCTGCGACGCCGAGCCCGCGCCGCTGGCCGAGGGTGTAGCGGACGGCGCCCTTGTGCCGCCCGAGGACGCGCCCGTCCGGTGCGACGAAGTCGCCCTCCGGGTAACGCTTGCCGGTGAAGCGCTCGAGGAACGCGCCATAGTCGCCGTCCGGCACGAAGCAGATGTCCTGACTGTCCCGCTTCCGCGCGCTCGCAAAGCCGCATTTCGCCGCAATTTCGCGCACCTCGCTCTTTGTCATGCCGCCGAGCGGGAAGCATATCCGCGAAAGCTGTTCCTGCGTGAGGCTGTACAGGAAGTAGCTCTGATCCTTTGCGGGGTCGAGGCCCTTCTTCAGAAGAAGGCGGCCGCTCTCCGCGTCGCGCTCGATGCGGGCGTAGTGCCCGCTCGCGACGCAGTCGAAACCGTTCTCCTCGGCGTACCTGACGAGCCGCCCGAACTTCATGTATCTGTTGCAGTCTATGCAGGGGTTCGGCGTCTCTCCCGCCTCGTACACCCGCACGAACCTCTCGATTATCTCTCGGCGGAACTCCGCCTCGCAGTCGAGCACCCGATAGGGCATGTCCAGCTCAAACGCCACCTCCGCGGCGGCGTCTATGTCCTCCTCCGAGCAGCAGGTGCGGCCGTGCGTCCCGGAGGTCTCCGTTCGCGTGAGGCGGAGCGTCACTCCCTCGCACTCACAGCCCGCCTCCCGCATGAGATACGCCGCGACCGAGCTGTCCACCCCGCCGCTCATCGCTATGAGCACCCGTCTCTTTTCCGACATTTTCTCTCCCCTAAAGCCGTGGTTTTTTCGTGAGGACTTCGTAACATTCGTCGAACGCGGCGAGAAACCCGTCTATCTCCGCGTCGGTCGTGAGATGGCTGAGACTTATGCGGAAGCTCGAAAGCGCCCGGCGGCTGTCTCCCGTCACCGCGAGCACCTCGCGGGAGGGAAGCCCATCCGACGCGCACGCGCTCTTCACTGATACGCAGACTCCGCGCTCGTCAAGCGCGCTCTGCATCCGCGTTCCCTTCACGCCCTCGACGCTGACGTTCAGGATGTGCGGAACGGCGTCCTCCGGGCTGTTCACGC
>CANPWY010000201.1 GCA_947585215.1 uncultured Clostridia bacterium
GCCACGGACGGCAGAAGCAGCACGGTGAAGATGGTGACGACTATCGGGAAGATTATCTTCTCGCGCTTGGTGACGGTGCGGAGCTGCTCCATCTTTATCTCGCGTTCCTTCTTCGTCGTCAGCAACCGCATAAGCGGGGGCTGAATGAGCGGTATCAGCGCCATGTAGCTGTACGCCGCTATCGCTATCGGGCCGAGAAGGTCAGGCGCGAGCTTGTTTGTGAGCCAGATGGCGGTCGGGCCGTCCGCGCCGCCGATGATGCCTATCGAGGCAGCCTCGTTGCCGAAGAAGCCGAGCAGCAGTGCAAGCATGAACGCGCAGTAGACGCCGAGCTGTGCCGCCGCGCCGAGGAAGAGCGACTTCGGGTTGGAGAGCAGCGGGCCGAAGTCGGTCATCGCGCCGACGCCGAGGAATATCAGCGACGGGTAGATGCCGGTCTTGACGCCGATGTAGAGTATGTCGAGCAGGCCGCCCTCATGCAGCACGGTGGAGTAGCTGATGTTCTCCGGCGCACCCGCCCACAGCTCCGGGTGATACACACCCGCGCCGGGGAGGTTGGTGAGCAGTGTTCCGAACGCTATGCCGACAAGCAGCAGCGGCTCGAACTTTTTGACGATGCCCAGGTAGAGAAGAACGCACGCGACGATTATCATCACGAGGTTCTGCCAGTTTCCGCCCGCCTGGTAGAAACCGGATGTCTCCCAGACTCTCTGAATTACTTCTAACATTGTGGTTAGTCCTCCCTTTCTTGTCCTCCTTAGCCGAGAACAACAAGCGGAGCGCCGGTGTCGACGGTGCTTCCCTGGGCGGCGACTATCTGTGTAACGGTGCCGTCACGCGGGGCGACGATCTCGTTTTCCATCTTCATGGCCTCGAGTATGACGAGGATCTGACCGGCCTTGACTGCCTCGCCCTGCTTGACCTTTATCGAAAGGACGGTGCCGGGCATCGGAGCCGTGACCTGCTCGCCGGGGCCTACGGGAGCGGCGGCAGGGGCGGGAGCCGGAGCGGCCGCAGGAGCGGGCGCGGCGGCAGGGGCGGGTGCGGCGGGAGCCGCGACGACGGGAGCGGCGTACTGACCGACTACGACGGCCTCGCCCTTCTCCACTTCTACCTCATAGGTGGTGCCGTTAAGAGTGACCTTGTACTTTTTCATGATAAAAAACCTTCCTTCCTTATATTAGACACGCTTTATCGAATTGAAGAAGAGCTCATCGGGCTCACAGCCCAACGCGTCCGCGACGATCGCCATTATCATGGCGGCGCTCTTCTCGTCAACGTCCGTAAGCTCCGTACCGTCGACGATCCTTCCGCTTTCCGGCACACGCTTAATGGAGTTTATGCGGAGCTCCTCCGGCTCACAGCCCATCGCGTCCGCCACGGTCGCGATAAGCATCGCGGCGGTCTTTGCGGGCATACGGAGCGCGGGAGCCGACTCCCTCGCGGCGGGCGCCGTGGGTGTTGCGGCGGCCGGTGCGGGCACAGGAGCCGGGGCCGTCGGCGCGGGCGCGGGCGCGGTCTTGGCAGCCGACGCCTTCTCGCTTATCGCGCCCATTATCTTGATGACTATCATCAGCGCGAACAGCGCGGCAAAGACTATCGCTATGCCAAGCAGGGCGTAGCCGAGGCCGGTGCCGAGGCCGAGCTCTATGCCGGTCGTGCCGGCTTCATGAAAGAATTTACCCAGCATTTATCTCACCTCTTATATCTCGGTGATGGCGAACTTCGCGGTGTTGTCCTCGCGCTCCTTGCGCTTCTTGAGGAATTTCTCCGCCTGAGCCGGGAAGGCGATGTAGCTGAGAACGTCCTCCTCGCTCTTAGCGAGGTCGCCTATCTCCTTCTTCGCGTCCGGGATGCCGGGCTTGAGCGTGTCGGCATAGCGGCCGGTTATCGGCTTCTCGTCGCCGAGGATCTTCTTGACGACCTCCGGGTCCATCGGACCGGGGGCGGTGCCGTACTCGCCGCGAACGTAGGAGGTTATCTCCTTGGAAACGTTCTTGTAGCGCTCGCCCGCGAGGACGTTCGAGACCGCCTGAACGCCGACCATCTGGCTCATCGGGGTGACGAGCGGCGGATAGCCGAGGTCCTTGCGGACGCGCGGGGTCTCAGCGAGAACTTCGTCGATGCGGTCCATGGCGTTCTGCGCCTTGAGCTGTGCGACGAGGTTGGAGAGCATGCCGCCGGGGATCTGATAGTTCAGCGCGTCGGTCTTGGTCTCCATGACGAACGGGTCGAGCAGGCCGCTCTGGAGATACTCGTTCTTTATCGGCTTGAAGTAGTCGTTTATCTCCTTGAGGCAGTCGTCCTTGAGGTCTATCTCATAGCCGAGCTGACGCAGGGCATAGACCATGGACTCGGTCGCGGGCTGGCTCGTGCCGCCGGAGAGGCAGCTTATCGCGGTGTCGATAATGTCCGCGCCCGCCTCGACGGCCTTGACAAGGGTCATCGGGCCGAGGCCGGTGGTGGAGTGGGTGTGCAGGTCGACCGGCAGGTCGCCGACGGTCTCCTTGATGGCCTTGACGAGGTCATACGCCTCCTGCGGCCCCATGATGCCCGCCATGTCCTTGATGCAGATGGAGTCCGCGCCCATCTCCTTCATCTGCTTTGTCATCTTGGCGTACGCCTCGAGGGTGTGCACCGGGGAGGTGGTGTAGCTGATGGCCACCTGCGCCTCGCCGCCGGCCTTGTGCGTCTCGTTGATGCAGAGCTCGACGTTGCGCAGGTCGTTGAGCGCGTCGAATATGCGGATGATGTCGATACCGTTATCGACGGACTTGTGGACGAACGCCTTCACGACGTCGTCCGGATAGTGCTTGTAGCCGAGCAGGTTCTGTCCGCGCAGCAGCATCTGGAGCTTCGTGTGCTTGACGGCGGAACGGATCTTGCGGAGGCGCTCCCACGGGTCCTCGTCGAGGTAGCGAAGGCAGCTGTCAAAGGTCGCGCCGCCCCAGCACTCGAGCGAATAGTAACCCGCCTTGTCCATCGTCTCGAGGATGCCTTTGAATTTTTCGTAGGGCATTCTCGTCGCCAGCAGGGACTGCTGAGCGTCACGAAGGACGGTTTC
>CANPWY010000202.1 GCA_947585215.1 uncultured Clostridia bacterium
GTCGAGATCATGCGGATATTTATCCCGACGTTGTAGAGCGCCTCAAAGAGCTGGCTCGCTATGCCGGGGTGGTTTATCATGCCCGAGCCGACTATCGAGATCTTCGCGACGTTCGTGTCGCAGGATATGTCCGCGAAGTTCAGCTCGTCCTTGTGCTCCATGAGTTCTTCGATGGCCTCGTCCGCGTAGCCCTTCGCTACGGTGAAGGTGATGTCCTTGGTGTTGTCGCGGCCTATCGACTGAAGGATGATGTCGACGTTGATCTTCCTCTGCGCGAGCAGTGAGAATATGCGGTACGCGACGCCCGGCTTATCCTCGAGGTGTGTTATCGCTATGCAGGCGACGTTCTCGTCGCGCGCGACTCCGCTGATGGCTGTGCTCTCCAATTTCTTTGCTACCTCCTTAACTATGGTTCCGGGCTTCGGGTCGAGGCTCGAGAGGACCTCGAGCTGTATACCGAAGCGCTTTGCTATCTCTACCGAACGGTTGTGGAGCACCTGCGCGCCGGCGCTCGCGAGCTCGAGCATCTCGTCGAAGGTTATCTCGTCTAGCTTGCGCGCCTCGGGGACAATACGCGGGTCGCCGGTATACACTCCGTCCACGTCGGTGTATATCTGGCAAAGGTCGGCGCGGATACGCGCCGCGAGCGCCACGGCGGAGGTGTCCGACCCTCCCCGGCCGAGCGTCGTTATATCGTAGCGGCGGTTTATCCCCTGAAAGCCGGTGACGATGACGATGTTCCTGCGGTCGAGCTCGGCGCGCAGGCGCTCGTCGTTTATCGTCTTGATGCTCGCGTTTGAGTAGTTTGAGTCGGTGCTTATTCCCGCCTGCCACGCGTTGAGCGAGATGACCGGGCATCCGAGCTTTTCAATCGCCATGGCGCAGAGCGCTACCGACGCCTGCTCCCCCGTCGAGAGCAGCATATCCATCTCGCGGCGGGAGGGCGACTCGTTTATCTCGTGCGCCTTCTCGATGAGCTCGTCGGTGGTGTCTCCCTGAGCGGAGAGGACTACCACGACGTCGTTGTTTGCCCTGTATGTATCGGTTATGATACGGGCAACGTTGCGGATATGCTCGGCGTCCTTTACCGAGCTTCCGCCGAATTTCTGTACGATGAGTGCCATTTACATAAAACCTCCGTCGGTTTATAGACCGTATTGCGCGCCAACGGCGCAGAAATCAAAGTGCGGGCGGACTCTATTCTTTTTCCACGGTGACGCCCGTCTCGTCGCAGTCGAGCATCCTCACGGTCCAGTTCGGGAACTCCTCCGCGAAGTGCTCCCGCACGCGCTTCTCGTAGTCGAGGCTCGCGCGGTCGACGACCGTCATTATCGTCGGTCCCGCCCCGCTGATGAACGACCCGAGCGCGCCGAGCTCGCGCGCCCGCGAGGCCACCTCGCGCCCGCCCGGTATCATGTCGAAGCGATAGGGCTGGTGCAGTCTGTCCTCGGTGGCCACGCCTATATTATGCAGCTCGCCCGCGACTAGACTTCCCGCGAGCAGAGCGGCGCGGCTGAGATTGAACACCGCGTCCCGCATGGTGACCTCCTTCGGAAGCGCCGCGCGCGCCTTCTCGGTCCGGAGCTCGAAGTCCGGCACGAACGCGCAGAAGCGGAGCCTTCCGGATATCGGCACCCGCACCTGCCAGACGCGCCCGTTCTCGAGCATCGCCGCGACGAAGCCGCCGCGTATCGCCGGCGTCGAGTTGTCCGGGTGACCCTCTATGATGGCGGCGAGGTTTATTATCGCCTCCTCGTCGAGCGGTTCCCCGAGAAGGGCGTTTGCGCCGACGATGCCCGCCACCGTACACGCGGACGAGCTGCCGAGCCCGCGCGTCATCGGTATATTGCACTCCTCGACTATCTTCAGCCCGGGCATCGGGACGCCCGCTATGTCGAAGACGTGCTTTGCACAGCGGTAGATGAGGTTCGTCTCGTCCGCCGGGAGGTCGAGGCCGGACTTGTTCGTTATGTCGATGCGGTCGGAGAAGTCCATCTCGACGACGTTCCGTATCGAGAGCGCGATACCCATGCAGTCAAAGCCGCTGCCCATGTTCGCGCTCGTCGCCGGTACCTTTACCCTTACCATTCGTCCACCCCGCGTTCAAGCACGCGCATCTCGGAGAACACCCGCGCGCGGCGGCGATACTCCGCCGTCTTTGCTCTGCGCTCCTCCGGCGTGAGGCGGGGCGTTATGAACGCCGCGCCGCCCTCCTCCGAGATGAGGCGAATGTCGCCGAACACCTCGCGCGCATCGCGCGCACTTCCGGACGAGCCGACGTAGAACCTTCCGCCCAGTTCCTCGGGCGGGACGTACTCCGCGTGCTCGGCACTCCACACCGAGCGGAAGCGCGTCTTGTAGAGGTGCCGCGCCGCGTCGATGATGTCCGCCGCGACGGCCGAGGCCGTCGGCAGTTTTCCCGCGCCCGCGGCGAGGATGTCCACCTCTCCGACCACGTTTCCTATATACGTCACGCCGCCGAAGACGCCGTTCACGTTTGCGAGTATGCAGTCCTTCGGGATGAGGTGCGGCGCGACGAACGCGCTCACCCTCTTCTCGCCGAGGCGGATGTACCGCGCGAGCAGTTTCACCGCGTACCCCGCTTCCGCCGCGCGGCAGACGTCCTCACGGCGGAGACCGGTTATCCCTTCCGCCCGAACATTCTCCACGCCGATGTCATATCCGCAGGCGAGACTGCCGAGGATACATATTTTCCTCGCGGGGTCAAGTCCCTCGATGTCCGCCGAGGGGTCGCGCTCGGCGTATCCGAGCGCCTGCGCCTCGGAAAGCGCCTCCTCGAGCGAGGCTCCGCCGCGCTCCATCCGGTCGAGGATAAAGTTTGTCGTGCCGTTGAGGATACCGTATATCTCCTCTATGACGTTTGCGCCCATACAGCTGACGAGCGGCCGTATAACCGGTGCGCCGCCGCCGACCGACGCCTCGAACATATAGTTTACATCGTGCTCCTCCGCGAGCGCGATGAGCTCCGCGCCGTGCGCCGCCACAAGCTCCTTGTTGGAGGTGACGACGTTCTTTCCCGCGGCGAGCGCCCGCTTCGT
>CANPWY010000203.1 GCA_947585215.1 uncultured Clostridia bacterium
AAATGCTCGGGGCAAATGAATTGCCCCTGCGCGATGTTGCCTGCGGCAACATCAACCGCGCGAACCGGCGCGGCTTTGCCCCCGTCGTTTGCAAATTCTTTTTGTCGAATTTGCAGAAAACTATCGACAAGGGAAGATGAATATGGTATAATTTAACCAATGTGGGGGCTGAGCCTCTTTTTGGCGGCACCGCAAAGGCGGCGGAGTCCCCTTCTGACAGATAAAAGGAGGTATAAGCATGGGTCAGGGCAAGGAATGTGTGGCAATGATCCTCGCGGGCGGACAGGGCTCGCGCCTGTATGTGCTTACGACTAAGGTTGCAAAGCCTGCCGTGCCGTTCGGCGGAAAGTACAGGATAATCGACTTTCCCCTTTCCAACTGCACCAATTCCGACATAGACACCGTCGGCGTGCTCACGCAGTATCGCCCGCAGGAGCTGAACGCATACATAGGCAACGGCCAGCCGTGGGACCTCGACCGTGAAAACGGCGGTGTCCACGTCCTCCAGCCGTACATGACCGGCTCCACCGGCGAGTGGTACAAGGGTACCGCGAACGCCATCTATCAGAATATGGACTTCATCGAGCAGTACGACCCGAAGTATGTCGTCATTCTCGGCGGGGACCATATATACAGGATGGACTACTCCAAGATGCTCGACCAGCACAAGAGCCACAACGCGGCGGCGACCATCGCCGTGCTCGAGGTCGAGTGGGAGGAAGCGAGCCGCTTCGGCATCATGAGCGTCGATGAGAACGACAACATCATCGAGTTTGCCGAAAAGCCGAAGGAGCCGAAGTCGAACCTCGCCTCGATGGGCATATATATATTCACGTGGGAGAAGCTCCGCGACTATCTCACGCGCGACGAGGCCGACCCGAACTCCAAGAACGACTTCGGCGGAGACATCATTCCCGCGATGATAGCCGCCGGAGAGACCGTCGTCGCGCACCGCTTCGACGGCTACTGGAAGGACGTCGGCACGATAAACAGCCTGTGGGACGCGAACATGGACATGCTCATAAATCCCCAGCTGGACGCGTTCGGCGCAAACTGGAAGATATACACCCGCAACCCCACCGCCCCGCCGCACTACATCTCGCGTGAGGCGCACGTTGAGCACTCGATAATCCCCGAGGGCTGCGAGATATACGGCCGCGTCGAAAACTCGGTGCTCTTCCACAGCGTCACGGTCGAGAAGGACGCGGTCGTGCGCTACTCGGCGGTCATGCCCGGCGCCGTCATAGACGAGGGCGCGGTGGTCGAATACGCCATCGTCGCGGAGGGCGCGCACATCCACGCCGGAGCGCATGTCGGCGGCGACCCGCAGTCGGTCGACCCGGACCAGTGGGGCATCGCGGTCATCGCCGCGGACGTGAATATCGGCGAGAACGCCGCCGTGCCTGCGGGCAAGATGATAGACAGCGACATCGAGGCAAAGGAGGGCAAGTAAGATGAAAAATCTCCACGGTATAATCTTCGGATACGTCGGCGACGCGGGGCTCGGCGAGCTTGGCGAGACCCGTACCGCGCCGTCCATACCCTTCGGCTCACGCTACCGCATAATCGACTTCATTCTCTCCGCCATGACCAACGCCGGCATCACCGACATCGGCGTAGTGCTTGAGGAAAGATACCAGTCACTGCTTGACCACCTCGGCTCGGGCAAGACGTGGGACCTTGTGCGCAAGCGCGGCGGCCTCAAGCTCCTGCCTCCGTTCGGCATGGGTCACACGCACTCGAGCGCCGCGTACCTCGGCCATATTGACGCGCTCGACAACATCCGCACCTATCTCGCGAGGATACGCGAGGACTACATCGTCCTTGCGGACGCGATGCTCGTGTCGAGCTTCGACCTCTCGAAGGCATACGAGTACCATCTCTCCACCGGCGCGGACATCACCTGCATCTGCGCGGCGGACGACAGGTTCCTTCAGCCCCGCGTCCGCTTCACACTCGACGACACCGGACGCGCCGTGGACGTCAAGAAGGGTGCAAAGAACGGCGAGGGATACGTCGGCGTCGGAGTATATATCCTCTCGCGCGAGCTTCTGCTGAAGCTTGTGGACGAGTGCGTCGCGCACGCGCAGTACAGCTTTACCGACGGAGTGCTCCTCGCGCGGCACGACACGCTGAAGATAATGGGCTACGTCGTGCACGACTTTGTAGCGCGGCCGGACACCACCCGCCTCTACTACGACACGAGCATGGAGCTCTTCCGGCGCGAGGTCCGCCGCGACCTCTTCCCCGCCGACCGCCCGGTCCTCACGAAGGTGCTCGACGAGGCGCCCACCTACTACTCCTCCGACGTGAACGTGAGCAACTGCCTCGTCTCGGACGGGTGCTACATCGAGGGCGACCTTGAGAACTGCATCATCTTCCGCGGCGTCAAGATAGGCAAGGGCGCAAAGCTTCGCGGATGCATACTCATGCAAAACGCCGTCGTGGGCGAGGGTGCGGAGCTCACCTGCGTCATCGCCGACAAGGACACCGAGATAGCCGCCGGCCGCATGCTCACGGGCCACGAGAGCTATCCCATCATAATCGCCAAGGGCTCCAAGGTGTAAAGCCCGTCCCACGGCGCTTTCCCCGCTTCTGCCGGCTGTGCCGTCAGCCTTCAATATTTCAAGGAAAGGAGCAATTCTATATATGAAAGTTCTGTTTATAACCTCCGAAGCCGCTCCGTTTGCAAAGAGCGGCGGACTCGGAGACGTCGCCGGTTCGCTTCCCGAAGCGCTGAACATGCCCGGCTGCTCCTGCCGCGTCGTCATGCCCCTCTACGGCTCGATCAAAGAGGAGTGGCGCAAGCAGATGACCTATGAGAAGAACTTCTACGTCACCCTCGGCTGGCGCAAGGTCTACTGCGGCATCTTCACGCTGAAGTACCGCAACACCGTCTTCTATTTCCTCGACAACGAATACTACTTCAAGCGCGAGAGCCTCTACGGTCACTTTGACGACGGCGAGCGCTTCGCCTTCTTCAGCCGCGCCGCCGCCGAGCTGCTCTGGCAGATAGACTGGCGGCCGGACATCCTCCACTGCAACGACTGGCA
>CANPWY010000204.1 GCA_947585215.1 uncultured Clostridia bacterium
ATAGGAGTGCTCACGAGCGGCGGAGACGCGCCGGGCATGAACGCGGCGATACGCGCGGTGGCGCGGACGGCGCAGTACCTCGGCATCGACTGCGTGGGTATCCGGCGCGGATGGAACGGACTTATCAACGGAGACATAATGCCGCTCGACGGACACAGCGTCAACGGCATAATCAACCGCGGGGGCACGATGCTCTACTCCGCGCGGTCGGCGGAGTTCATGACCGAGGACGGGCAGATGCGCGCGGTGCAGACCTGCAAGTTCTTAGGTATAGACGGCGTCGTCGCGATAGGCGGCGACGGCACCTTCCGCGGCTGCCTCGACCTGTCGCGGCACGGGGTGTCGGTCATAGGGATACCCGGCACGATAGATAACGACATAGCCTGCTCGCACTATTCGATAGGCTTCGATACCGCGTGCAACACCGCAGTCGACGCGGTGGACAAGCTCCGCGACACGATGCAGTCGCACGAGCGGTGCTCCGTTGTGGAGGTCATGGGCCACCACGCGGGTCATCTCGCGCTGTACGTCGGCCTCGCCGTCGGCGCGACGGCGGTGCTCGTGCCGGAGAAGAAGTACGACTTCGAGCAGGACGTGCTCGAAAAGATACGCACCGCGCGCCTCGCGGGCAAGACGCACTACATGGTCATAGTCGCGGAGGGCGTCGGGAGCGCCATGGACGTCGCAAAGGAGATAGCGGACGCCACCGGCCTCGACCCGCGCGTGACGGTGCTCGGACACGTCCAGCGCGGCGGCACGCCGACCGCGCGCGACCGCGTCACCGCGAGCCGCCTCGGCTACCTCGCCGTCCGCGCGCTCGCGGAGGGCAAGACCAACCGCATCGCCTGCATACAGCACGGCGACTATGTCGACGTCGACATGGAGGAGGGCCTTGCGATGAAGAAGAGCCTCAGCGAGCTCTCGCTCGCGGCGCTCGACGCGTTCACCGGGGCGTAAGAGCCTGCGAAAAGTCCCGCGACTTTTTGGCGGATACTATTGATTTTGCCGCGGGAGTTTGGTAAAATAGCATTAGCAGCAGTACCAAAATCTGCACAGAAAAGGAGTTGTATCAAAATGCCGCTCGTAACTACAACCGAGATGTTCAAGAAGGCGTACAATGGCGGTTATGCCATCGGCGCGTTCAACGTCAACAACATGGAGATCGTTCAGGGCATCACCGAGGCCGCCAAGGAGGTCAACGCTCCGCTGATCCTTCAGGTTTCCAAGGGCGCCCGCGCTTACGCCAACCACACCTACCTCGTCAAGCTCGTCGAGGCGGCGATAATCGAGACCGGTCTGCCGATCTGCCTGCACCTCGACCATGGCGACAGCTTTGAGACCTGCAAGAGCTGTGTCGACGGCGGCTTCACCTCCGTCATGATAGACGCCAGCAGCAAGCCGTTTGCCGAGAATATCGAGATAACCAAGAAGGTCGTCGAGTATGCGCACGCCCATGGCGTCGTCGTCGAGGCCGAGCTCGGCTCCCTCGCCGGCGTCGAGGATGAGGTGAAGGTCTCCGCCGAGGACTCCAGCTACACCCGTCCGGAAGAGGTCGAGGAGTTCGTCACCAAGACCGGCTGCGACTCGCTCGCCATCGCCATCGGCACCAGCCACGGCGCTTACAAGTTCACCCCCGAGCAGTGCACCCGGAACGAGGAAGGCATTCTCGTTCCGCCTCCGCTCCGCTTCGACATCCTTGAGGAAGTCTCCAAGCGTCTGCCCGGCTTCCCGATAGTTCTCCACGGCTCCTCGAGCGTTCCGCAGAACTACGTCAAGATGATAAACGAGAACGGCGGCAAGATGCCCGACGCCGTCGGTATCCCGGAGGCTCAGCTCCGCAAGGCCGCGACCATGTCCGTCTGCAAGATCAACATCGACAGCGACCTGCGTCTTGCCATGACCGGCACCATCCGCCAGTTCTTCGCAGAGCATCCCGAGAAGTTCGACCCGCGCGAGTATCTCAAGCCCGCCCGTTCGAACATCAAGGAGCTCGTCAAGCACAAGCTCGTCGACGTTCTCGGCTGCGCCGGCAAGGCATAAGAAGTCCAAAAGAAACGAAAGAAGCGCCCCTCGAGGGGCGCTTTTTTTGCTTTTTTCCGGTCGTCTTTTGTTCTGCCGGCTCATCGGGATGGGCACCGAACGGCCGCCGCCGTCAGAATACCGGAGTTGTCGATTATATCGCGCTCTGACAGGGAACGCAAAGCGGGATCGTGATTTTTGGGTGCGAGAAAGGTGATATCGCGGGCGCCGCGCTATGTACGATACGGTGCGGACAGGGTCAGAAGGAGAGATCCTCGTCCTTTATCCCGCGCGTCACGAGCTGGCCGGGGCGCGGAGGGACGCGCTTCAGAGGGTCGTATTTGAAGCGGCGGCAGCGCCCGTCCTCCGGGACGATGCCCTTGCGGGAACAGACGACCTCGCCGTCTCCCACCCGCCCGGCGCGCGCACAGTAGGCACAGCGCGGCTCGATGTCTTTTCGGAAAAGCATGGCGGCCTCCTTGGCGTTTAGGGTGAGGCGCGCCGCGCGGCGCACCCGTTACGACTATTATACTACGTCCCGGGCTCGATTTCCACAGAAATTTTGCGGAAGGCGAGCGACGGCGCGGAACATGCCCGGACGCAAAAACTCAACGGAGCCGCTTTTGAGGGCATCCGGAAGCGGAGCGCGAAACACGGCTTGCGCCGGAGAGCGGACGAACGAAACGTCGATTTGAGGTGCGCGCGCCCGCACGGGATGCCGGGGACGCGCGCCGCCGGCCGCGCGCGAAAACTCGGGGGCGTTTCTCGACGCTTGCCGGGCGCGGACGTGCGAAGCGCGCCCCGTACTGCGGGCAAACTCTGCGGCGCGGAAGTCTCTGGGGCGGCGCGGGTTTCGTGTTGAAATGCGGAAGGCGGCGCGGACGTTCACTGCCTCGCCCGCCGGCCGCGCGCGTTCAGCGCCGCCGCGAGAAGCACCGCGAGTATCAGCGCCGCCGCCGGCGCAAGCGAGAGGCAGAGCGCCGCGCCG
>CANPWY010000205.1 GCA_947585215.1 uncultured Clostridia bacterium
GGTCATGGTGTAGACCGGACGGCCGACGGTAGAGACCTTGCCCGCGGGATATCCGTCGCTCACGGTGTAGGTGTAGAAGTAGTTCGTGCCGTAGACCTTACCGTCCTCCGCGGGAGGCTCGGTGGCGGCGGGGGTGAGGCGGAAGGTCTCGCCGCTTATCGTCACCGAAAGCGACGCTCCTATCGGCGCGGTACAGCGGAAGGTTATCTTCTCGCCCGGCGCGACGTAGATGTCCCCCTCGGACGGATATGCGCTCTCCACGACTATAGACGCGCTCTCGAGCGGCGTCGGGACGGCGGCGGAGCCGCCGCGTGTTATCACGCGCGTAAACTCGCGCTCGCCCTGCGTGAAGCGGAGACGGTTCTCTCCGCTGTCGAGCTTCACCATCACGCCGAAGTAGCCGCTTTCGGTGACGTCCTCCACCTGCGTTCCGTTCAGATAGAGCGGTACGGTCGGGTCACAGCGGCCGAGGACGTAGTACTCCGAATAGCCCACGGTGATGTCGCCCGACGGGCGTCCCACCGAGATGCCGCCGTCCCACTCTACCGGGTCGAGCAGGGGATAGTCCTCCGGCAGGCTCTCCATGGCGTTCCAGCTTGCTATAAACGTCCCGAGCGGGGCGTAGTCCACGAAGAATTTGTAGCGGAAGTGTATCGAACCGCTCACCTCCTCGGTCTCGCGGTTGAGGGTGAGCTGCCGGCGGAGCTCGCCGGTTCCGCTCCACGCGCCGCTCTCCGCGCCGGAGCGGTAGGAGGCGTGGCCGACATACAGCCGTACGCCGGTGTCCCGCACCACGTCCGACCACCACTCCACGAGCGTCTTGTAGTCGGCGGGGGCGTAGCCTATCTCCCAGTATATCTGCGGGCAGATGTAGTCGAGCCACCCCTCCTCGACCCACTTCTTCGTGTCGGCGAAGTGGTAGAGGTAGCTCTGATTGCCGTTCGTGTCACTGCCGCCGGGGACGGACGAGGCGTTTGCCCATATCCCGAACGGGCTCACGCCGAAGGTCTTGCCGTACTCCCGCGTGACGTCCCGCACCTCGCGGATAAGCGTATCTATGTTCTCGCGCCGCCAGTCCTCAAGCGAGAGCGAACTGCCGGAGGCGGCGTAGGTCGCCGCGTCGTCCAGACCGCCGTCGGGGTAGAAGTAGTCGTCGAAGTGAATACCGTCGACGTCGTAGTTTTCGCATATCTCGCGCACACCGTCCACGACGAGCTCGCGCGCGCCCTCTATCCCCGGGTCGAGGTACATGTGTCCGTCAGTGTGCATGACGACCCACTCGGGGTGGCGCCGCGCGGGGTTTGACTCTGCGAGCGCCGAGAGGTCATGCGAGTTCCGCGCGACGCGGTAGGGGTTTATCCAGGCGTGGAGCTGCATCCCGCGCGCGTGCGCGCCCTCCGTCCAGTATTCGAGGAGGTCAAAGCCGGGACCCTCGCCCTGCGTTCCGCTCACGAACTCGGACCACGGGAAGATCTCCGACTCATAGAGCGCGTCTCCGCTCGGCCGCACCTGAAAGAGTACGGCGTTGAAGCCGAGCGCGGCGCAGCGGTCAAGGACCTCGTCCGCCTCGCGCTTCAGCTCGTCGTCGCTGAGGCCGGTGCGGGAGGGGTAGTCGAGGTTGATGAGCGTGGAGACCCAGACGCCACGGAAGTCGTCCGATATGTCGGGGACGGATACGGCCGGTACGTCGGAGGGGAAAGGCGAAGCCGCCTCCACGCCGGACGGCGTGAGAGTGACGGAGCCGGGAACGTCCCCGCCTCCGCCGCTGAGGAAAAAGAACGGTATCGCCACGAGTGCCGCTATGCAGAGCGGAACGACGAGGCGCAAAAGCTTTTTTGCCATAATATATAATTCTCCGTAGAAGCGCGCGCCCACCGGGCGCGGAAAAACCTGTGTCCGGTTTGCCGCCGGAATACCTGCAATAAACAGATTATACTACAAAAACCGACGGCTTTCAAGAGCGGACGGCGGCGCCGTCCGCCGAGTGAGTATATTCGTGCGCGCGGTGCAAAATGCCGCGCGGGACGGCGCGGGAGAGCCTTTAGACGCGCTGTTTTGTATGTATTTACCAAAGCGAAGCGTCGAAATCATTCAAAAAACGCGCATACCGCGCCTTGTAAAGCCGGGCGGACTGTGATAAAATAATCCGTGATACGGATACAAATGATTTTCTGTGGGGGACATCCGAGATGCAGGAGAAGCTGAAATTCTATCTCGTGGAACAGAGTGCGCTTCCGCCGGTGATAGTCAAGGTGGCGGAGGCGATGCAGAATCTGGAGAGCGGACGGTGCGAGTCGGTGGGTGATGCAGTGCGCGAGGCAGGAATAAGCCGCAGTGCATTCTACAAGTACCGCGACTATGTCCGCCCGTTCTATGACGCGACGGCAAGCGAAATGCTCACTCTGCATCTGGTGCTCGAGGACTCGCCGGGAATGCTGTCGTCGCTTCTCGCGGCGCTCAGCGCGAAGGGCGCAAACATACTCACGATAAATCAGTCGATACCGATAGGCGGCATAGCGTCGGTGACGGTGTCGGTGAGTCTCAGCGGCGGCACGAGCAAGGTCGGCGAGCTGGTGGACTCGGTGCGCGGGCTGAGAGGCGTGACCAAGCTCGAGCTCGTCTCGGGCTGAACGGAGGTGGAAAAGTGACGGGAATAGCCATACTCGGGATGGGCGTCGTCGGCACCGGAGTGTACGAGACGCTTGAGAGCAACGCGGAGACGATAGCGCGCCGCACCTTCGGCTCGCTCGAGGTGAAATACGTCCTCGACCTTCGCGACTTTCCGGGCGCGGGCTTTGAGGACAGGCTGGTGCGCGATTTCGGCGCGATCGAGCGTGACCCCGAGGTGAAGATCGTCGTTGAGACGATGGGCGGCACGACATACGCCTACGACTACACGAAGCGGGCGCTCGCCGCGGGAAAGAACGTCGTCACCTCCAACAAGGAGCTTGTGGCGGCGCACGGCGCGGAGCT
>CANPWY010000206.1 GCA_947585215.1 uncultured Clostridia bacterium
AGGCAACATCGCGGAGCCGGAATTCATTTCCGGCGAGCATTTCAATCAAAGGGGTCCCCAAGCGGCGTGAAACGCCGTTTGGGGAAGCGCAGCGGAGTGAAAAAATTCTGTCAAAAAAGTTCGTCGGAACTTTTTTGACAGACGAATTTAGGAGGAAAAATTATGGGCTACATGGAAGAGTATAAGAGGTGGCTTGAGGCGCCGCAGCTCTCCGAGGAGGAGAGGGCGGAGCTTCGCGGCATCGCGTCCGACGAGAAGGAGATAGAGAGCAGGTTCTACGCTCCGCTCGCCTTCGGAACCGCCGGTCTGCGCGGCACGATGGCCGTCGGCCTCAACCGCATGAACGTCTACGTCGTGCGGCAGGTGACGCAGGCGATGGCCGAGCTCGCGATAAGCGCGGGCGGCGCGGAGTGCGGCGTTGCTATAGCGCACGACAGCCGCATAAATTCCCGGCTGTTCGCGACGGAGGCGGCGCGGGTCCTCGCCGCAAACGGCGTGAAGGTGCTGCTGTTTGACGACCTCCGGCCCACGCCGGAGCTGTCGTTTGCGGTGCGCCGCTACGGCTGCATCGCCGGCATAAACATCACCGCCTCCCACAACCCGAGCGAGTACAACGGCTACAAGGCGTACTGGGAGGACGGCGCGCAGCTCCCGCCCGAGCACGCGGGCGCGGTCGAGCGCGCCGTCGCGAAGATAGATATATTCGCCGGCGCGAAGCTCTGCGACTTCGACGGAGCGGTCGCCTCCGGCATGATAAAGATCCTCGGCGCGGAGACCGACGAGGCGTTCCTCTCCTGCGCCTTCGGTGAGACGATAGACCTCGGCCCGGTGAAGCGCATGGGCGACAAGCTGTCGTTTGTCTACACGCCGTTCCACGGCGCGGGCTATAAGCTTGTGCCGGAGGTGCTTCGCCGCGCAGGATTCAAGAGCGTCATTTGCGTCGAGAGCCAGATGATCCCGGACGGACGTTTCCCGACCGTCGCGAGCCCGAATCCCGAGAACGCGGAGGGTTTCGCGTGCGCGCTCGAGGTGGCAAAGGAGCACGGTGTTTCACTCATCATCGGCACCGACCCGGATGCCGACCGCGTCGCGGCGGTGGCGCGGGACAAGGCGGGCGAGTACCGCGTCCTTTCCGGCAACCAGACCGGCGCGCTTCTGCTCGACTACATCATCACCGCGCGCCGCCGTACGGGTACTCTGCCGGAGAAGCCGTTCGCGGTAAAGACGATAGTCTCCACCGACATGGCAAAGACTATATGCGACATGAACGGCGTGAACCTCTACGAGACATTCACCGGCTTCAAGTTCATAGCCGAGAAGATAAACGAGAAGGAGGCCGAGGGCGAGCACTCGATATTCTCCTTCGAGGAGTCGATAGGCTACCTCATCGGCGGCTACTGCCGCGACAAGGACGCCGTCACCGCGACGCTGCTCATAGCCGAGATGGCCGCATACTACGCCGAGCGCGGCGAGACGCTTGTAGACGCGCTCGAGGCTCTCTACGCGAAGTACGGCGCCTTCAGCGAGAAGACGATAAACGTCGTCATGCCCGGCCTTGACGGTGCGGAGAAGATAAAGGCGCTCATGGCGCGCCTGCGCTCCGGCGAGGCGGAGCTGCCGCTGAAGGTCGCAAGCTCGATAGACTATATCACCGGCGTAAAGACCTACGCGGACGGCAGGACCGAAAAGACCGAGCTCTCCGGGTCGGACGTGCTCAGCTACGAGTTCGAGGGCGGTAGCAAGCTTCTCGCCCGTCCGAGCGGCACCGAGCCGAAGATAAAGTTCTACGTCCTCGCGCGCGGAGCGGACATGGCGGAGGCGGAGAAGGTGCGCGACACCCTCGCGGCGTTTGCCTCATCGCTCTGAAAAATGCCGATAGACGAGCAGACCTTCCGTGCGGCGCTCGACGAGGTGCTGCACGGAAGACAGCTTGACGAAGGAGTGGGCGTCCTCGGAGAGAGGACGCTCCACGCCGTTCTGAAGCGCTGTTACGAGCCGTTCGAGGGGAGCCGGGAGGTCCGCCTCGGGCGGTACATTGCCGACATCTTCGGCGAGGACGGCGTTATCGAGATACAGACCGGCGGCTTCTACCCGCTCCGGGAGAAGCTTCGCGAGTTCCTGCCGGTGACGCCGGTGACTGTCGTGCATCCCATAGCCCGGAGGAGGCGGCTCTGCTGGGTGGACGCCAAGACCGGCGCCGTTGAGGAGCCGAAGCCTTCTCCTCGCAGGGGATACCCCTGCGAGATATTCGGAGAGCTTCACTGGATAGAGGAGTTTCTCGACGACCCGAACCTCCGCGTCCACCTGCTGATGGTGGACCTCGACGAGTACCGCGAGTTTACGGGCTACGGAAGAAACGGCCGGAGGATACGCGGCAAGCGCGTCGACCGCATACCCACGGCCATCGCGGAGCAAATCGTCCTAGAGCAGCCGGAGGACTATGTCCGCCTCCTGCCGGAGTCTCTTGAGGACGGCTTCGGCTCGGCGGACTTCGCGCGCGCCGCGCATGTCGACCGCGGCACGGCGCAGACCGCGCTTCGGATACTCACAAGTCTCGGCGCGCTCCGCCGTGACAAGGACGGGCGGACTTATAAGTACAGCTTTAACTGGTAGACTTCACGGCAGTCCCTGCGTCTGAGGCAACAGACGGTTGCTTGCTCCCGCGCGGAAAAGATGCTATGATGGTCTCGAGGTGAAGAATATGGGAAATTCGGAAACAAAGGACGTCATACACACACTTCGGACAAAAGCGGGACTGTCACAGAAGGAGCTTGCCGAAAAAGTCTTCGTTACAAGGCAGGCAGTCAGCCGTTGGGAAAACGGCGACACTCTGCCGAACGTCGAGACGCTGAAGCTTCTCCCAAAGCTCTTTGACGTCTCGGTGAACACTCTTCTCGGCTCGCCGAGAAGGCTCGTCTGTCAGTGCTGCGGAATGCCGCTTACGGACGACGGGCAGATAAG
>CANPWY010000207.1 GCA_947585215.1 uncultured Clostridia bacterium
CCTGAGCTTTGAGGTGTTGACCCCGCAAATCTCGACCTTTGTCTGCATAGCGTTTCCTCCCCCGACTCTCCGTCCGCAGGCTTGTCCCGTCGGACGGTCGTTTTCAACCGGCTGATAGAAGTATTTCCCGGGAGAGAAAACGCTATTCGCTTTTCAAAACGGTGTAAGAGGATGCTTTGTAAATGTTGAAATCAATTAAAGAAGATGATAAAATATAGCTGAAAATACCGATTTTCTCGGAACGGAGGGATAACGATGAAAAAGAACATCCGTATACATAAAGCAGAGCCGAACGCCGGTGCGCTCGACTTCTCGCACCTCCTCGACGCACCTGCTGGGAAGCACGGCTTCGTCTCCGCGCGGCGGGGACATCTGTACTTTGAGGACGGGACGCGGGCGAGGTTCATCGGCTTCAACATCGCCGCGCGCTCGAACATGCCCGACCACGAGACGGCGGAGAGGATTGCGGCGCGGTTCGCGTCGATGGGCGTCAACATCATACGCCTGCACGCGGCGGACAACGTGATAACGGACGGCCCTACCGACTGGAGCTGTTCGAGGGAAGCGCCGCTCCTTGACTACGAGAGCGGGACGTCGCGCAAATTCCACCAGGAGGGGCTTGACCGGTTCGACTACCTTTTCGCAAAGCTGAAGGAGCGGGGGATATACCTCCACATTGACACGCTCGTGGCGCGGAGCTTCCTTCCGGGCGACGGGCTCGACTATCACGGCACGTTCCCCGCGACGGCGAAGTGCTATCCGACCATGAACGAGCGCCTCATCGAGCTCGAGCAGGAGTTTGACCGGGAATTTCTCTGCCACAAAAACCCGTATACCGGCCTGCGGCTGATAGACGACCCGGCGGTGGTGACGATACAGATTTCAAACGAGGAGTCGTTTATCAAGTCTACCTCCGACACCGACGGCATCCCCGAGATGCAGCCCTACCGCGACGAGCGCCGTGCGCGCTTCAACGACTTCCTGCTCATGAAGTATCACACGAGGGAGCGTCTGAGGGAGGCATGGACGTTCGAGGGCGTCTGCGCCCTCGGCGCGGACGAGGACCCGGAGAAGGGGACGGTGGAGGCAGTCCCGGGCGGCTTCCACCAGCCGACAAACGACCCCATGGGCGCGTGGGACGGCGAGATAAGCCCCGCGCGCTACGCCGACTACATGGACTTCGGCATCTGGATGAACCGGAACTACTACCGTCGGATGAAGGACTTCCTCATAAGCCTCGGCGCGAAGGTGCCGATAGTCTGCTCGAACCTCCTCGGCGGCGCGGCGGACGTCTACGGCCACATCGACGGCGACATGATGGAAAACAACAGCTACTTCAACCACCCGATACCTCCGTTCGGAGCCGAATCGCAGCTCTGCGCGGGGCCGATGGAATATGTGTCTGTAAACCCGCTGACTGTACAGCGCGGAGTCGGCGCGGCGGGCACGACGCTCACAAGCTTCGGCGCGGTCGCGGCTGTAAAGGGAAAGCCTTTCATGCTGAGCGAGTGGAACGAGTACGGACTGCATCCGTTCCACTCCACCGGCGTCGTCGAGACTGTCGCCTACGCCTGCCTCAACGACTGGGACGGGCTCATCGTCTACAACCATCACACCTCGGAACATTGGGACGACCAGCCCGCGGACGAAATTCACAGCGTCTTCGACTGCTACAACGACCCCTCGATGATCTGCCAGTGGGGATTCATGGCGTCGATATTCCTGAAAGGGCTCGTGAGCACGGCGCGTAACAGCTTCGACGTCGCCTTCACGCAGAACGACCTCCGCACTTTGCCGCCGTTCCACGCCATGCCGACTACGTTCCTGCCGTATATCGGAAAATACCGCAACGTCTTCCTCGACGGAGGGGACAGCTATCGTGGCGACGCGGACGTCGTGCTGAACGCAGGCTTTACCGACACCGGCGACCTCCGGGACTCGAAGCACGCGGTCTATTACGCGTGGAGCCGGTATCGGGACGCGTACCGCCGCGCGCCCGGTGCGGGACGTCTCGAGCGCGCGGCGGAGGGCTGCCGTGAGACGGCGCCGGGCATACATATCAGCGGACAGGCGCTCGTCATAGACGACATAGCGAGCGCTGCGGGCGGCGGCGACTATCGCGCGCTCGCGAAAGTCCTCGACGGAGCGATGAAGGAGTGGGGCGTCCTCGCGGAGGGGACGGGCTACGTTGACGGAAAGCTCGTATCCGACACCGGCGAGCTCGTCCTCGACCCGGAAAACTCCCGATTCTCGATAAGCACTCCCGGCTGCGCGTTCTTCAGCGGCGCGCCGGAGGAGGAAATCTCACTCGGCGGCGTCGTATCCGTCCGGGCGAAGAACGAGCGTATATCCCTCTCGCTGCTGCCGGTTGGACAGCGGGAGCTAGCGGGCGCGGGGGAGTACCTGATGACGGCGATGGGTCCCACCGGCACCGACGGCGAGACCTGCGAGCCGGTCAGCGAGATGATGGGCGTCACGGTGAGCCGCGTGACAATGGCGGGCAAGCTCTGCGCGGACACGCTCGAAGGAACGCTCACGGTGAAGGCAAAGTCCGCGCGGCTCGAGATACTTGATCCGGTAGGGAAGGTGCTCGCAACGCTCGACGGCGAGCGCACGCCGGACGGCGTCACGTTTGAACTCTCGGGCGAAGTCCCGGGACTTCAATACAAGCTTACCGTTGAGCGCTGACCTTTTCACCCTGACACAATAAAACCCGAGCCTCGGAGCGTTGCTCCGAGGCTCGGTTTACGTTTGAGCGTTCTTTCGCGATTCCCGGCGAATTACTTTATTATTAGTGTTATTATCGACACTATCAGCGCCGCCGCGCCGAGGATGAGAGCGGCGAGGCTCAGCGTGCGCGGGTTGAAGCGGTACTCGTTGACGGCGTCCCAGCCCTTGTCGCGGAGGCTTATCCG
>CANPWY010000208.1 GCA_947585215.1 uncultured Clostridia bacterium
CGACGCGCGCGACGGGTATTATCAGGTATGAACGGACGCAACTTTATCTACTTCATCAAAGAGGGCATCAAGGGCATATTCGTGCACGGATTTATGAGCTTTGCCGCGGTGAGCGTCATCGTGGCGTGTCTCATCATCACCGGCACTTTCTCGCTCGTCGTGATGAACGTGAACGTGCTCATTGACAGGGTGGAGGACGAGAACGAGATCCTCGCCTTTGTGGATGACAGTCTTGACGATACCGAAGCGCTCGCGCTCGTCACGCAGATAGCGGCGGTGCCGAACGTCGCCTCCGCGACGTTCGTGACGCGGGACGAGGCTCTTGACGAGTGGGCGGCGACCCTGCCGGAGGACTATCGGGACATGATGCTCACCGGCATCACCTCCGCCGACCTCCGCCACAGGTACGTAATAAAGACCGAGGATCTGAGCCGCGCGGAGGAGACGGCGGCCGAGATAGCCGAGATCGACGGCGTCGAGGTACAGTTTGACCCGCGCCTCAGCGACGCGACGCTCTCCATGCAGAACGTCATCCGTATTGTCAGCTACATACTCGCGGTGATACTCTTCATCGTCTCGATGTTCATGATAGCCAACACCGTGAAGCTCGCGACGTTTGACCGGCGCGAGGAGATAGGCATAATGAAGATCGTCGGAGCTACGAATTCGTTCATACGCTGGCCGTTCGTCATTCAGGGAGCACTGCTCGGTCTAACGGGCGGCGCAATAGCGTTCTTTGCACAGTGGGGGATATACAACTACGCCTGCAATCTCATGCTGAACTACGTCGGCCTCGAGATGCTCGGGGACGAGCTTATTTCGTTTGCTTCGATAGCGATAAGGATGCTCCTGATATTCCTCGGCGTCGGCTTCATAGTGGGCGTGCTCGGCGGCTCGCTCACGATACGCAAGTTCATGCGGGTGTAGACCGGTTGACGCAGGAAGATTTGTATTTTGATGTGCCGGAGGTGGAACGGGGTTGTTTTTTGTAAAGTATAAGAAGCAGATAGTGATGGCGCTCGCGGCGTTTCTCGCAGTGCTGATGGTGCTCTCCATCGTCGTGATGGCAGTGCCGGCGAAGGCGGCGGACGTCAGCGAAAGCTCACTCAACAACCTCAAGAGCGAGCAGAACAGACTGATGAACGACAAAAAAGCGCTCCAGAACGAGCTTGCGGGTCTGCAAAGCCAGGAGCGGAGCGCCATAGCGGAGAAGTCAAACCTCGAAAGTCAGCTCTCCGTCCTTGACGAGCAGATAACCAATGCCGAGATGCTTATCGCCGCGCTCGACGAGGAGATAGCAAACAAGGAGCAGGAGATAGTCCTCGCCATTGAGGACGAGGACGACGAGTACGATCTCTTCAAGAGGCGCGTCCGCGCCATGGAGGAGTCGAGCCACGTATCGCCGTGGGCGGTTCTGCTCGGCGCGACGTCGTTTTCCGACTTCCTTGCTCGCTCCGAGGTCGTGCGCGACGTCATAGACTACGACAACAGCATTATGAACGACCTGCGGGATGTCCGCGAGAGCATCGAGGACCTTAAAGCAGGTCTTGAGGACGACAGGGCGTTCAACGAGAGCGTCAAGGAGGAGCTTGAGGCCGCGCGCGACGAGGCGACGGCGAAGGCTGCCGAGGTCGAGAGCCTTATAAAGGGACTCCAGGAGGAGCAGACATACACCTCGGGCGAGATAGAGAAGCTCACAAAGGAGATAAACGACTGCAGCAAGGAGATAGACCGCGTCGCAAAGGAGCTCGCCAAGCGCAAGACCTACGTCGGCGGCGACTACCTCTGGCCGCTCCCGTACCCCTATTACAGCAACTACATCACCCAGGGCTTCAAGTACCGCAAGCATCAGATAACCGGCGTGTACGGCCTGCACAACGGCATTGACATCGGCGCGCCGAACGGCACCACAATCTTTGCCGCAAACTCCGGAACGGTCATCCAGAGCGGCACGAACACGGCGTGGGGCGAGTACATCATGATAGACCATGGCGGCGGGAACGTCACCCTCTACGCCCATATGTCCAAGCGCCTCGCAAAGGTCAATCAGGAAGTAAAGCAGGGCGAGACCATCGGATACGTCGGCCTCACGGGATACACCACGGGTTACCATCTCCACTTCACGATATACGTGAACGGAACGGCGGTCGACCCGATGAAGTATTTCAAATGACCGACGGGGATAAATGTTCATAATTTATAGCTTGATTTTTCCCCGCCGATGCGTATAATAGCGGATAAGAAGGCGCCCCGGAAGGCTCTTCCGGGGCGCTCTGTTTGGAGGTAGCAAGATGAAAAAGAGGTTCAATTTAGCGACCGTGATAGGTTTCGTACTGCTCGCGGCGGCGCTGTCCTTCATGTTCACGTACTTTGCCGTGGAGAGACAGTTCGAGAACATCCTTCAGGTCGAGCAGAACGAGCAGCGTCAGCTGAAGAAGCTGACGCGGATGCTTGACATAATCGACGAGGAGTTTGTTGGCGACTACGACAAGGACACGCTCCTCGACGGCGCGGCGGCGGGGATAATTTCCGCCACCGGCGACAGATGGTCCTTCTACATGACGGCGGAGGACTACGCGGAGTACCAGCAGTCGGTGCTGAACTCCTACGTCGGAATAGGAACCACGGTCGTGTTTGACACGGAGCGGAACGGCATACTCATCGCAAAGATACATGACGGCTCGCCGGCGGCGGCAAGCGACCTCAAGGAGCGCGACCTCATCGTGTCGGTGGACGGCAAGCGCGTCGAGGACGTAGGCTACGAGGAAGCGGTCGAGCTCGTGCGCGGCGAGGAGGGGACTACCGTGACCCTCGGCGTCGTGTCCGCGGGAGAGACGGCGGAGCACAACGTCACGGTAGAGCGCGCAAGCTACATCTACAACCCGGTGAGCTCCGAGAT
>CANPWY010000209.1 GCA_947585215.1 uncultured Clostridia bacterium
GCGGGACGCAGGAGGAATTATATGAAGGTTTCCGTCAGGGACTTGACAAAGATCTTTCCCGCGAGGGGCAGGAAGAAGGGCGAGGACGTCGTCGCGGCGGGGCACGTGAGCTTCGAGATTGACGACGGCGAGCTTATCGGCCTGCTCGGCCCATCCGGCTGCGGCAAGAGCACGATACTCAACCTGCTCTGCGGACTGCTTGAGCCCACGGAGGGAAGGATATTCTTCGGCGAGGAGGACGTCACCGACCTCCCGGCGGAGCAGCGCGGCGTGGGGATGGTTTTCCAGAACTACGCGCTCTATCCGCACCTCACGGTCATGCAGAACATAATGTTCCCGCTCCAGAACTTCAAGGGGGACAAGAAGCTCAGCCGCGAGGAGATAAAGCGCCGCACCGACGAGGCCGCGCGCCTCGTGCAGATAGACGGCCTCATGGACCGCAAGCCGGCGGAGCTGTCCGGCGGTCAGCAGCAGCGCGTCGCGATAGCGCGCGCGCTCGTGAAGATGCCGCGCATACTCCTCATGGACGAGCCGCTGTCAAACCTCGACGCGCGTCTGCGTCTCCAGACCCGCGAGGAGATACGCCGCATCCAGCGCGAGACCGGCATAACGACGGTGTTCGTCACCCACGACCAGGAGGAGGCGATGAGCATCTCCGACAGGATAATCGTCATGCAGAGCGGCGTCGTCCACCAGATAGGAAAGCCGCAGGAGGTCTACGACTCTCCCGCAAACCTCTTCGTCGCGAAGTTCCTCGGCAATCCGCAGATAAACACCTTCCGGGGCGCGGTGCGCGGCGGAAAGGTGTACGTCGGGGAGGACTGCATCCTCCCGGCGGACGGCATACCGGACGGCGAGGTCATAGTTGGCGTTCGACCGGAGGGGCTCATCCCCGCGCCGGACGGCGCGCTCGGGTGCCGCCTGAGAGGCGTCGAGGTCATGGGGCGGGACATCAGCGTTCTCGCGGAGAACGACGCGTCCGAGGCGGCGACGGTGCGCTCGATAGTGAGCGCGGAAAATATCGCGATGCTCGGCGGCGGGAACGTCCGCTTTGACATAAAGCCCGGAAAGGCGTTCGTCTTTGCGGCGGACACCGGGCTCCGGCTGGACGGGAGGCGCACGGATGGGTAAAAGAAGCGCAAAGGGCTGGCTCTACCTCCTGCCCGCGATACTCTTTCTCGGCTTTTTCCTCGTCTACCCGCTCGTGGACGTGTTTGTGTACTCCTTTGAGGAGAGCTACAACTTTGCCTCGCAGACCTACGCGGGAGTCGGGACATTCAACTACTCCTACATCCTGCGCGACCCGTATTTCCTTCAGGCGATAAAGAACACCTTCATCCTCGTCATTATCACCGTTCCGGTGTCGACGGGGCTCGCGCTCGTCATCTCGCTTGCGCTGAACTCGATAGAGCGCCTGCGCCGGCTCTTCCAGACGGTGTATTTTCTGCCGTACGTGACAAACACCCTCGCCGTCGGCCTCGTCTTCATGATACTCTTTCAGAGGACGCCGTACACCGACGGATTTGTGAACCTGATGCTCAGCTGGTTCGGCGCAGGGCCGGTGGACTTCATCGACGGGCCTTACGCGGCAAAGATGTTCGTGCTCTGCCTCTACACGGTCTGGATAGTCCTGCCGTTCAAGATACTGATACTCACAAGCGCGCTCGCCTCGGTGAGCGAGGACTACTACAACGCCGCGCGTATCGACAACACGCCGCCCTTCCGCGTCTTCCGCAAGATAACGCTGCCGATGATCTCTCCGTCGATAGTTTATCTGGTTATCACCGGCTTCATCGGCGCGTTCAAGGCCTACAGCGACGCGGTCGCGCTCTTCGGCACGAACCTCAACGCCGCGGGGATGAACACCATCGTGGGCTACGTCTACGACATGCTGTACGGCTCGAGCGGCGGGTATCCGTCCTACGCCTCGGCGGCGGCGATAGTGCTGTTTGTGATAGTCCTCACGATAACCGTCATAAACCTGCTCGTCTCGCGGAAGCACGTCCACTACAACTCGTGACGCGGCGAAAAAGGAGAGTCTGAAACGTGGATAAAAACTTTACCGGCGCGGGAAAGGCCGCGCGGATACGGAAGAAGATATTCCGGGCGCTCATATACCTGTTTCTGGTGTTCTGGGGGCTCGTCGTGCTCTTCCCGTTCTACTGGATGGTGCTCACCTCGATAAAGGGATACGGCGCTTACAACTCGGAGTACATCCCGCAGCTCTATACGGCAAACCCTACCCTCGAGAACTATGTCGAGGCGTTCACCTCGGTGCCGCTCGGGAGATACTTCCTCAACACGATAATCTTTACCGTGGGAACGACGGCGATAATGCTTGTAGTGACGGTGCTTGCCGCCTACGCCTTCGCGCGGCTCGAGTTCCGGGGCAAGAACCTCGTGTTCCTGCTCTTCCTGTCGCTTATGATGATACCGAGCGAGCTTGTCGTCATAACGAACTTTGTCACGATAACGAACCTCGATCTGCGGAACACCTTCACCGGACTTATACTGCCGTCGGTGACGTCGGTGTTCTATATCTACCTGCTGAAAGAAAACTTCGAGCAGGTGCCGGACCAGCTCTACTATGCGGCCAAGGTGGACGGCACATCCGACCTCAAGTATATGTTCAAGGTCATGATACCCATCTGCCGCCCCACCATCGTCACCATCACGATACTCAAGGTGATAGAATGCTGGAACAGCTATGTCTGGCCGAGACTCATCACCGACGATGCGGACTACTACCTCGTCAGTAACGGCATACAGGCGATACGCGAGAGCGGCTTCGGCCGCGAGAACATCCCCGCCATGATGGCGGCGGTGGTGGCTA
>CANPWY010000210.1 GCA_947585215.1 uncultured Clostridia bacterium
TCCGAACTGCAACGGGCACAGGATACCGGTGCTGTTTATCATGACGAGCAACGCGCCGGAGGAGAGCTACGCGAAGGGCGGCTACGCCGACATGATAGCGAGGTACAAGGGCTCGCTTGACAGCTTCGTCGGCGAGACGAAGGTGATGATCTCGGGCAACACTCTACAGGTGAACGACTACAGCCGCTACAGCTGGACGATGTTCGACCCAGAGGCAAAGAAGCTCCGCCGCGAGACCGTCTTCCCCGTGGAGAAGGAGAAGGCTTTCGCGCTCGGCGCGGAGATGGCCGAAAATCCGTGGGAGAAGTGACGTTTGGCGAACGGATGCCGCGCGACGCGCTCCGGCGCGGGCAATGAGGAAAGTGGGGAGAACGTATGCAGAACGCCATGATAATCTTCCGACAGCTTGTGATAATGTTTATCTACATAGCCGTCGGGTTTGTACTCTTCAAGACAAAGACGGTGTCTAAGGAGGGCAGTAAGGCGCTGGCCTCGGTGATGCTCTATCTCATAATCCCGTGCGTCATTCTGAAGTCGATGTGGGTGGCGCGGACGCCGGAGAACACGACGACCTTCCTCTGGTCGCTTCTCGCGGCGGTCGCGGCGCTGGGACTCTCGATGGCGGTGTCCGCCGTCATTTACCGCCGCCGTCCTATTGACAACTTCGGCGCGGCGTTCTCAAACGCCGGCTTCATGGGCATACCGCTGATAACGGCGGTGCTCGGCGGCGAGTGGGTATTTTCCATCACGGCGCTCATAGCGATACTGAACGTCCTACAGTGGACCTACGGACAGGCGGTGCTTACGGGCAACCCGAAGGCCTGCTCCCCAAAGTCGATATTCACGAGTCCGCTCGTTATCGCGTTCCTTCTGGGGCTCATATTCTTCTTTGTGCGGGTGCCGGAGCCGAGGATAATTTCCGACTGTCTCGACGGCATAGCGGCGCTGAACGCGCCGGTGGCGATGCTCGTGCTCGGCGCGTATCTCGCGGAGGGGAAGCTCTCGGAGATTTTCCGGGACTGGCACCTCTACGCCGTGAGCGCGGTGCGGCTCGCCGTCATACCGGTGCTGACGCTGCTCGTGCTCTCACTGTTCCCGGCGGGGAACATGCGGCTCGCGGTGCTTATAGCCGCGTCCGCGCCGATAGGCGCGAACGTCGCTGTCTACGCGGGGCGCGTGGGCGCGGACTACCCATACGCCGCGCGCACAGTCTGCCTCAGCACGATACTCTCGGTCGTGACGATGCCGCTTGTGGTGATGCTCGCGGAGTTCGTCTGGTAACGGAAGGGTTTCTTCCGAGGATACAAAAACCGTCCGGCGCGCAAAACGCGCGCCGGACGGTTTTTACTTCATCAGCTCGTCCGAGAGACGCATTATCTCCGGTGCGAGTTTTTCCCGCTTGCGCTTTGCCATGCGGAGGTAGAGCGGATACGCCGCGACCACACCCGCGATGCCGATGACGCCTACGACGATGCCCGGGACGAAGAACGCCTCCCAGCCGGCAAGCATCGTGCAGCACATACCCACGCCGAGCAGCAGTGCGCTTGCGATTCCGACGGCGATCGAGACGACGGCCGCTCCCTTTGTGGCGCTTTCGTCCAAGCGGCGAAGCTGCTCCATCGGGGATTCCTCTGTCGCCGGGGGCGCGTACTTGTCCCGGATCTTCCTGATCTCCTCCTGCTCCTTTGCGGAATAGGTGTAGGTGAAGGTCTCGTTATTTGCTTCCATGATTTTCGCTCCTTTCGGTTTTCTGAATACATTATAGCGGCCGAATGTTTGCAAAGCGTTGGGGTTATGTTTGAGAATTGTTAATTTGAAGCTTCTTCATGTTTTTACTTGCCCGCCAGATCATGTAAATCGCCATGGCGATAACGACGGTGCAGACGCCGCCGCCTGTCGCACCGGTCATGGCGCGGCGGAAAACCGCGTCGTCCGCGCCGAACTGCGCGAGCATCGCGGTCTCAAGAGACAGGATGGATACCAACGCCGCCACAAGGTTGATGGCCCGCGCCGCCGAAAGTATCGGACTGTTCTGCCGCCGCGTCTTTACGATATTGACAACGGAGACGGTGACGGCGTAGAAGGAGTAGGCGGCCATGGCGTAGATGAGAAGCCCAGGATACTCAAAACCCTTATTCTGATGCACTATAAAGACGACGATTCCGACAAGCGCCTGATTCATGAAGAGAAGCATTATCCCGCAGAGACGGTAACGCCTCCATTCCGCCGCCGCATCCCACGCGCCCGACCGTATCACGAGCAGAAAGCGCATCACGGCGAGCAGGATGTAGTAGACCGCGAGCGCAATAAACCATTCGGAGCGGTACACTATGCCCGACACTAGCTTCAGCGCAATATAGCCGAGATTCATCGTGAGCCCTGCGCAGAGCGCGGCTCTGCTCCGAAAGCGCACGTCGGTGATGAGCTTATCCCCGAGCGGGGTGGAGCGGAGCTTCTGCATCAGCGGGTGCTCGGTGACAAACTTCCCGACGCCGCCCGCCGCAGTAAAGATATGTACAACACCCGCGACGGTGACGGTGAGCGCGTAGGCGGAGGCGAGATACGAGGCATATTGCACGACCGGGTTTTGTATGTTGAACGCAAACACGGTTGCAACAAGTCCGAAGCCGAAAAGCGTCACGAGGACCGTCGGGAGCGGCGTCAGGCAGAATATCCGTTTAAGAAAACCTTTGAACTTCTCCATCCGCCGCCCTCCTTATCTTGACGGTAAAGGTGCTGCCCTTCCCAACCTCGCTCTCGACGGTGATTTCGCCGCCGACGATGTCCACTACCCGCTTCACCAGCGCGAGGCCGAGACCGTTGCC
>CANPWY010000211.1 GCA_947585215.1 uncultured Clostridia bacterium
TGATGGTCGCAGACGTTGTAGATGTAGTAGGTCTTGTCCGCGCCGTCCTTCTTTCCGGTGAAGATACAGCCGATGTTCGTCTTGCCGACGGTGCGCGGGCCGAGGCTCGCGGGGTCGGGCAGGAGAGCCTTCAGAAACTTTATCGGCACTATCTCGCGTCCCTCGAACATCACCGGCTCGGTGGAGAGCATACCGACGTTCTCGAGACACTTCATGTGGGTGAGGTAGCTCTGCCCGAATGTCATGAAGAAGCGGATGCGCTTCGCCTCCGGGATGTTCAGGGCGAGGGACTCTATCTCCTCGTGGTGGAGGAGGTACATGTCCTTCATGCCGACGTCGTCGAAGTCATACTCGCGCTTTATCGACATGGCGGGTATCTCGACCCAGTGGCCGTTTTCCCAGTAGCTTCCGGGGGCGCTGACCTCGCGGAGGTTGACTTCCGGGTTGAAGTTCGTGGCGAACGGATAGCCGTGGTCGCCGCCGTTGCAGTCGAGAATGTCGATGGTGTCTATCGTGTCGAATTCGTGTTTCTTGGCGTAGGCGCAGTACGCCTGTGTCACGCCGGGGTCGAAGCCGCAGCCGAGCAGGGCGACAAGCCCGGCCTTCTCGAAGCGCTCGCGGTACGCCCATTGCCAGCTGTAGTCGAAGTAGGCGGAAAATCCCGCCTCGCGGCAGCGCTTCTCGTAGACGGCGCGCCACGCGGGGTCGCTAGTGTCCTCCGACTCGTAGTTGGCGGTGTCCATATAGTTCACGCCGCACTTCAGGCAGGCCTCCATTATCGTGAGGTCCTGATAGGGAAGCGCAATGTTCATGACGAGGTCGGGGCGGTAGTCGTCTATCAGCGCGACGAGCTCGTCGACATTGTCCGCGTCTACCTGCCGGGTGGTTATCCTTGTGCGGGTCGTGCCCTCAAGGTCATGCGCGAGCGCGTCGCACTTCGACTTCGTGCGGCTCGCGATGCACATGTCGGTGAACACGTCGTCCGCAGTACAGCACTTGCGAATGGCGACGGAGGCGACTCCGCCGCATCCGATGACCAATACCTTGCTCATAGTGGTTCTCCTTTTCTATTTGCCGCACGTGGCGGCGAATGTTGCGTTTTCAGCGATTTAAGAGCGCGAGAAGCATCTCGCGCAGGAGCTTGCAGGCCGTCGCGGTGGAAACGCCGCTCGGGTCGAGCGTCGGCGCAAGCTCGTTTATGTCCGCGCCGACTATGCGGCAGCGGCAGACCTCGAGCACGGCCGAGAGCAGTTCGCGGAAGGTGACGCCGCCCGCCTCGGTCGTGCCGGTGCCGGGAAACGCCGAGGGGTCGAGGCAGTCCATATCCACCGTGAGGTAGACCGGCGCGCCGCTTTTGCGAAGCTCCTCGACATTCTCCTTGAGACCGTCGAAGCCGAACGGGTGCATGTCGGTGTGCCGCGCGGCGAAGTCAAACTCCGCGCGTTCCCCACTGCGGATGCAGAACTGATGCACTCGGCCGTCCCCGAGAATGTCGTGCGCGCGGCGCATGACGCAGGCGTGGCTGAGCTTCACGCCGAGGTAGTCGTCGCGCAGGTCGGCGTGGGCGTCAAACTGTATAATGTGCAGGTCGGGGTAACGCTCCGCGAGCGCGCGAATAGCGCCGAGCGTGACAAGATGCTCGCCGCCGAGGAGGAACGGGAGCTTCCCATCATGCAGGATGACCGATGCGCGCTCCTCGATGTCTCGGAGCGCCGCCTCCGCGCTTCCGAGGGGGAGCTCCATGTCGCCGCTGTCAAACACCGCACAGTCCTCGAGGTCGAGGCGCTGGTAGGGGCTGTAGGTCTCGATGCCGAAGCTCTCGTGGCGGATGGCGGAGGGGCCGAAGCGCGCGCCGGGGCGGAAGCTCGTCGTGCTGTCAAACGGCGCGCCGTACAGCACTATCCGCGCGTCAGAGTATTCGGCGGTGCATCCGATGAAGGTCTCTACGTTTTTCTCAAGCATTGATATACCTCGCTCGTTGGGGCGGGAGCGTCCGCCTCAGAGAACAGTCTGTGAATTGTCCTGCTCCACCTCGCGGAGCATGTTTTCAAGGAAGGCGGGGAGGTAGAACGAGCCGACGTGCAGGAGAGGCGTGTAGTAGCGGGTCTCAAGCCCGAGGGAGGACCACTTCTCCGCGTTAAGGTCGTCTACCGGGTGGTAGCGCTTGCTCGCAAAGCCGAAGAGCCAGTAGCCCGCGGCGTAGGTCGGTATGTGCGCCTGATATATCCGGCTTATCGGGAAGGTAGTATAGATGCGCTTGTGACTGCGCTGCATCGCTTCCGCGTCCTGCCGGTAGAAGGGACTGCCCTGCTGGTTGACCATTATTCCGTCCGGACGGAGGGCGCTGAAGCAGTTGCCGTAGAACTCGCGGGTGAAGAGCCCTTCGCCGGGGCCGAAGGGGTCGGTGCTGTCAACGATTATCAGGTCGTAGTTGCCGTTGCTGCGGCGTATCGAGCGGAGCGCGTTTTCAAAGCGGATATGCACACGCTCGTCGTCGAGCCGGCTCGCGTTTTCGGGCAGGTAGGTGCGGCAGACCTCGATGACCTGCGGGTCCATCTCTATGAGGTCGATGCGGCGGATCTGACTGTAGCGGGTGAGCTCCTTGACGACTCCGCCGTCTCCCGCGCCTATGACGAGCACGTCCCGGATGTTCGGGTGGACGGCCATCGGGACGTGGGTTATCATCTCGTCGTAGATGAACTCGTCCCGCTCGGTGAGCATGACGCTTCCGTCAAGCGTGAGGACGCGCCCGAACTCGGGCGTGTCGAACACGTCTATCTGCTGATAGTCGCTCCTGCCGCTGTACAGGTGGCG
>CANPWY010000212.1 GCA_947585215.1 uncultured Clostridia bacterium
CTTGAAGGAGGTGTCCCGAAGATGAAACGTACCTATCAGCCCAAGAAGCGTCAGCGTTCCCGCGAGCACGGCTTCCGCAAGCGCATGGCTACCGCCAACGGCCGCAAGGTTCTCGCCAGCCGCCGCGCGAAGGGTCGCGCGCGTCTCACGCACTAAAGCTTGCTTCATACCGAATCGTTAAAGGAAAATCACGAGTTCCGAAGGCTGTACTACCGGGGCAAGTGCGCGTCCGGACGCGCGATGGCGGTGTACTGCCTCAAAAACAGATGCGGCTTCAACCGTCTCGGCCTCACGGTCGGGGCGAAGCTCGGCTGCGCCGTCGAGCGCAACCGTGTCCGCCGCAGACTGCGCGAATGCTACCGCGCCGTTGAACCGGAGCTGAAGCTCGGGTATGACGTCGTCATCGTAGCGCGGAGCCGCGCCGTCGGTCTGGAATTCGGAAAGCTCGGGGCGGAGCTTTCCCGCGCGTTTGCCTCGCTCGGGCTTTTTCGCGCGCCGCAAAACGGCAAAGTCGATGAAGAAGGTCATGCTTAAAGCCATTTCCTTTTACAGGAAATATATCTCGCCCATGAAGCCGCCCTGCTGCCGGTTCATCCCGACCTGCTCCCAGTACGCAATGGAGGCGATCGAGAAATACGGAGCGTTGAAGGGCGGCTGGCTTGCTTTGCGCCGGATACTGAAGTGCCACCCCTTCCACAAGGGCGGCTACGACCCGGTTCCGTAACGCGTGACCGCGCGGACCCTATCGGAAGGGCCGCAAACCACGGGGAGGAGATCCCCCCTACGGAGGTTTAAACCGTGTGGACATCAATTCTTAACGGGCTCGGCTGGTGTCTGCTCAAGCTGTGCCAGCTTGTGGACAACTACGGCCTTGCCATCATACTCTTCACCATCCTGTCGAAGGTAATACTTCTCCCCTTCGCCATGAAGAGCAAGAAGGGTATGATGAAAATGACCGCCTTCACTCCGAAGATGAAGGCACTCGAGGAGAAGTATAAAAACGACAAGGATCGCTACAACATCGAGGTACAGAAGCTGTACAAGGAGGAGAAGGTCAACCCCATGGGCGGCTGCCTGTGGACCCTGCTCCCCTTCCCGATACTGATAGCGCTGTACGGCGTGCTCCGTCTGCCGCTCACGCACATGTTCTACCTCAGCGCAGGCGAGGTCAGCACACTCACGAGCTTCCTTTCCGGCATCGGCGCGGCGTTCGACCCCGCGACGGTCGCCGCAAATCAGCTCCCGCTTGTCGACGCGATAAACGCGAATTTCGACAAGGTGCAGCAGTTCCTGCCCGACATAGCGGCAAAACTCTCGAACATCAACCTCGATTTCTTCGGCATCAGCCTTGCCACGGTACCGAACTGGCAGTACCTCAACGTCTACTGGTTCCTGCCGATACTTTCCGCCGCCGCTTCGTGGTTCTCGAGCTTCATCCTCCAGAGGATGCAGGGAGTCCAACAGCAGCAGCAACAGCAGGGTTCGATGAAGTTCATGGTCTGGATGGGCCCCGTCATCTCGCTTATGATAGGCTACAACTGGCCCTCCGCCATGAGTATTTACTGGATAGCAAACTCGCTCATCTCCACGCTTCAGGAGGCGCTGCTCACCCTCTACTACCGCAAGAAGCTGAACCTCAAGAGCCCCAAGCAGCTCCGTGAGGAAGAGGAGGCCGCCAAGGCCGAGGCAAAGCGCCGCGCCGAGGAGCGCGCGGAGCGGCTCGAGCGTCTCCGCACCGAGGGGCCGCAGCAGCAGAACCGTTCCAACATGTCGTCCAAGAAGTACCGTCAGCTCAAGGCACAGCAGCAGCACAAGACCGAAAAGCCGGCGCTGCGCGGCCCGGAGCTCACGGACGACAAGCCGGACGACGATGAAGAAAAGGAGTAAACAGAGAATGACAAGATCAGTCGAAGCCACCGGAAAAACTATCGAAGACGCGATAGAAAGCGCATATTCGATGCTCGGGGTCTCGCGCGACGAGGCGGATGTCACAATAGAGGTCGTCGCGCGGCCTAAGAGCGGCTTCCTCGGCATCGGCGCGTCGCCCGCGAAGGTGCGCGCCACGTATGATGACGGCGTCGAGGAAGCTCCCGCCGCACCGGCACCCGCGCCGGAGCTCCGCGCCGAGCCCACAAAGGCGGAGCCGAAGCCTCAGCCGCGCCGTCCGCGCGAGCCGAAGCCCGAGGCAAAGCAGGAGCGTGAGCAGAAGCCGCACCGCGAGCCGAAGCCCGAGCAGCCCCGCCGCGAGCAGCGTCCCGCGCAGGAGCATCAGGCGTCCGCGCCCGCACAGGAGCACACCGAGCACGAAGAGAAGATCCCGAACGTCTCCATGGAGGAGCTTGAGGCTCGCCGTGTGCGCGCCGAGGAGTTCCTGAAGGGACTGCTCGAGCGCATGGGCGCGGAGGCAAACGTCACCTCCGAGATACGCGAGGAGAACAAGAGCATCGCGATAAATCTCGACGGTGAGAACGTCGGCATGCTGATAGGCCGCCGCGGAGAAACTCTCGGCGCCATACAGCACATCACCGGCTACATGGCAAACAAGGGCTCGAGCGAGCGCGTGCGCGTCGTCGTCGACGCGGAGGGCTACCGCTCCAAGCGTGAGGACGCGCTTCGCGGGCTCGCGCACCGCACCGCGATGAAGGCCGTCCGTATGCGCCGCAACATCACCCTCGAGCCGATGAACGCCTACGAGCGTCACGTCATACACACCGCCCTCCAGGAGTGGCGGGACGTCAGCACCTTCTCGACCGGCGCGGAACCGCGCCGCGCGGTCGTCGTCGCCTACACCCCCGGCGGCGG
>CANPWY010000213.1 GCA_947585215.1 uncultured Clostridia bacterium
TACGGCGAGCGGCCGATAGCCGCGCTCCGCCTCGAGCACAAGACGCCGCTCTCCCACCGCGACATTCTCGGCTCGGTTCTCGGACTGGGGCTTGAGAGGAGCGTCGTAGGTGACATAGTCGCGGGCGAGACGGAAAGCAGGCTCGTCGTCCTCCGCGCAAATCTCCCCTTCCTTCTCTCACAGTTTGAGCGCGCGGGGAGGACGCCGCTCACGGTCTCCGAGCTGCCGCTTGAGGACTTCGCCCCGCCGGAGAGAAAGACCGAGCGGAGCGTCGTGAGTCTCGCGTCACCGAGGCTGGACGCACTCGTCGCCGCCGCGTGGGGATTTTCGCGCGAGGACGCGCAGACTCAGCTCGCGCGCGGACTCGTTCAGCTTAACCACCGTCCGACGCTCGACTGCTCCAAGCAGATCCGCGAGGGCGACACCGTGAGCCTCCGCGGGCGCGGCAAGCTCACCGTCGGTGAGACGCTCGGCGAGAGCCGCCGAGGCCGGCTCAGGATAGAGATAGAGAAGTATGTATGACGCGCGGCGTCTCGGCGCAAAATGTGCTCGCTTCGCTGCGCACCCTTTCGCGCCGAGGGCACCGGACAGAGCTTCGCTCTGCCGGTGCCAAGCGCTCCGCTTCGCTCCTCGCGCCTGCGGCGCTTCGAAGCGCGCTCCGCGAGATGAGTTTTTTCCGACGTACACGCCGTCGAAAAAAACGGATTGAAATTCATTTCGCGCCTGCCGGCGCGAAGTTCTACAAATTTTTTATAACTTAGCGCGGGCTTTTGTCCGCGCGGAAACACGAAAGGAGCGTATTATGGAACTCTGCAGGTATATCGACCACACACTGCTCCGGGCGGACGCCGTCCCGGAGGAGATAGAGCGGCTCTGCCGCGAGGCCGTGGAGCACCGCTTCGCCTCTGTGTGTGTGAACGGGAAGTACGTCCCGCTCGCCGCGCGCCTCACGGCAGGGACGGACGTGGGTGTCGCGTGCGTGGTGGGCTTCCCGCTCGGCGCGATGGCGTCCGAGGCCAAGGCATTCGAGGCGGCGAAGGCCGTGCGCGACGGCGCGAGCGAGATAGACATGGTAATAGACATCGGCGCGGCGAAGGCGGGCGACTTCGACTCCGTCGAGAGTGACGTCCGCGCCGTCGTTCGCGCGGCGGACGGTCGCGCGATTGTCAAGGCGATAATCGAGACCTGCCTTCTCACCGACGACGAGAAGCGCGCTGCCTGCCGCGCGGCGGTCGCGGGAGGCGCGGCGTTTGTCAAGACGTCTACCGGGTTCTCGAAGGGCGGCGCGACGGTGGATGACATCCGCCTCATGCGCGAGACCGTAGGGCCCGACATCGGCGTCAAGGCGAGCGGCGGCGTCCGCACAAGAGAGGCGGCGGAGGCGATGATAGCCGCCGGTGCAACGCGTATAGGCACTTCCTCCGGCGTCGCGATATGCGGCGGGTCCGAGGCGTGACCCGGGCGGAAAATATCCGGGAAAATCGGTTCCCGACGACTGAAAATCATATAGTAAAAGGACGGTGCGGCAGATGCCGCACCGTCCTTTTTGCTTACTTCTTATCCTTGAACCTGTCGAAGAAGCGCTTGCGCTTCTCGGACTGCTTTTCGCCGAGCGTTCCGTCGAACTCGCGCAGGAGCTCCTTCTGGCGCGCGGTGAGGTTCTTCGGCGTCTCGACGACGATGTGAACGAATTCGTCTCCGCGGATGCTCGAATTCACCCTCGGTATGCCCTTTCCGCGCAGACGGTACACCGAGCCGGTCTGCGTCCCCTCCGGCATGGTGTACTTCACCTTGCCGTCTATCGTCGGGACTTCAAGCTCCGCGCCGAGCGCGGCCTGCGCAAAGGACACCGGCATTTCGATATGTACCGACGTCCCCTCGCGCTCGAAAACGGGGTGCGGACGGACGGTTACGTCGACGAGCAGGTCGCCGGACGGGCCTCCGTTCTCGCCCGCATGTCCCTCGCCGCGCACGGCGAAGGCCTGCCCGTTGTCTATACCGGCCGGGACCTTCACCTTTATCGTGCGCTTTGCGCGCTTCACGCCGCTGCCGCCGCAGGACGTGCAGGGCGAGGCTATCTTCTTGCCGCGCCCGCCGCACTCGGGGCAGGTGTCGCTCATGGTGACGGTGCCGAGAGGCGTGCGCCGCGTGGTGCGCACCTGACCCGTGCCGCCGCAGCGCGGACATGTGTCCGCATGCGTGCCGGGGGCGGCTCCGGTGCCGCCGCAGGTCTCGCAGTTCTCGACGCGCCCTATCTCTATCGTCTTTTCACAGCCGAAGGCGGCCTCCTCGAAGCTTATCTCCATGCGGATGCGCACGTTTTCGCCCTTCGCGGGTCCGGTGCGGCGGGCGGACGATCCGCCCATTCCGCCGAAGAAGCTCTCGAATATCGAGCCGATGTCCCCGAAGCCGCCGAATCCGCCGAAGTCCCCTCCGCCGTAGGCGTTCGGGTTGAAGTTGGGGTCGACGCCCGCGTGGCCGTAGTTGTCGTAGAGCTCGCGCTTCTGGCTGTCGCTCAAGACCTCGTAGGCCTCGTTTATCTCCTTGAACTTCTCCTCGGCCTCCTTGTTGCCGGGGTTCACGTCCGGGTGGTACTTCCGCGCCATATTGCGATAGGCGCGCTTTATCTCTTCCTCGCTTGCGCCCTTGCTTATGCCGAGCACCTCGTAATAATCGCGTTTCTGTTCCGCCATTTCCTCACGCCCTCACGGAAAGCATGCGGACGGAG
>CANPWY010000214.1 GCA_947585215.1 uncultured Clostridia bacterium
GTGACGGTGAGGCGCTCGTCCGCCTCGACGGTGATGTAGTCGTCCGAGCTCTTGCGGACGATGTCGCCGAGCAGGCGAGCGTTTATGACGACCGCGCCGGGCTCGGCGTTCTCAACGTCGATAATGGCGCGGATGCCGGTGGCGAGGTTGAAGCCGGTGAGCGTGACGGTAGTAGTCGAAACCTCGCACAGCACGCCCTCAAGCGCCGGGATGGAGGTTCGGGATGTGACCGTGCGACTCGCGGCGTTCACCGCCGCGGCAAGCAGAGCCTTTTCACAAGTGAATTTCAAAGAGCGTCGCCCCTTTCACTGAAATGACACGGATACCAAATATAACTTGTGTAGTTGTTTTATGTAATTATTATAGCATAGAAATGTTCCCCGCGCAAGCCTTGAAGCGTGCCGCAGGGAATCAATTTTGCATTATTCTCAGTCCTCGGGACGGTCGCGGAGGAGCGCGCGGTATATCTCGCCCTTGGGAACGCCGAACATCGCGGCGGCGCGCTTTGCCGCCTCACTTGCGGAAAGTCCTTCCTCCTCCGCGAGGCGCTTCGCCTCGCGGAAGGCGCTCTCCGGGTCGCGCACGTCGGAGGAGCCCTCCGGCGCGCCCTCGACGACAAGGGCAAACTCGCCCCGCGCGCTTCCGTCCGCGTACATCGCGGCGGCTTCGCCGAGCGTCGTCACAAACGTCTCCTCGTGAAGCTTCGTGAGCTCGCGCGAGACGGATACGCGCCGTCCATCGCCGAAGGCGTCCGCGAGGTCGCGGAGCGTCCGCGCGAGCTTGTGCGGAGCCTCGTAGAAGACCATGGCGCGCGTTTCGCCCCGCAGCTCTGCGAGGCGCTCGCGCCGCACGCGCGCTGTTGCGGACAGAAATCCCTCAAAGCAGAACCGCGCCGCGTCGAGCCCGCTCGCCGCGACGGCGCTTACTGCCGCGCTCGCGCCGGGTATCACCCGAACCGGTATCCCTTCGCTGTGGCAGAGCGCGACGAGCTCGCGGCCGGGGTCGCTTATCGCGGGCATTCCCGCGTCGCTCACGAGCACGCAGACCTCGCCCGCGGAGATCCGTCCGACTATCCGCTCCGCTGTCTCGCGACTGCTGTGCTCGTGATAGCTCACGAGCGGCTTCTTTATGTCGAAGTGGTTGAGGAGGCGGAGCGTCACGCGGGTGTCCTCCGCCGCGATGAAGTCGCAGGAGCGGAGCGTCTCGAGCGCGCGCACGGTGATGTCGCCGAGGTTTCCTATCGGCGTTGCGGTTATATAGAGCGTGGACATACTGTCTCCCTCCGTTTCAGTCATTCCTGCAGCGGACGCCGAGCGCCTCGCGAAGTCCCGCGCCCTCAAGGATGCGGCGGTACTCCTCGCCGCCCATGCGGAACGTCGGGAGTATCTGCAGCTCTCCAGAGTACCCCTTCTCCGCACGGAGAAGGGCAAGCGACGGCGGCGCGGAGGCGTCATGCGCCGCGAGGCAGAGCTCGGCGGGCGCGAGACCCGCCGCCGTGACCGCCGAGATGTAGTCCCCGAGCCGTCCCGCCCTCAGTATGAGGCAGAGCGAGCCGCGCGCGCGAAGGAGGTACGCCGCCGCCCGCGCGACCGCCTCCGGCGGCGCAGTGACGTCCACGCGCTCGAGGTTTGCGACAGGGTCGGGCATATCGCGCACCGTCCCCGCGCGCAGATACGGCGGGTTCATCAGAACGAGGTCAAACGAGCGCGGCGCGAGATCGAGCGACGCCGCCTCGCGGAGGTCGCCGGTTTCCACGTGCACGCGGCTCTCGAGCGAGTTTAGCCGTATGCTCTCGCGGCAGAGCTCCGCCGCGCCCGGCTCTATCTCGACGCCGACAAGCGACGCGTAAGGCTGCCTCCCCGCGAGCGCGAGGAGGACGTTCCCGACGCCGCACCCAAGCTCGCATATCCTCTCCGCCGGAGGACAGAACGCCGCGAGCAGGACGGCGTCCGCGCCGATGCGCAGGTGCCGCCCGTCCTGGAGAAGCCGTATCCTTCCCGGCAGGAGCTCCGTCGTGATGTTTTCTTTTTCGGCAGGACCGTTATTGTCAAACATAGTATAACGTAATAATAAACGGGGGCGGATACCTTCCGTCCCCGGTGTTTACACTGTCTCACAGAGTTTCGCCGCGTAAGCGGCGAAAAAGTTCCAATCTGTTTTTTCCGGCGGCGTGTACGTCGGAAAAAACTCCTTGCGCGGAGCGTGCGTCGATTTTTCTCCGAAGGAGAAAAACTCGGCGCGTAGCGGAGCGCATGCTGTCGGTAGGGCTTCGCCCTATCCGACAGCTTCACTTGAAATTGCGCCTGCGCAATTTCAAGTGAAAGTCTCGGCACGAAAGGGTGCGCAGGGCAATTCATTGCCCGAGCACATTTCGCGCCGACGCGTCAGCGATAAAATCGGGGGCGGATATAAAATCCGCCCCCATCTTCCGATGCACTTCCAGGCTGTGCCGCTGTGCGGCACCGAGCCGCGAAATTACTCGGCCTTCGGTGCTCCGACAGGGCAGTTCTCTGCGCAGGCTCCGCAGTCAATGCACTTCTCGGGGTCTATAACGTAGATATCACCCTCCGAGATAGCCTCGACCGGGCAACCGGCGGCGCAGGCACCACACGCGATACACTCATCAGAAATCTTATAAGGCATTATGTAAGCCACCTCCTTTTTGAAGTAACTTTATTGTAGCACA
>CANPWY010000215.1 GCA_947585215.1 uncultured Clostridia bacterium
GGCCAGAGTGATCTTAACGCGGTTAGCAACAGCAGCCATATTAGCGGCACCTCCTTAAAAAATTTGCCTCCCTTTGGAGCGGGGGATTTCCGCATGGGAAAAAGCCTGTCGGCAGCTTTTTTTGCACACAAAAAAAGAACCCCACACAAAGGTACGATAATCATACCACGGCGCGGGGCTCTTTGTCAAGACAAATACCGAAAATATTTCGTTTTTTCCGCGATTTCGGTGCGGGAAACGCGTCTGCGGGGCGGGTTTTGCGTGCATGTCAGTCGGAACGCCCGCGTGACGGTCATACCGAAGTGCGCGTCGATGACATAACGAACATAGTAATGATACCACCGCCCGCCGCGCCTGTCAAGAGCGGCCGAGCTCTATGTCGCCCGTCCCGGATATTATCGACGCTACGACCTTCACAAACTCCTCCTCTGTGAGGCGGTTCGCCGTGACCGACACCTGCGCACCGTCGAGCTCAAAGTCCGCAAGGTATACATCGTACCACCCGGAGGGCTCGTGCGTATCCGGGTCGTAGGGGCCGTAGGAGAGCCGGCAGTGACCGAAGACGACCTCCGTACCGAAGACGTCGCTTGTCTCGGTCGAGTCGGTCATGTAGACGCAGCAGCCGCCGCGACCGAGCTTCGACGCGATAACCGTAAAGCCTCGCTTTATGGGGTCGGGATAGTCCTCGTCCCGGTAGACAAGGTACAGCTCGTCCCACACGACCTCGCCGCTCTCCCTTTTTACGGTCGCCATCAGGCCGCCGTCCGAGACGGACGCGAGGTCGTCCGGCCGCCACGCGGGCGCGAAGCTCCGTCCGAAGTACTCCGCCACCGCGTCCGCGTCCCAGCGCTCGTCGCGGTAGAGCGCGGGGGCGAAGTAGGGAGCGCTGTCACTTACGATGCTCTCCTGCTCGTTGATGTGTATCGCGCCCATGTCGAGCAGAAGCGTCTCCGGCGCGTCCGAGACCGCCGGAACTTCGGGCGTCCGCGGCGTGCGGCTCGGGAGCAGGTACGGGCTCTCGACGGGACCGGGCTCTCCGGTGCCGAGCAGGACGTCCCCCTCGGACGCGCCGCGCCGCAGCGACGCGAAGAACACCGACGCGATGAGTGCGGCGGCAAGGCACGCCGCTACTGCGACGCCGATATGCCGCGGGCGGCGCTCCGTCTCCGCGCCGAACGGTATCCTCCTGCCAACAGAACCGACTGACATCGCCTCCGCGACGAACTGCTCGTCTATGCCGCCGAGACTTTTCAGCAGCTTTTCTCCGTTCATACGTTAAATCCCTCGCTTTCAAGATGCTTTTTGAGGCGCTTCCGGAGGCGGAAAAGTGTGGTCTTGGCCTTGCTCACGCCTATGCCGAGACGCTGAGACACCTCGGCTATGCTGTCGGCAAACCAGTACCGCCGCAGGAAGATGACGCGCTGCTCCGCCGGAAGCTTCGCAAGGAAGCGGTTTATCGACTCCGCGAGCTCGCTTTCGTCCGCCTCGGTTCCGTTCCGGGGGTCGGGGATGCAGAGCTCCATCTCCGCCGTGAGCTCGACGAGCTCCGCCGAGCGCTTCTGCGCGGAGCGGCGCTCCAGCCGCTCGAACGCGGCGCGGCGGCATATCCCCCGAGACTTGCGGGGCGCGCGGGCGGGATGGCGTTCCACGCGCGGAGGAGGGTGTCGTTAAGCGCCTCCTCCGCGTCCTCGCGCGAGCCGAGGAGCCGCCGCGCGAGGCGCAGCAGCGCCGCGCCGTACTTCTCGCTCGCCTCCGACAGCGCCGCCTCGTCCCGCGCGAAGAACAGACCGGTTATCCTCTCGTCGTCCAAGCTTACCGCCTCCTTTCGTTCTCACCCAGTAAGTGGGGTTTTGAAGCGCCGGGGTCACATCCGAATCGTAATTTTCCGAAAAAAGAGCGGAGACCGCGCGGGCCTCCGCTCTGTATGTATGAACGGACTTACTTCTTGAGGTATCTGTCAAACCACTTCAGCATCTCGTCGAGGCGGGAAATGCGGTTCTTAGGCTTGCCGGAGCGCGAGAGCTCGTGATTTTCGTCCTTGAAGATGCAGAGCCGCGCGTCCACGCCGTTGCGGCGGATGGCGTTGTACATCTGTATGCCCTCCGCGAACCAGCAGCGGAAGTCGTGGTCGGAGCAGATGAATATCGTCGGGGTGACGCACTTATCCGCATACTTCAGCGGCGAGTGCTCCCAGAACACATCCGCGCCCTGCCACGGGTCGGTCTCCATCTGGGTGAGGTTGTGGTAGTGGCCGATGTCGGTCGTGAGGCACTTCGTGAAGTAGTTCGAGATTGAACGCTGACTTGCGGCGGCGGCGAAGCGGTTCGTGTGGCCGATTATCCAGTTCGTCATGAAGCCGCCGTAGCTCCCGCCGAGGACGCCGAGCCGCTTTTCGTCAAGCTCCGGCTCGCGGGCGAGGACCTCGTCCGTGAACTCCATCACGTCGCGGTAGTCTATCGTGCCGAGCTTGCCGGTGACGTCGGCAAACTCGCTTGTCCGTCCGCTCGACCCGCGCGGGTTGCAGAAGAAGACGTAGTACCCCTGCGCCGCGTACGCCTGCATCTCGTGGTTGTAGGCGACGTTGTAGGCGGCCTTCGGGCCTCCGTGTATCTCGAGAAGGCCGGGATACGAGCCGCCCTTTTCCCAGCCGGCGGGCTTTATGACGAAGCCCT
>CANPWY010000216.1 GCA_947585215.1 uncultured Clostridia bacterium
GAGGCGTGCGCCTCCCGCGAGGAGGTGGACGAAAACGGACACCGCCTGCCGCACCGCATGAGCTCGATAAAGAAGGTCATCGGCGTTGTGAGCGGCAAGGGCGGCGTCGGCAAGAGCCTCGTTACGAGCCTGCTCGCCGTCGGCATGAGCCGCCGCGAGCGCCGCGCCGCCATACTCGACGCGGACGTGACCGGTCCCTCGATACCGAAGGCGTTCGGCCTGAAGCAGCGCGCCCTCACGACCGAGTGGGGTATCCTCCCGGTGCGCTCGAAGACCGGCATCGACGTCATGTCGGTGAACCTCCTGCTTGAGAACGAGACCGACCCCGTCGTGTGGCGCGGCCCGGTCATAAGCGGTGTCGTGCAGCAGTTCTGGACCGACGTCGTGTGGGTCGACGTGGACTACATGTTCGTCGACATGCCGCCCGGAACCGGAGACGTTCCGCTCACCGTGTTCCAGTCGGTGCCGGTGGACGGGATAATCGTCGTCACGAGCCCGCAGGAGCTCGTCTCGATGATAGTCACAAAGGCCGTCAAGATGGCGGGCCTCATGAATATCCCGATACTCGGCATCGTCGAGAACATGAGCTATATGGAGTGCCCCGACTGCGGCAAGAAGCTCTATCCCTTCGGAGAGGGCAAGACCGAGAAGGTCGCCGAGGAGTTCGGCATCCCGATGCTCGGCAGGATCCCGATAGACCCGGCGCTCGCGAGCCAGAGCGACAACGGACTTATCGAGTTATTCGAGGGCGGATACCTCGAGGACACCTGCGAGAAGCTCGAGGAGCTCCTGCCGGTCGACTGAAAAAATTCGGAAAAATCGGCGCGGAGATGTTTACAAACCGGAAACTCCGTGCTATAATATCTGTTGCATCTGTGTCGGCGGCGCAGTTCCGTGGAGACAGCTCAGGTTGAGTAGGTCACCCGCCCGGTACTTCGCCGCACGAAAATAATCAAAGAAAGGTGATAGTTCGTTATGATCCTCAAGGAAAAGAAGACCGAAATCATTGAAGCCAACCGCACCCATCCGACCGACACCGGCTCGCCGGAGGTCCAGGTCGCGATACTCACCGAGCGCATCAACCAGCTCACCGAGCATCTGAAGGTCCACAAGCACGACAATCACTCGCGCCGCGGCCTGCTCATGATGGTCGGCAAGCGCCGCCGTCTGCTCGACTACCTTGCTTCCAAGGACATCGAGCGCTACCGCGCGCTTATCGCAAAGCTCGGCATCCGTAAGTAAGTCACCCGCAGGGCGGGGCGGTCCGCCGCCCCGCTCTTTCACGGTCATCAGGCAAATAAGCGGCTTGGGGCGACCTTTTAGCGTTTGAAAATGCTCTCTGTGAGCGCGTTTTCAAGTGCTAAAGGGAGTCCCTCCGTTTGATTTATAAAACAGGAGGTATAAGAAGTATATGGTCACAAGGAGAGAATTCAAGGACTACCGCGTTTTCAAAACGGAAATAGCGGGCAAGGAGTTCAGCTTCGAGTACGGCAAGGTGGCCGAGCTCGCGAACGCGGCGCTCATGTGCCGCTGCGGAGAGACCGCCGTGCTCGTCACCGTCACCGCATCCGCGCGTCCGCGCGAGGGTATCGACTGGTTCCCGCTTTCTGTAGACTTCGAGGAGAAGCTCTACGCCGCGGGCAAGATACCGGGCTCGTTCAACCGCCGCGAAGGTCGCGCCGGTGAGAAGGCCACGCTGAACGGACGCCTCATCGACCGTCCGATGCGCCCGCTCTTCCCCTCGAACATGCGTAACGACGTTGCGATAATCTGCACCGTCATGAGTCAGGACCCGGACGTCCAGCCCGAGATAGTCGGCATGATAGGCGCTTCCGCCGCCGTTGCTATAAGCGACGTGCCGTGGAACGGGCCGATAGCCGGCACCGCCGTCGGACTTGTGGACGGCAAGCTGATACTCAACCCGAACGCCGCCGAGCGTGAGGCGTCGAGCCTCGCCCTCACCGTTGCGTCCACCGCAAAGAAGGTCGTCATGATAGAGGCCGGCGCCGATCAGGTGCCGGAGGACGTCATGTTTGACGCGATAATGCTCGCCGACGCAGAGAACCGCAAGATAGTCGAGTTCATCAACGGCATGGTCGCCGAGGTCGGCAAGGAGAAGTTCGTCCCCGCCGCGAGCTCCTTTGACGAGGAGCTCTGCGCTAAGGTCAAGGAGTGGGCGCACGACAAGCTCCAGTACGCGCTCGACACTGACGACAAGAACGTCCGCGAGGAGCGCCTCGAGGTCGTCCGCGGCGAGATAATCGAGCACTTCGGCGAGGAGTACCCGCACGTCACCGAGCAGATGGAAGAAATAATGTACAAGGCCCAGAAGGTCGTCGTCCGTGAGTGGCTGATGCAGGGCAAGCGCGTCGACGGCCGCGCCATGGACGAGATTCGTCCGCTCGCGGCGGAGGTCGGCGTCCTGCCGCGCACCCACGGCTCGGGACTCTTCACGCGCGGACAGACCCAGGTCCTCACGAGCTGCACGCTCGGCGTCATAAGCGACCAGCAGAAGCTCGACAACATCTATAACGACGAGTTCAAGCGCTACATGCACCACTACAACTTCCCGTCCTACTCCGTCGGCGAGGCGCGCGGACTGCGCGGCCCCGGCAGGCGCGAGATAGGCCACGGCGCGCTCGCGGAGCGCGCGCTGCTGCCGGTCAT
>CANPWY010000217.1 GCA_947585215.1 uncultured Clostridia bacterium
ATCCGGAAGCCGCACGCCTCAAAGTCGAAGTTTTTCAGTATCGCGCGGCCGAGGTTCCCCGCGCCGAGGAGCACCGCTCCGCGCGGCTCGCGTATGCCGAGTGCCGCGCCGATGCCCTCGCGGAGCGGGCGGACGTGGTAGCCGTAGCCCTGCTGGCCGAAGCCGCCGAAGTGGTTGAGGTCCTGCCGAACCTGCGAGGCGGTGAGGCGGAGCGCCTGCGCGAGCTCCTGCGAGCTCGTGCGCTCCGCGCCCTCGCGCTCGAGCGCGGAGAGGCACCGGTAGTAGCGGGGGAGACGGCGGACGACCGCCGCCGGTATCTTTGTCTTGCCGTTATCCATAAGTAAGAAGGCTCTTTTCGCATATATTTGTCTCTATGATAGCCTGTTTTTGCCGGATTGTCAAATATGATTGATTTGACTTTTTTCCCGAAAATTGGTATACTGTATGCCGTGTAAATTTGTTTGGAGGAAGAGGAACTATGCCCGGTATCTACAACTTCTGTTGGTATTTCCTGATATTCAGCTTTGTGGGATGGACGCTCGAGAGCGCGCTTGTGAGCTTTCAACAGAAGAAATTCGTCAACCGAGGGTTCCTCACCGGGCCGATATGCCCGATATACGGGACGGCGATGTGCATAATCATCGCGGTGCTGTCGCCGGTGAAGCTCCTGCTCTTCCGGGGCGGCGCGCCGACAGCGCACGGCGTAGCGGCTCTGCTCGTAGTGAGTGCGGTGATAGCCTGCGCCGTGGAGTACTTCGTGGGGTGGCTCCTTGAGAAGCTGTTCCATCAGCGCTGGTGGGACTACTCCGACCACCGCTTCAACCTGAACGGACGCATAGCCGTGCCGGAGAGCCTCGCTTGGGGGCCGCTCGCGACGCTTGCTATTCTCTTCCTCGTGCCCTGGCTCGACTCCGTCATAGCGAGCGTGCCGCTCTGGATCGGAATATCTGCGCTCGCGGTCATTGGCGTTATCTGCGTTGCGGACTCGGTGCTGATACTCGGCAAGATGCATACGTTTGACAAGCTCGCGGTCTCGCTCCATGAAAAGGTCGAGGAGGCGCGTGAGAAGCGCGCGCTGAACACGGAGGAGTTCCACCGCATGACGCAGGAACTGCACGATAAGCTCGAGCGCTCCCGCCGGAGGTACAGCGAGCGCAGGATAAGGCACGAGCGGAGGCTCCGCAGCCGCCTCTCGCAGGCGTATCCTAAGCTCGGCGAGCGCTGGAAGATCCTCCGCCACGACGACACGGAGAAAAACTGACGCGGCGCGTTTTTCATGTGCGAGACCGGCCGGAGGCGAATTTCGCCTCCGGCCGTGTTTTGCGCGGCGAAAGCGCGCGAAAAATGATGTTGAACAGCGGGCGTGTTCTGTGGTACAATATATAAGGATACTGGGCGGAATGCCCCGAAAGGAAGGTGCGGCCATGGCGCTCAAACGGTTCATAGCGGCGTCACTTGCGGTGATGCTGCTCGCCGCGGCGGCCTCGCTGGCGGCGGGCGGCGGCACGGGAGCAGACCCGGTCGCGACCCTCAGCTACATAGAGAAGAAAGTCATACCGCAGTTCAACGCGAACCTTGACGCGGCGGTCAGCTCGGCGGAGCCGGCTCTTGCCGCTATTCGCGACGAGGCACTGCAGACAATAAACGGACTGGATACGTCCGGCGTGCAGATAAACTCATCCGGGCTTGACCGGCAGATCGAGTACGAGGCGTACATGCGCCTGATGGACGACGGATTTCTGTTCACTTCGGAAGGCCCCGTCACCGTGCGCCTTGCCGCAGGAGAGCGGCTTATAGTCGCGGAGGGCGGCGAGATGCGCCTTATGAGAGGCGCGGCGAAACTTGCGGGTGAGCGGGCGGCGGAGATAGTCAACGTGACCTCCGCAGTGCTGAACTACGCCTCTATGCCCATGAACGTCGGGACGCGGTACGTCGTCACGGACGGCGAGCGCCTTGCCGGCGCGGAGACGGCGTCCGGCGCGGACATACTCGTGAGCGGAAGCTATCAGGTGCTCCCCGCCGCACGGCCGAGACATACGGACGCGGCCTTTGCGCTCCGCACGCTCGGCGTGATGCGCGGCGCGAGCAAGGGCTTTGAACTCGGACGGAGTGCGACGCGCCTCGAGGCGCTTATCATGTTTATCCGATTGCTCGGGGAGGAGGACGAGGCGCTTGCCTACACCGGCGCGTGTCCCTTTACCGACCTGCCGGCGTGGAACAACGGCGAGCCCGCAAAGTATGCCGGCTACGCCTACTCGAAGGGGTATGCCCTGGGCGTCGGCAACTCCCGCTTTGACCCCAACTCTCCGGCTACGGCGGAGATGTACATGACATTCCTGCTCCGCGCCCTCGGCTACAGCGAGGACGCCGGAGATTTTGACTGGGCTGACGCCCCGTCCGCCGCGGAGCGGCTGGGAGTGATAACCGCCTTTGAGCATGACAGCCTCTTGAGGCAGAGCTTCATCCGCGACTCGATGGCTTACGTCTCGTGGCGGGCTCTCTCGGCAAAGTGCAAAAACGGAACGGTCCTCGCGGAAAAGCTGATGGACGCTGGCGCGTTTACCGAGCGGCAGTATGCCGCCGCTGGGGACGGCGGCGTGCGCCTTCTGGGTTGAGTCACCAATTCCCGCCTCCCGAATATGATGGAGTGTAATC
>CANPWY010000218.1 GCA_947585215.1 uncultured Clostridia bacterium
GTGGGAGATAATCTCCAAGCTCGACCTCTACATGACCTATAAGGGGCTGCGCGCGTTCCTGACAAGCAAGTAAGACATTTCGCGGCGAATCGCGGGGGCAGACAAAGTCTGCCCCCTTACCAATTCGCCGCGAGGCGCACTCCGCTTCGCTCCTCCCGCCGGTCGTGCTTCAAGCGAAGTGAGGAGCGTAGACCGGCGTTTGCCGTCGGCAGAGCTCTGCTCTGTCCGACGGCCTCGCGGGAAATTGGTAAACGAGCGAAGCGAGTGCGATTTCCCGCGAAAGTCTGTCAAAAAAGTTCTGATGAACTTTTTTGACAGACTTAAAAAGCTCCGGCGGTAAAAACCGCCGGAGCTTTTTGCCGTTATCCGGTTTTGTCCGTGGGTTCGATGAACCTGTCATTTCTAAGCAGGAACGCGAACGCCGCGCATACCGCCGCGCCCGCCATGCCGAGCAAAAACATCACGAGCGCCGCGCCGGAGCCCGTTCCCGTGCCGAACAGCTTCGCCGCGAGGCCGTCCGGCGGTACGGACGCCATGAGCGGTTCGCAGACCCTGTCCACGAGGAAACCGCCGAGAAACGTCCCTATCGGTATCGTGAAAAACTGCAGCGTGTTCCGGCAGGAGTACACCCTCCCCTGCATCTCCGCCGGGACGGTGGAGCGCGTCACAACGTCGAGATTGGAGTTCATCATGGGTATCACGAACCAGCCCGCAAACTGCGCCGCGCACCAGACGACGGGCGAACGCGAAAAGGCAAGGATGAAGTTCTCCGTCGTAAGTGACAGCAGGAGCGTATACACTATCGTGCGTATGCGGTCGCGCGGCGCGGGCAGGATTGTCACGAGCAGGCTCCCCGCAAGCGACGCTATTCCGGCGCACGCCGTCACCGCGCTGAGCGTCGCTTCGCTCTCGCGGAGAAGCACGAACGGCACGAGCGCCGCGTCCAACGCGCTCGCGACGAGGTTCACCGCCGCGAGGAAGAGTATCAGCCGGAGGATCATTCCGTGCCCGCGCAGATAGCGGAGGCCGGAGCGTGCGCTTTCTAGCAGCGTCTCGCGCTCCGCTCCGCCCTCCTCCGCCGAGGCTTTCTCCGGCTCTGGGATGCGGACGAAGAACAGCAGTGCGAGGAACGCCACGGCAAACGTCGCGAGGTCGGCGTATATCACTCCCTCGAGACCCGCGAGCGCGAATAGTGCCGTCGCCGCGACGGGGTGCAGTACCGTGACAAGCGAGCCGGAAAAGGACCGCAGTCCGCTTGTCCTCCCGTACTCCTCCTTCGGGACTATCAGCGTCATGGCGACGTCGCCCGCCGGCTGTTGGACAGTGTTCATCAGCCCGGTGACTGCGTTCAGGACGTACATGTGCGCGGGACGGAGCGCGTCCGCGCGCAGGAGGACAAGCAGTGCGAGCGTACAGCACGCCGCGAGCGCGTCGCATACGAGGAGTACTGTCTTTTTACTCCACCTGTCCGAGAGCGCGCCGGCGAAGATGCTCATCAGCACATACGGCGCGTACGAGCATATCGAGAGAAGCGACGCCGCGAGCGCCGAGCCCGTCCGCTCGAACAGCCACAGCGTCAGCGCAAAGGACGTCATGGCGCTCCCGAGCTGCGAAAGTGCCTGCGTCGGCCAGAGCACGCAGAACGCGCGCATTTCCCTTATTCTGTTTTTCATTTTGACTTTGCTCCTTTGATTCTGATGATATGTTATCAAAATTGCAAAGTCCGAGGATATTTCGGGTCGTTATCGCTCCATGCAGTATCCTCAAACCTTGCATGGAGCGGAGACCGCCATGAGGATAAACAAAGCCCTGCCTCCCGTATTTATTTGCGTCTATTGTAGCACAGCGACGCGGGTTTTGCAAATTTCAGCCGCGGATCACTCGTAGTACTGCGCCTGTGCGTTCCACAGCTCCGCGTACTTTTCTCCGCGCGCGAGCAGTCCGTCGTGCGTGCCGCGCTCCGCTATGCCGCCGTCGTCGAAGACAAGTATCTCGTCGCAGAACCGGCAGCTCGAGAGGCGGTGACTGATGTATATCGCCGTCCTGTCGCCCGATATGCTGTCAAACTGCCGGTATATCTCCGCCTCGGCTATCGGGTCGAGCGCCGCCGTCGGCTCGTCGAGGACGATGAACGGCGCGTCCTTACAGAGCGCCCGCGCTATCGCTATCTTCTGCGCCTCTCCGCCGGAGGGCTGGACGCCCTCCTCCCCGAAGTCGCGGTAGAGCATCGTATCAAGTCCCCGAGGCAGCTCCGCGAGCCTCTCGCCGAACCCCGCGTCCTCAAGGCTCTTTTTGACGCGCTCACGGTCATAGCGCAGACCTCCCGCGACGTTCTCGCCGAGCGGTCGGCTCATCAGCGTGAAGTCCTGGAATACCATGCTGAACACCGCCATGTAATCGTCGTAGTCGTACTTGCGGATGTCTATCCCGTTCAGCAGTATCTCGCCCTCCTGCGGGTCGTAGAGGCGGCAGAGCAGCTTCACGAACGTGCTCTTGCCGCTGCCGTTCTCGCCGACTATCGCAAGGCGCGTTCCGACGCGGAACTTCACCGAGACGTGGCGGAGCGCCCAGCGGTCGGTATTCGGATACCTGAACGACACGTCGCGGAACTCCACCTCGTACTGACGGTCGGAGCGCTTCTCTGTAGTGAGGCT
>CANPWY010000219.1 GCA_947585215.1 uncultured Clostridia bacterium
CTGAACGACGAGTCCTCCGGACTGCACGCGTACACCCCGAAGGTCACCTCTCCCACGGCGTCCCACATGTGGCAGACGCGCATCTGCGAGAAGTTTACCCCGTCCCGCGAGCACTCAATGCAGAAGTCGTCCTCGCGGCGGCTCAGTCTGTACCACATGGACTTTATCAAGGCGTCCACGGCGGTGGTTGCCCAGTCGGAGTAGCCGTGGTTTGTCGCCACGCTCCCGAGGTGCTGGAACTCCTCGTTCTCGTACTCTATCGAGCCCTTGAGCCAGTTTTCGCTGTTCAGATACATGACTACGCCGCACTGGTCGAAGCGGTGCTTGCTCTCAAACTCGGTCTTTACGACAAAGGAGAAAAACTTCTCGCCCGTCCGCATCTGGAGCACCGGCGCGCTGTCGTTTCTAAAGTGGTAGTAGGTGCGCTGCCACAGGTCGGTGTGCGGCTCGGTCACTATTTCTATCCGCCCTTCCTCTATCGAGAAGGACTTCGGGGCTCGCGTCCATTCGAGCTTCGTCACGTCAAACATATATCTTCCTCCGTCGTTTTCGTCTCTGCGTGGCGAATCGCCGCGTCCGTGTGAACAGTATAGCACGCCCCGGAAATATTTTCAAGCGGGACGGCGCGTCCCCGATTTTTCGTTTGCAATTTGCAGTTTTATGCGATATAATCAGTATAATATTTCATCCTGCCGCTCACGCGGACAGGATGCCGGGAGGAACGAACAATGGCTTGCATACCCGAAGGCTACAAAAGCATCCTCGGCGCCTACGACACGCAGAAGGCCATCGGCCTGCTCAAGCGTCTCTTTGAGGACAATCTCTCCGCCGCGCTCGACCTGCATCGCGTCTCCGCGCCGCTGTTTGTGGAGGCGGAGACCGGACTCAATGACGACCTCAACGGCGTCGAGCGGCCGGTCGGCTTCGACATAAAGTACACCGGCACGACGGCGCAGGTCGTGCAGTCGCTCGCGAAGTGGAAGCGCATGGCGCTCCACCTCTACGGCTTCTACCCCGGCAAGGGGCTGTACACCGACATGAACGCCATACGCCGTGACGAGGAGGCGCTTGACAACCTCCACTCGATATATGTCGACCAGTGGGACTGGGAGAAGGTCATCACCGAGAAGGACAGGACGCTCGACTACCTCAAATCTACCGTCATGGACATCGTGAAGGCCGTCTGCGACACGCAGGCCACCGTGCAGGCGATATACCCGAAGCTCGCGCAGACCGGCACGCTCGAGCGCCGGGTGAAATTCGTCACGGCGCAGGAGCTCGAGGACATGTACCCCGACCTCACGCCGAGGGAGCGCGAAAACGTCATAGCAAAGGAGCACAAGACCGTCTTTGTGATAGGAATAGGCGGAAAGCTCCGCTCCGGCCGGCCGCACGACGGGCGCGCGCCCGACTACGACGACTGGAGCATGAACGGCGACATCATCTTCTGGAACGACCTGCTCGGCTGTGCGTTCGAGCTCAGCAGCATGGGCATCCGCGTCGACCCGGAGAGCCTCGACCGTCAGCTCACCGAGTCCGGCTGTGACGACCGCCGGAAGCTGCAGTTCCACCGCATGCTCCTCGCGGGCGAGCTTCCGCTCACTATAGGCGGCGGCATAGGGCAGTCCCGCCTCGCGATGCTCCTTCTCGGAAAGGCACACATCGGCGAGGTGCAGACGTCGGTTTGGCCGGCGGAGATTCGCCGGGAGTGTGGGGAGAAGGGCGTAATGCTATTATAACTCGCGGAAAATCGCAGGAGCGGGCTTTGCCCGCTCCTTTACCAATTTTCCGCGAGGCCGCCGGACAGAGCGGAGCTCTGCCGGCGGCAACACTCCGCTACGCGCCGAGTTTTCCGCCTTTGGCGGAAAATCGACGCACGCTCCGCGAGAAGTATTTTTCCCGACGTACACGCCGTCGGGAAAAATAATTGGATTTATTCGCCGCGTAAGCGGCGAACTCTGCGAGGCGTAAAAGCGCACCCGATTTCATAAGAAATCGGGTGCGCTTTGTTGCGGTTTTGTTTTTGACGGAGCAAGCGGGTCAGGCTTCGCGGTCGCGGCGCTTGCGCACGGTGGGATAGTTCTCGACTATCTCGCGGTAACGGAAGCAGTGCTCCGAGTGGTCGTTTATTATACCGCACGCCTGAAGGTGGGAGTAGACCGTCACCGAGCCGAGGAATTTGAAGCCTCTCTTTTTCAGCTCGCGGCTTATGTCGTCCGAGAGGCCGTTGCGCGCGACCGGCGCGGCGTTCTCCTTCCCGTGGCCGATGTAGCAGACGGTCTTCCCGCCGGTGAAGCTCCACAGCCAGTCGCTGAAAGTACCGAACTCCCGGCGCATCTCAAGGAAGCGCCGAGCGTTGTTGATTATCGCCTCTATCTTCCGGCGGGACTTTATCATCCCCTCCGCCGACATTATCCGCTCTATGTCGCGCTCGCCGTAGCGCGCTATTTTCTCAAAGTCGAAGCCGTCGAAGCATTCGCGGAAGATCTCGCGCTTCTTTATCATCATCGTCCAGTTCAACCCGCACTGCATCACCTCGAGGGAGAGGAACTCGAACTGCGCGCGGTCGTCGTGCAGCGGCGTTCCCCACTCCTCGTCGTGGTACTTTTCCATCTTGTCGTAGCCGAGGCACCATCCGCAGCGGTCCATAC
>CANPWY010000220.1 GCA_947585215.1 uncultured Clostridia bacterium
CTCACCGTCCGCGCGCCCGCGATAGAGGCGCAGTTTATCGAGACCTTCGTGCTCCTCAGCATCAACCATCAGTCGCTCATAGCGACGAAGGCGAACAGGATAGTCCGTGCCGCGCAGGGCAGGGCGATAAGCGAGTTCGGCTCGCGCCGCGCGCAGGGCGCGGACGGCGCGATATACGGCGCGCGGGCCGCGTACATCGCGGGATGCGCCGGAACCGCGTGCGCCATAGCTGACCGCGACTTCGGCGTCCCCTGCGGCGGGACGATGGCGCACAGCTGGGTGCAGATGTTTCCGACCGAGCTCGAGGCGTTCCGCACCTACTGCCGGCTCTACCCGCAGAACGCCACCCTGCTTGTCGACACCTACAACGCCCTCCGCAGCGGCGTTCCGAACGCGATACGCGCGTTCCGCGAGGCGGGCATAGAGCGCGGCGGGATAAGATTTGACTCGGGAGACATTGCATACCTCTCGCGCCGTGCGCGGAAAATGCTTGACGACGCGGGCCTGCCCGGGATTAAGATAATCGCCTCCAACTCGCTTGACGAGTATATCATAACCGACCTCATACGCCAGGGCGCGAAGGTGGACTCCTTCGGCGTGGGCGAAAGGCTCATAACCTCGAAGGACTCGCCGGTGTTCGGAGGGGTGTACAAGCTCGTCGCGGTGGAGCGGGACGGCGCGGTCGAGCCGAAGATAAAGATAAGCGAGAACGCCTCGAAGATAACGAACCCGCACTTCAAGCGCGCCTTCCGCCTCTACGACAACGCGACGGGCAAGGCGGAGGCCGACCTTCTCTGCGTCTTTGACGAGGAGCCGCCGGACGGGAGCCGTCCGCTCGAACTCTTCGACCCCGAGTACACATGGAAGCGCAAGACGATAGAGAATTACACCGCGCGCGAGCTCGGCGTCCAAATCTACCGCTCGGGCGAGCTGGTGTACAACAAACCCTCGATAGAGGAGATCCGCGCCCACTGCGCGCGCGAGGTCGCGAGCCTCTGGGACGAGGTGACGCGCTTCGAGAACCCGCACACCTACTACGTCGATCTCTCCGAGAAGCTCTGGGGGATAAAGCAGCAGCTTCTCCGCCGTCGGGACGCGGAATAAAAAGATATTTTATGGAACTTTCAGGAAGCGCGTACGTCTAACAGACGGTCGCATTTCGGACCAAATTGTTGAAAGGTGAGTAAAACGATGAAAAGAGTAATTGCGATACTCCTTACGCTTGCCCTCGCGCTGTCGCTTGCCGCGTGCTCGTCCGGCGGAGAGGACGAGGTCTCGACCGAGCCCTCGAACGTCCCGGAGAGCATGACGCCGACCGCGAGCCCGTCCCCGTCCGCGCCGGAGAGCGCGGAGCCGAGCGAGACGCCCGAGCCCTCCGAAGAACCGACGGAGGAACCGTCCGCCGAGCCGAGCGAGGAACCGTCCGTCGAGCCCTCCGAGACCCCGAGCATTGAGGCGTCGCCGGTGCCGACGAAGACGCCGTCCGCCGAACCGACAAAGGCTCCGACCGCCGAGCCCTCGACTGCGCCGACCCCGACCCCCGCGACGTCCGCCGAGCCGAGCGCGACGCCCGAGCCGCCCGCTGAGCCGGAGATCTCCGAGGAGCCGCTTCCTTCCGCGCCGCCGATAGCCGGCTGGGTCAAGCCGGGAGGCATGGGCGGCGGCGAGTCCTCCGAATCGCCGGAGCCCTCCGAAGAGGTAGTGCTTCCCGAGCTGGAGAAGAACGCGGACGTCAAGGATTTCGTGGAGGCCGTCTACAACAGCTATGAGAGCCCGGCGAGCATGGACTTTGACGACGATATTATCAGCGATTGGTATCATATCGACCCATCCCTTCTTGAGGAATACGCCGGAAAGTTCCCGCTGATGAACGTGCATGCGACCGAGATCTTCGTCGCGCACGTCAAGTCGGACAATGTGGAAAGTGTCAACGAGGGAATCGAGGGACGGTTGGACTACCTCAAGGAACAGTGGTCGACGTACCTTGTCGATCAGTATGAGCTGGTGCAGAAGTACGAGATCGTCAAAAAAGGAGACTACATACTCTTTGTCATAAACGAGCATGCCGCCGATATAGCGGACTACTTCAGAGCAACCTACGAGTAATTCCCGAAGAAGGGAACATAATACACTGGATACCCCGGCCGCGCGGCGGTCTAGAAAAATACATCTCGAAAGGAAGAGACATTATGAAAAAGAGAAGCATCATTGCACTTATCCTCGCGCTTGCGCTTGCGCTCGGACTTGCGTCCTGCGGCGGCGGAAACGGCGCCGCGAGCACCGAGCCCTCGACCGTGCCGTCCGTAGAGCCGTCCACGCCGGCACCCGAGACCGACGAGCCTTCCGACGAGCCGGACTCCAACCCCGGCGGCACATCCGGCGGTTATGAGGACATAGCGGACGTCAAGAGCTTCATGGACAAGGTCGCGGAGGACTACGACGATCTGCCCGCCATGATGGACTTTGACGACGGCATCGTCAGCGACACCTACGGCATAGACCTGTCGATGCTCGACGAGTACGCCGGCAAGTTCCCGCTCATGAACGTCACCGCGACCGAGTTCTTCGCGGCAAAGGTGAAGTCGGGGAACATGGACGCCGTGGTGGAGGCTATCGAGAACCGCG
>CANPWY010000221.1 GCA_947585215.1 uncultured Clostridia bacterium
AAGATCTACGTCGAGATGTACGGCGTCGGCGCTCCGTCGCTTGACGAGTACATAGCCGAGACCAACGCCGGCGTCGGAACGTTTGTCACGATGCACGCCACCCCCGACGTCCTCGAGGGCCTCCGCAAGCTCAACAAGTGCAACTTCATCGTCGCGGGCCACATGGCAAGCGACTCGCTCGGCTTCAACCAGATCCTCGACGCGTGGGAGAAGAAGGGCATCGAGATCGTCCGCATCAGCGGAATAGTCTGATTTTAGCGGGAAACTTTGCGAGGCTTTACAAAAACACGGGAGAGGCAACAGCCTCTCCCGCATTTCTTACTTTCCGAATACGTAGATGGTGCAACTGCGCCGTCCGAACGACAGGCACTGGTTCACCGTGTCAAAGTACAGGTCGACGATGCTGCCCTTTATCGCGCCGCCGGTGTCCTCCGCGACGCATTCGCCGTAGCTCCAGCTCCGGCGCGCGCCCTCTCTCGACGCGACGTAGACCTTCGACCCGAGCGGTATGACCCTCGGGTCTACCGCGATCGTGCCTTCCCGTGCGATATGGCCGGTGGCGTTCGTCTTGTTTGTCGAATTCTCTGTGGTGTACGCCGTCGCCGTACCGTCTATCTTGTAGCTCCACTCCAGCGTCCTGCCGTCCGGCGTGACGAGCGTGCCGCCCGGGCCGTACTCGACTACCTTCGGTACCGGCTCGCGCACCGTCTCAACGACAGCGGCGGTCGCGGCGACGATCTCACCGTCGACTTCGGTCACGGTGTAGGTCGTGACCTCCAGCCCCGCCTTGCCCTCGCGGAGGACGTTCTCGGTCCCCTTGGGGATGTACTCGTTCGGTATTCTCTCGGTCTCAAACGGTATACCTATCGAGCAGGTGACGATCCTTGTCGTTGCGCGGAGCACCACGACCTCCGTGCCGCCCTCGAGCGCTTCCGACGCCGAGGGGCGTACCACGTCGTACTCGCCGAGCTCCACTCCCGCCACCTTGAGCAGGTTTTCGACCGTGCCGAGCTCGGCGCTGAACTCCTCGCTCGAGCCGTCCGCCACAAGCGTCACCCTGTCGCACGGGAGCGTCACGTCCGGCGCGAGTTCCGCGATCTCGACCGGCTCGTCGCTCGGGATGATCTCTTCCTCCGCGGCGGCGGCCGACATGCCCATCGAGAGCCAGACGAGCACCATCGCAAGCAGCAGACAGCCCGCGCGCCACGCTATTCTCATAAATGTTCGCATTACGTCCTCCTCTTTTTCGCCGGTTCGGGCGGTGTCTTTGGGTGATTTTCCCACTGACATTCTATCCCGGCTTCCTTTGGAAAATACCTCCGGCGAAAAAGTTACAAACTTCGTTCTTGCTGTTACCAAACTTTTTAACGACATTCGGTTTACATAAAATTTCTGCCGCTCTTTTTCAAACAGGTAGATTATACCTCAGAATATTCGATTTGTCAAGCATTGTGCGCAGATTTCGACAATTTGCAGGCCAATATTGATTTTCGGTTTGAATTGTGCGCAAATTTTCTATGTAACTTTTTTCGCAAATCACGCGCGGGAACACACCGATAATAGTTACAAATTGGTTACAAAATAGTAACAAAATTTTTAGGAACGGCGATCAAAATTTCCTGTAATTTCCTGCGAAAAATTTTTCCTGAAGTCCGCCACGCAAGGCTCATTTTCGACGTGTGCGGCGAAAAAAGGCGGGGAACAGCCGATGCCGTTCCCCGCCCGAGCCTACGAAAAGTGCGCGACTTTTTGAAAATCAGCCCGTATAAGGGTTACTTCCCGCGCCGTTCGCGCAACAGCGGCTGGAGCTGTACACCCCGCAGCGCCGCGTCGCTCCGCGCCTGGCGCGGTTAAATTCGGCGCGCTGCGCCGAATTTGCGCAGACGGAATTTATTTCCGTCGAGCATTTAAATCCAAAGGGCTCCCAAACGGTTCTTATGGAACCGTTTGGGAAAGGCCGATGCGGCGCGAAGCAAAGTTTCGCCGGCGTCACTTCTCGCGCCGTTCGCGCAGCAGCGGCTGGAGCTGTACACCCCGCAGAGCCGCGTCGGCCGCATCAGATACAAGTCCGAAGTCCGCGATGCAGCTTCGCGGCTTGCCCTGCGGGTCGTCCTGCGAGAACGGGACGAGATACACGTTCCGCCGCGCCATCAGTTCGCCGATGTTTTTTGCGGACGCCGCGAGCGCGTCATTTGTCGCGAGCGCAACGACCACCGGCTTCTCGCCGCGCAGATGCGCCTTCGCCGCCATCGTCACCGACGTGTCGGTGATGCCGAGAGCGAGCTTTGCGAGCGTGTTTGAAGTGCAGGGCGCGATTATCAGCAGGTCGAGAAGCTTCTTCGGGCCGATAGGCTCTGCCTCCGCGACCGTTGTTATTATCTTCTTTCCTCCGCACGCCTCGGACACTCTCTTCCGCCAGTACTCCGCCGTGCCGAAGCGCGTAGTCTCGCCGTAGGTTATCGGCGACATTATCGGCATTATGTCCACGCCTCCGCGCTGTGCGAACGCCTCAAGCGCCGCCGTCGCCGGTTCGAGCGTGCAGAACGAGCCGCACAGCGCCCATCCGACCCGGAGCGGCGCTGTCTT
>CANPWY010000222.1 GCA_947585215.1 uncultured Clostridia bacterium
ATGTCCACTATGGTCTTTCCGTTCCAGTTCATGCGGAGGCGCGGCTCCTCCGTCACCGTCGCGACGACGGTGCTCTCGAGGTTCTCGTGCGCCGCGAGCGCCGCGAACTTCTCCGCGTCCTCCGGCGCGACGACGACCGCCATTCTCTCCTGCGACTCGCTTATCGCAAGCTCCGTGCCGTCGAGGCCCTCGTACTTGCGCGGGACGCGGTCGAGCTCTATTACAAGTCCGTCCGCTAATTCGCCTATCGCGACAGACACTCCGCCCGCACCGAAGTCGTTGCAGCGCTTTATCATCGCCGCCGCCTCCTTCGAGCGGAAGAGGCGCTGGAGCTTGCGCTCCTCCGGCGGATTGCCCTTCTGCACCTCCGCCGCGCAGGTCTCAAGCGACTTTGCGGTGTGCGACTTACTCGAACCGGTCGCGCCGCCGATGCCGTCCCGCCCGGTGCGTCCGCCGAGGAGGATTATCAGGTCGCCCGGAGCGGGACGCTCGCGGCGGATGTTCTCCGCCGGCGCCGCGCCGACGACCGCGCCTATCTCGAGGCGCTTCGCGACATATCCCGGATGGTAAAGCTCGTCCACAAATCCGGTGGCGAGACCTATCTGGTTGCCGTAGGACGAGTAACCCTGCGCCGCCGTGACGGTGAGTTTCCTCTGCGGGAGCTTGCCTGGGATGGTCTCGCTCGCGGGGACGGTCGGGTCGCCCGCGCCGGTGACGCGCATCGCCTGATAGACGTAGCTCCGTCCGCTCAGCGGGTCGCGTATCGCGCCGCCGAGGCAGGTCGCCGCTCCGCCGAACGGCTCTATCTCGGTGGGATGGTTGTGCGTCTCGTTCTTGAACATGAGTATCCAGTCCTGCTCCTCGCCGTCAACGACAGCGTGTATCTTCACGGAGCAGGCGTTTATCTCCTCCGACTCGTCGAGGTCCTTGAGGACGCCGCGCTTCTTCAGCACCTTCGCGGCGGCGGTGGCGATATCCATGAGGGTTATCGGACGTGCGGCGGCCTCCGCCTCCCCGCGCGCCTCCACTCTCTCCTTCAGGTACTGATCAAACGCCGCGCGGACGCGCTCGTCGTCAATGACGATATTACGGAGCTCGGTGCCGAAGGTGGTGTGGCGGCAGTGGTCCGACCAGTAGGTGTCAACGACGCGGAGCTCGGTTATCGTCGGGTCGCGCCCCTCCTCCGCGAAGTAGCTTTGGAAGAACTTGAGGTCGGCTATGTCCATCGCGAGTCCCTTCGCCTCGAGCAGTCCCTCGAGGCCGGCTTCGTCGAGACTGCGGAAGCCCTCGAGCGTCTCGACCTCTGTCGGAAGGGCGTACTCCCGCGCAAGCGTCGCAGGTTTTTCGAGTGACGCCTCGCGGCTCTCGACGGGGTTGATGATGTACTCCTTTATCCGTCCGAGCAGTGCCTCCGGCACCTCCGCCCCGAAGACGTACACCTTCGCCGCCGAGCAGGCGGGACGTTCGGCGCGGGTCATCATCTGTATGCACTGGGCGAGGCTGTCCGCGCGCTGGTCGTACTGACCGGGCAGCGGCTCGACCGCAAAGACGGTGTGACTGCCCGTTATCTCGGGCAGTTCTTCGTCATAGCAGACGTCGGTCTGGGCGCGCGCGAGCACTCCGGCCTTCGCCGCCTCGTAGACCTCGCGCTCCACTCCCTCAAGGTCATACCTGTTGAATATGCGCAGGGACGGTATCTCCGCCCCGAGCGCCTCGCGAAGGTCCTGACGCAGAGCCTCCGCCTCGAGGGCGAAGCCCTCCCGTCTCTCGGTATATGCCCGGAACACTCCCATAAGAGCACCTCACAGTATTTTTTGATCGGTGACTATATTTTACTATACATCGACGGTTTGCGCAACAAGAATAAATACAGAAAAACGGAGGGCGTATGCCCTCCGTTTTTACCTATTTGCCATTCGGACGCTCATTCCTCGGAAGAATTCTCTTCCTGTTCCCCGTCTGTTTCCTGCTCTCCGTCGGTTTTCTCCTCCGGACAGCACTCACAGCTCTCCGGCTCGCCGGTGCCGACGTCCGGAATCGGGAAATCGTCCTCGGTCCAGTGATAGTGGTTTATCGTGTTGCCGTTGTTACAGCCGAAGCCGCCCCTGCATATCAGTCCGATCGTGAGCCCCGCGCCGAACGCCAGAGCCAGCCACAGACCGGTGAGGTTTTTCCGGCTTTTCGGAGTACTGCCGATGTTCCTTGCCATCGCGCGGGCCTCCTTACTCCTCGTCCTCGTCGTCGGGAGTCTCGGGAGCTTCCTCGGTCTCTTCGGTCTCCTCCTCCGGCTCGTCGCAGCCGCACTCGCTGTCCTCACAGCAGCACTCGTCGTCCTCGTCCTCGCAGCAGCAGTCGTCGCCGCAGCAGCACTCATCGTCCTTGCAGCAGCACTTCGTGCTCTTTATCTCTTCAATCTTGCTCTTTATCTTCTCGACAATGGGCTCGGTATTGAGATTTATCTCCACATGATTGGTCGCGACAAGATATCCGACGGCAGCGCCGGCGCCGAAAACCACGAGATT